>JBDSHF010000265.1:0-2720 GCA_039918595.1 Thermoanaerobaculia bacterium
TGAGCGGAGGAGAAACCTTTCTAACCTCGCTGGCGCTCGCCCTGGAGCTCAGCGATCAGGTTCAGCGTGCCGTCGGCGCGGTAAACCTCGACAGCCTGTTCATCGACGAGGGTTTCGGCACCCTCGATCCCGACACTCTCGCGCTGGTCTCCGAGACCCTCCAGGGGCTGGGGGTGGGCGGCCGGATGGTCGGCATCATCACCCATATCCCCGAGCTGCGAGACGAGTTCGCCCAGCAGGTGATCGTGACCAAACACCAGGGCTTCTCGACGGTAGAGGTCCGCGGGGTTTTTGAGGGGTAGGCACCTCCAGAAGGAGGCGTTTCGGGGTACTATTGGGGGCATGCAAGTCGCAACCGGAACCGTCGTCAATGGGAAGATCGTCGTGGAAGGTGTCTCCCTCACGGAGGGAGCGGTCGTCGCGGTCGTCACTCGCGGAGCTGACGAAAGCTTCTCGCTCACGGAGACTCAGGAGAACGAGCTCCTGGCGGCCATGGCCGAGATCGAGCGGGGTGAGTACGTCACTCTTGAAGAGTTGCTGCAGTCGTTGCCGAAGAACGACTGAGCATGGCACTTCAGATCAAGATTTCCTCTCGAGCAGCAAGCCAAGTTCGCAAGGCGGCCGAGTGGTGGGCAGAGAATCGCCCTGCCGCTCCCGGGGCTATCGGCGCGGACTTCGGTGAAGCCGTCGCCCTTCTGGCCGAGCAGCCGGGAATCGGAGCGAAGTATGAAGGCTCCCGAGCTCCAGGCGTCCGGCGCCTCTTTCTCGGTCGTGTCGGGTGCTTCATCTACTACAAGGCTGAAAACGGAACTCTTCATGTGCTTGCGTTGTGGCATGCGAGCCGCGAGCACCAGCCGGTGTTTTGAGTGAGCTGAACCCGTCCCAAGAAGCACCGCGCTCTAGGCGAGGTGCCAGGCGAGGTCCAGAGCTTTGGTGAGGCGGTCCCACGCACTACAAAGCCCTTCCAGGAGCGATCTACTCCTACCGGCTCGTCTGCCCGGAAGGCGATCCGGTCGTCAGCGAGGAATGCCTCGTAGGCTGACCACGCCTCACGGTTCGTAAGTGGCGGATTCCCATACGGGCCCAAGACCGAGGCATTGGCGAGCAGCCGGAGAAAGGACTGCTGAGTCGCGCGACAAAAGAAACCGAAGCCGGCTCCTCGATCGTTTCCAGCCACTCGCGTGCGACGGTATGAAGGGAGTGCTTGGACAGAGCCAGGGCAAGCCAGACGTTGCTATCGCAGAGAACCACGGACTCCTCCGGCTTCCTCTTCGAGCAGCACCTCCGCCACGCGCTCGGGAGTCATCTCCTCGCCGGGTGGGGCCTCGTGAGCACACTTGACGAGCGGCAGCTTGATGCGTCTACGGACCGTCGCGGATGCACCCTGCTTCTGTTTAAGGCCGCGCCTCAGGAGGTCGGCCATCACGTCTTTGAGCTTTCTGTCCTCCTCGACGGCACGCATCTTCACCGCGCGCACCAAGTCATCGGGCAGGTCGAGCGTTGTCTTCATGGGGCCATCATACCAGCAAGCTGGTTTTCTGGCTCGGGGTCTGCGGGTGGGGCGGCTGGATGGGATCACAGAACATCTCTACGCAACCGGGGGCGCTGAGGCAGCGCTGCAGCAGGCGAGCGTCTCCGAGCCGCTCTGCGTACGCAGCGAAGGCAGGGGTGGGGCCGCGCCAACGCAGCTCGTCGACATCGCGGAAGAGGGGTGCGTCGGTCCGAAGCGTCGCCAGGTCCTTGAACCGCAGCGCCAGATCGCGGTCCCGCAAGGCGCCGGGAGGGAAGCTCTCGAGGGTGCCATAGCGGTTGAGGAGCCGTGCCGCCGTCTTGGGACCGATTCCGGGAATGCCTGGATAACCGTCCGCCGCGTCGCCGACGAGAGCGAGAAAATCGGGGATCAGGACGGGCGCGACCCCGAACTTCTCGCGGACTCCTTCCGCCGTGAAGATCCTGTTCCCCCGGCGGTCGACCTGTACCACCCTGTCCTCGCGGACGCACTGCGCCAGATCCTTGTCGGGTGTCCAGATGCAGACCTTCTGTACTCTTTCGTCGGCCGCGGCGATACGGGCGGCGGAGGCGAGCGCGTCGTCCGCCTCGAGCTCGACCATGGGCCAGACGGCGATGCCCATGGCGGCGAGGGCCTCTTCCAGCGGGTGGAACTGCGCGAGGAGCGCGCGCTCGACTCCCTGCGCCGTCTTGTAGCCGGGCCAGAGACGGTTCCGGAACGACTCGATGACGTGGTCGGTCGCCACGCCGAGGTGCGTCGCCCCCTTCTCGATCATTTCCAACACCGTATGCAGCACGCCGGTCACGGCCCCGAACGGTGCATTTTTACCCTTCTCGAAGTGCCGCCGGCCATAGTAATGGCGGAACAGCTCGTACGTGCCATCGAGGAAATGAACCATCATGGCGTCACTCGGTTCGTCGTGGCAGGCATATCATGAGCTCCGAAGTCTATATCGACAGAGAGCTTCGGAGCCGGCAAGCGATTAGGCGGCAAAGAGGCGGTTTGGTACTCTCAACGGAGACATGAACAAACCCCATCCGATAACGCTGGAGGGCCACGGCATCCGATTGGAGCCTCTGGCCTATCAACACCAGGATGAGCTGCTCAGTGCCGCGGCCGACGGCAAGCTCTGGGAGCTGTGGTTCACCGCGGTTCCGGAGCCGGGCCAGACGCGCGAGTACATCGCGAACGCGCTCGCGGGCCAGGAGGC
>JBDSHF010000266.1:0-25754 GCA_039918595.1 Thermoanaerobaculia bacterium
CCGTGGGCGAGAAGCACCTGGGTCCGGACCCGCAGGACCGTGAACGAGCAGAAGGGCCGGCCCGGCGGGTGCAGGATGGCGAGCGCGCGGGCGCTCTCGCGGTCCGCCGCCGTGAGATCTCCCGCCACGAGGTCGGCGAGCGCGAGGCTGGCGCGTGAGCAGGCTTCGAGGGATGGCTCGCCTTGCCGGACGGCCATGGCGACCGCCAGACGCCCGGACTCCCGCGCCTCGGCACCCTGCCCGGCCTCGGCCAGCGAGCTCGCGAGATCGGACTCGGCCCAGGCGATGCCCCCCTCGACGCCGATCTCCCGCCGCAGCGCCAGGACCTGACGTTGCAGCTCGACCGCCTGCGCCAGGTCGCCGCTCCAGAAGGCGAGCTCGGGCAGGAAACCCCGGGCCTCGGCGACGCGATTGCGGTTGCCGGCCTTGAGGTTGCGCTGGATCCCCTGATCGATCATCCGGCGGGCCTCGGCCAGCTCGCCGCGGTGGAGACGGTTGGCGCCGATGGCGGTGAGGAAGCGCTCCGGGCAGGTGGTCGTCTGCACGTTGCAACTGTCGAGCGCCTCGCGCATCAGGCTGTCCGCCCCGAACAGGTCACCGGCGTTGAGCCGGCTGTTGCCGAGGTTGTAGAGCAGAGCCGGGAGCATGCCCAGGGCTCCGATCTCCTGATAGAGGCCGATCGCTTGCCGGTAGGCCTGTTCGGAGCCGGCCGGATCCTCACATCGGATGAGGACGGAGCCGAGGCCCTGGAGGACGCTGCCGAGGAGGAAACGGTCGCCGGTCGCCTCGGCCTGACGCTTGGCCAGCGCGAGATCGCCGAGCGCCGGGCCGCAGTCGGCGGCGGAGCCCGCGCGGCGGCGCGCGATCGCCAGCAGGAGCAGAGCGCGCACCTCGACCTGGACCATCCCACGGCTCCGGGCGGCGGCGAGGGCGTGCTCGGCGGCGGTCTTCTCGCTACGGTAATCCTCCAAGCCGTCATAGGCATCCGCCTCGAGCATGGCGAGACGGGCGTCGCCGCGCTCCGCGGGGTGCTCCCGGCGCAACTCGGCGAGCGTCGCCAGGGCTTCCCGGTTCTGCCCGGCCTTCCTCTGGGTCTCGCCCAGCGCGAGGCCGGCCGCGAGCTCGTGCCGCGACAGCTCGTACGCGCGGCGCATGCGATCGACCGCCTCCGGCCGCCGGCGGGCGATGCGGAGATAAGTGGCCTCGACGGTCAGCCGCTGGATCTCCGGCAATCCGTTCGAGCTCTGCGCGGCTTTCAGGGCGGCCTCCTCGGCCCGGCGCTCGGCGCCCAGCAGCTCGTAGGCCTGGGCCAGGGCGAGCCAGCCGCCGGGGAAGCCGGGATCGGCGCGGACCGCCCCCTCCAGCCGCTCGGCGGCGTTCACGGCGTCGCGGCGCTGGAGCCGCTCCAATCCCTCGGCATAGAGCCGCTGGGCCTCCACGGCGGCGGGCAGCGCGCCGCGCGCCCCGGCGCCCGTCTCCTCCACCGGTGATCCTCCGAGCGCCTGACGAAGCTCGCCGGTCAGCGAGTCGGCGAGCGCGAAGAGATCCTCCGCCCGGCCGCGCCGGCTGATCGCGGCGCGGGTCTCTCCGGTCCCGGCGCGGCGCAGCAGGAGGTCGACCCGCAGCGGCCGGTCCTGGCCCGCGAGCAGCACGTAGGAGCCCGCCAGCACCCACTCGCTGCCGAGCCGGCGCTGGATCCGAGCCAGCTCGGCGGTGCCCAGAGGGGAGTCCGGACGCAATCCGAGGTCGCGCCGCATGCTGACGACCTCGTCGCCGGGAACGGTACGGATCGATCCGCCCTGGCCGAGATCGGTGGTGAGGATCTCGGTCAGCGCCGTGCCTACCCAACCGCCCACGCCGCCAGGCGAGAGGTTGCGGAGGCCGACCACGGCGACGCCGGGCCGCCTGGACGCCGAGGCGCTGTCGGGCCGGCCGGCGATCCAGGCTCCCGTCGCGAGCAGGGCGGCCGCGAGCGCGGCGGCCAGCCAGAGCCGCCAGGGACGGCGCCCGGGAGCGACGAGATCTGGAGCCGCCGGAGCCGACGGCAGGATTTCCGGCACGGCATCCTCCGCATCCTCCGCATCCTTCCCGGGCGCCTCGACCGTGCCGAGGAACCGGTAGCCGAGGCCGCGGACGGTCTCGATCCAGGTCTCGGTAGATTCCTGGGCAAGGGCCTTGCGGACGGCGCTGATGGTCCAGTGGAGGTTGCCTTCCTCGACGATCGTCTCGCCCCATACGGCGGCGATCAGCTCGTCGCGGGTGACCAGGCGGCCGGGATGGCGTACGAGGTAGAGCAGCGTGTCGAAGGCCCGCCGGGTGAGCGCCACCGGCTTTCCCTGGGCCCGCAGGTCGTGCTCGGCGGCGTTGAGATCAAAGGGGCCGAAGCGATAACGGTCAGACATGCACAAAACAGTCTAACCGACCCGAACGCTCCGGCCCCGCGCCCGTTGCCGGGTGGGCCGTGGAGACCGCGGCCGCTTACGGCGCCGAGGGGTTCGGCCCGCCGAGCTCTGTGAAAACGAAGCTCCAAGGGCTATAGACGTAGGTACTGCTGTCGGCGCCCCACACGATGCCCGCCAGAGTCGCTACCCCGCCACTCTGGACGAAAACCGGCGAGCCGCTGTCTCCCGAACCCGCGCGGGCCCCCGCGATGTCCTGGCAGAGCTGGGTGATGGTCGATGTACTGTCGTTGACGTCGACGCAGGTACAGTTCACCGATCCCATGGTGCCTCCCGTCGTAGAGCCGACCTTGAAGACCAATGTGCCGGAAGGCAGGTTGCCGAACAGGAATCCGCCCACCGGCAGGCGCGGTATGGCCGGACTGATCTGAAGGGTGCCGGAGCTCACGCCCCAGAAGAGGGGATTGGCGATCTTCCCACCCGCGGAAAGACTGGCGGAGTTGTAGGCGAAAAACGCCGTATCGGAGCGCCGACACCGCCGCCCCGAGGGGCAGGAGCCGCCGAGGAAGAACGGCGGATCGACGGTCTCGACGCCAATCGGGAATCCAAGCGTGCTCTGTGCGAAGGTCGAGCCGTCGACGAAGCCGCTCGTCGGCGTGCAGTGCGAGGCGGTGATGAAGCCCTTGACGCCGGCGCGGACGGCGTTGGTGCCCAGAGTGCAGAAACCGATGCTGGAGCTGTTGAGCCGCACGCTGATCTGCACGCCGCCGGGGACCGGCCGGATCGTGTCGGTGAGCAGAGCCACCGGCTGGATGGGCTCGGCGGCCTGGACGATCACCGCCTCGGGCGGCACCCGGGTGTCGCGCAGGTATCTCTGCAGCTCCTCGGTGAAGCGGTCGATCGCCTCGCGCTCCACCCCGAAGACCAGGCGGTTGCGCCGCTCGTCGATGTCGAGGAACACCGCTCCCGCCACAGAGAGCTCCGGCCGCACCTGGTCTTTCCAGGCCTGGAGGTCGCGGAAATCGTAGTCGCCGCGCTCGAACACCACGCGGTCGCTTAAGCCCAGCATCTCGCCGGCGCGGGTGACGTCCTGAAGATAGACATGGGTGGTGCCGCGCTCGTCGAGGTAGAGCCCGCCGAAGCCGGGCATTCTCGCGGCCATCGCGGCATATTCGTCGTCCAGGCTCAGCGGCACTTCGTCCTGCGCGCGCACCGCGGGGACCGCCCCGAGCAGCGCCGCCACACAGAGGATTCGAGTCCAGAAACGCAAAGTCATCATGATGTTCGAGCTCCCTGTCCGCCCGGCGGCGAGACTGCCGCCGGACAGCACGACTCTGGTGCCACGGGAGGCCCTGGTGCCTGTGAGGAGCCTGAGAGTTGTCTGAAATCTGTCTTGAACCGCGCTACTATGACTTCCTCCAAGATCTTTTAAAAAGAGGTATCGATGGCCGACCTGATCCCCCGTTTCACCGAGCTGGGATACTCGGAGGAGGCCCTGACGGCCCGCCGCCGCTGGATGGAGGAGCGCACCGGCGCGTCGCTGACGCAGGTGGGCGCCTTCGGCTTTCCGGCCGAGGAGATGCGCGGCAACGTCGAGAACCCGATCGGGGCGGCGCAGGTGCCGCTCGGCGTCGCCGGGCCGCTGCTCGTCCGTGGCGAATACGCGGACGGCCTCTTTTTCGTGCCGATGGCCACCACCGAGGGGGCGCTGGTGCGGTCGTACGAACGGGGGGCGATGGCGATCACCCGCTCGGGAGGGGCGAGCGTCCGGCTCTACGTCGACGAGAACCGGATGACTCCGGTCTTCCTCTTCGACGAGGTCGCCGAGGCGGCCGATTTCGCGCGCGGGCTCCCCGAGCACTTCGAAGCCCTGCGCGCCGAGGCCGAGTCGACCACTCGCCATGGCCGGCTGCTGCGCCTCGAGCCCCTGCCGGTGGGCCGCCGGGTGATGGTCCACTTCTGCTATTCCACCGGCGACGCCGGCGGCATGAACATGATCGCCCGCGCCACCGACCGCGCCTGCCGCTGGCTGGTCGACAACAGCGCGGCGCGGCGGTTCTATCTCTTCAGCGCCGGCGACTCGGAGAAGCACGCCAGCTCCTCGCTCTTCCTCGGCGGCAAGGGGAAGAAGGTGGTGGCGGGCGTCCGGCTGCCGGCGCGTATCGTGCGCTCCTATCTGGGGACCACCGCGGAGCGGGTGCTCGACCTCTGGCATTCCAACGTGGTCGGCCAGTTCCACGAGGGCGCCACCACCTGCAACGCCCATTACGCCAACGGTCTCGCCGCCCTCTTCATCGCCTGCGGCCAGGACGTCGCCAACCTCGCCAACTCGGCGGTCGGCATCACCCAGTTCGAGGTGGGGGACGAGGGAGAGCTGTTCGCCACGGTGACCCTGCCCTCGCTGACCGTGGCCACCGTCGGCGGCGGCACCAGCCTGGGGACGGCGCGCGAGTGCCTGAACATGATGGACTGCCTGGGAACGGGGAAGGCCCCCCGGCTCGCCGAGATCGCCGCCGCCTTCCTGCTCGGCGGCGAGATCTCCCTGATGGCCGCCATCGCGGCCGGCGAGCTGGTCGGCGCTCACGAGTCCTATGGGCGGAACCGGCCGGATGGGGTGGGGTAACGGCGGCTTTGGTTCCGCTGGCTCGGATTTCGTGTTACCGAGCCGTTGGCCCTCATCACCCCGGCCCTCTTCTCCCGGCCTCCCCCCCTTCCGCCGGGAGAAGAGGGAGAAGTTAGTCGGAGTGAGCTCTTAAAGCCCCCTCTCTCCCGGCGGTCGGGGGGGAGGCCGGGAGAGAGGGGGTTGGGGGAGTGAGGGTCAGCCCCGAAGGGGCGGCATTCTCCAGCGGTGAAGCCGGCCCTTCCCTACCGCATCGCCTCCATCGGCGACAGCCGTGCCGCCCGAATCGCCGGATACAGGCCGAAGCCGACGGCGAGGACGAGGGCGATCCCCCAGGCGGCGGCGAGGCCGTAGGGGTTGACCACCAGGCCCCAGGGGAACTTGTCGGAGAGGGCGCGGCAGAGGGCGCTGCCCGCCATCGTGCCGACCGAGGCGCCGAGCGCCGCCAGGACCAGGGCCTCGAGCAGGAACTGCATCAGAATCTGGCCGTCGTTGGCGCCGATCGCCTTGCGCAGCCCGATCTCGTAGCGCCGGTCGGAGAACGAGATCAGCATCACCGACAGCACCCCCACCCCACCCACCAGCAGCACCGTGCCGGCGAGGCTGAACAGCACCACGGCCCAGCCGTGCATCTGGCTCTCGAAGTTCCCCGAGGCGCGGGCCAGCTCGGCGTCGAGGTTCTTGACCTCCACGTCCTCGATCCCGTGGTGGGCCTGCCGGGCGCGGGCAACCATTACGGCGGAGACCTCGTCGAGGTCCCGTTTCGATTTCAGCTTCACCGAGATCTGGGTGAGCTGGTGGTCGGTGTCCATGCGGTCCATGTAGGTCTCGAGCGGGATCAGGACGCCGTTGGCGTCCTGGTAGATCTCCTGGTTGAAGATCTGCCCGCCCGCCAGCACGCCGACGATGCGGTAGGGGACGCCTTCGACCACGACGTCCTTGCCCACCGGGTCGCTGCCGCCGAACAGCTTCGAGGCGAGGGTCGCTCCCACCACGGCCACCGTCGAGTGGCGCCGCTGGTCGTCGGCGGTGAGGCCGCGGCCGAGGCCGACCGGACGGTCCATCAAAAATGAATAGTCGGCACTGACGCCGTTGACGAAGACGCGCTCGCCGCCGCCGGCTACCTGCACCACGCTCCGCTTGACGGCGCGCGGGGAGAACCCCAGCACCTTGGGGTGCGGCACGGCCACGCGCGCCAGATCCTCGTAGCGCAGGCCGGTGCTCATCGCGAAGCGCTTCTGCTCCTCGGAGGTCTTGGCGGCCTTGGGAGCGAGCACCAGCGTGCCGTCCCAGCTCATGCCGGCGAAACCGGTGGAGACACTGTCCTTGATGCCGTCGAGCACCGAGGTCATCACCACCAGGGCGAAGACGCCGAGCATCAGCAGGGTCAGGGTGAGCATCGAGCGCAGCTTGTGCGCCCAGAGCTCGATCAGGCCGCCGGTGACGACCTCCCAGACTAGGGCGAGGCGGACGCCGAGTCCGCGGCGGCGGCGGGTGCCCACCGCGACATTCGTCATCGGGCTCGGAGCGAAGGTGAGAGCGTTGCCCGTCAGGTCACTCATAGCGCAACGCCTCCATCGGCGACTGCCGGCTGGCCTTGGCGGCCGGGTAGAGCGCGAACAGGAAGCCGAAGACGACGGCCAGTAGGGTGGCCCAGAGGAAGCTCATCGGCGCGATCGACAGCGGCACGCCGATCGATTTCGTGATCACCCAGGAGAAGGCGATGCCGACGATGTAGCCGGCCGCGCTGCCGAGCAGGGTGAGCAGCAGCGCCTCGGTCATGAAGCCCTTGAAGATCTCGCTCCCCGGGGCGCCGATCGCCATCTTGACCCCCACCTCGCGCACCCTCTCCTTGAGCGAGGCGAGCTGGATGTTGACGTTGACCATGCCGCCGCCGATCAGCGCCAGCACCCCCGAGAGCATGAAGATGATGTTGTAGACGTCCCCCTGGCTGCGCTGGCGCTCCTGGCGCTTGTAGACGTCGTCGAGACGGAAGTCCTGCTGCAACCGGTGATTGGCGCCGACCAGCGAGGTCAGCTCGCGGGAGAAGTCGGCCATCGCCTCCAGGTTGGGGATGCGGAAGGTGACGCGGTCGACGCGGTGGTAGGCGTCGCCTTCCATGCGCGCGGCGATCAGCGCGGAGGGGACCGCCACGATCTTGTTGCGCCAGGCGAAGACGTTCTGCCGCCCTTCCTGGAAGTGGAAGCTTTTCTCCGCGAAGACGCCGATCACCGTCACCGGCACGTCGCCGACGCGGATGGGCTTGCCGACGATCTCGCCGGTGGGAAAGAAGACGCCGGCCGCCTCGGCGCCGAGCACGGCGACCGGCGCGCCGGTGGCGTACTCGTGGGCCGAGAAACCGCGCCCCTGCTCGATCTCGTAACCGTTCAGGGGGACGTAGTCGGCGCCGATGCCGTTGATCTCGCGCTCCTGGTCGGCCCACTCCGAGCGCACCCGCGCGTGGGCAGACTTGAGCACGCTGGTGCCCTCGACCGCCTTGGCGGAGGCCAGGTTTCCCCCCTCGACCGCGTCTTCCAGGCGCAGGCCGAGGTTGGCGCTGCGCAGGGCGCTCGGCGTCCCCTGGTAGACGGTGTCGGTGGGCAGGACGTTGAGCTTGTCGATGCCGCCGAGGCGGGCGAAGAGCCGCTCCGCCTGCTGCCGCTGGCTGTCCGAGATCGAGAAGCCGCCGAGCACCGAGGCGACGCCCAGCATCACCCCCAGGGCCTGGAGGAAGGAGCGGCCGGGATTGGCGCGCAGCTCGATCCAGGACTCGAGCAGGCGCTCGCGGAAGGCGCCGCTGGTGTTCATGCCGCCTCCTCCTTCCAGTCGCGGAGGAGCAGGCCGTCGCGCAGCTCGACGCGGCGTTCGGCGCGGGCGGCGATCCCCGGATCATGGGTCACCAGCACGACGGTGTTGCCCTGGGCGTGGAGCTCGCGGAACAGCGCCAGCACCTCCTCGCCGGTCTTGGTGTCGAGGGCGCCAGTGGGCTCGTCGGCGAGCAGCAAGGCCGGCCGGTTGGCGAGGGCGCGGGCGATCGCCACGCGCTGGCGCTGGCCGCCGGAGAGCTGGCCGGGCAGCACGCCGGCCTTGTCCGGAATCCCCACCTTGGCGAGCAGCTCGAGCGCGCGCTCCCGGCGCTCCCGGCGCGGCACGCCGGCGTAGAGCATCGGCAGCTCGACGTTGCGCAGGATCGTCGCCTTCGGCAGCAGGTTGTACTGCTGGAAGATGAAGCCGATCTTCTCGTTGCGGATCGCCGCGAGGTCCGCGCCGGTGAGGCCCTCGACCTGCCGGCCGTCGAGGGCGTAGGTGCCGCCGGTGGGGACGTCGAGGCAGCCGAGGATCGACATCAGCGTGCTCTTGCCGGAGCCCGAGGGGCCGATCAGAGCCACGAACTCGCCGCTCTCGATGTCGAGGTCGACGCCGCGCAGGGCGTGGACCGCGCTGTTGTTGCTGCCGTAGACCTTCTCCAGGCCCCTGGTTTCGATGATTCGCATGGCTCGTTCCCCCAAGGGTCTGGCGCTAGTTGTTCTCGTCGTCCTTCTCGACCTTCTTGCGGGTCACGTCCTCGAGGGCCACCTGGTCGCCGGCGCGCAGGCCGGTCGTGATCTCGACCCGCTCGAGGGTCGCGATCCCGGCGTTCACCGGCACCGGCTCGAAATAATCCTTCCAATTCTCGGACAGCCAGACGAATTTGCTGCGGCCGTCGAGGGCCTCGCGGGCCTTGTCGATCTCCTGCGGCGGCAGGCTCGCCTTCAGGCGGTAGACGACGGTCGCGCCGTCGCGCCGCTGCAGGGCCTCGAGCGGGATCGACAGCGTGCTGGCGCGCCGGTCGCCCAGGATCTCGACGTTGGCGCTCATGCCGGTGCGGAAGGATTCGTCGAGATGATCGAGCGCGACCTCGATCTCGAAAACCTTGATCTTGTCCACCACCTTGGCGGCGGGGGCGACGAAGCGCACCTGGCCGGTGAAAATCTTCTGCGGGTAGGCGTCGAGGGTGACGCGCACCGGCTGCCCCTTGCGCACCTTGGCGATGTCCACCTCGTTGAGGTTGACGCGGATGATCAGCGACTTGAGATCGGCGACGGTGAACATCGCCGTGCCCTCGTTGAACGAGGAGACGCCGGAGGTCACGGTCTCGCCGAGCTCGACGCCTTTATTGATCACCACTCCGGACATCGGCGAGGTGACCCGCGCGTGCTGGCTGTTGGAGGCGCCGGAGATCGGAATCCCGTGGTCCTCGACGATCTGATAGCGCGACCGGGCGTTGGCCAGGGACTCGGCGGCGATGTCGCGCGTGGTCTGGAAGTTGCGCAGCGCCTGGCTGCCGATCAGGCCGTTGTCGAACAGCGCCTGCTGGGCGGCGAGCTCGCGCTCGGCGTCGCGCAGCTTGAGATTGGCCTGGGCCACTCCGGACTTGACGTCGGAGAGCGCCTGCGCCTGGTTGACGTCGGGCTCGACCTCGGCCAGCACCTGGCCGGTGCGCACCACGTCCCCCTCGCGAACGCGGAGGGCCTGAATCCGCCCCGACACCGCGGACTTGACGTCCACCTTGATCTCGGGATCGACGACGCCGACCTCGCGCACGCTCACCTGCAGATCCTCGGACTGCACCTTGCCGAGGCGGAACGGCGAATCCACCACCTCGGGCTTCGAACGGGTGGTGGCGCGGGCCACGACGAGGCTCCCCGCCAGGATCACCACCGCGGAACCAGCGATCACCCATTTCTTGTTCTTGCGCATGAGAGGCCCTTCTTTCTTGACGACCTCGGAGTCGTTTAATTTTTGAGTTCGGGGTACTGCCTTCCGAACCTCTCTACGCAGGATGGGGGGGAAAGGTTACAGGGGAGAGGGAGAGCCATCTTCCGCAATCTCGACTTATGTGAAATTATGCACCCCTATCGGGACTGGATATTCGAAACCTGGGGACGATGCGGTGACCTGGCAACAATCGGATCGGCTGGTCGAGGCGGCAGTCAGCGAGCTTCGGCGCAGCGCCGAGGAGGCGGGGCGGCGCCATGCAACGGAGCTCCCGGTGCAGGTGGCCCGAGCTGTGGTCTACGTCCACCTCCACCTCTTCGAGCCCCGCTTGAACGCCGCCGCAGTCCGCGCCGGCTGCGGCCTGCGCAATCACAACCTCACCACTCTTTTCCGCCGGGCGCTCGGCGCCACCCTGCGCGACTACATCGAGTCACGCCGCCTTGAAGCCGCCGAGCGGCTGCTCCGAACCCTGCCGGTCGAAGCCTTCCTCATCGCGGCGGCCGTCGGCTACGACAACTACGAAACGTTTTGCCGTGCCTTCCGGCGCCGGTTCGGCTGTACGCCAACAGCGCTGCGCGCCGGCGTGGGCGGACAGGCGCCGGCCTGAAGAAAAAACATCAAGAAGAAGTATCAAAGACAGTAGCTGCAACACGGCCTATGATTCGCAGCCGTCAGGGGCCCTTGACACGTACTCGCCGGTCGCTCCGCAGCTCCACACGAGCCAGAGCGATCTCGAATCACCGTTCTTGGAAGAGGATAGGAACCCATCATGGCCACGAAGAAGCTCGCTGTGCTCGCTTTGGCGTCCGCCTTCGCCCTGACCGCCGCCATCCCCGCTTCTGCTCGCGATCGCGAGGACAAGGGGCCGCGGGAGTCGCACCGCGTCCCGTCGGCGGCTGCGCAGCGTTCCGCCGAACGACCGAATGTCACAGTGTCCGGTCACGGCGATCCCAAGAGGTTGCGGTTCCACCAGCAGCGGTCCTCCAACGGGCAGCCCGGTTTCCTTGAAAAGGCCCAGTGCACTTTCACCTGTGGAGACTGGGAGATTACCTGCTCGGGCAGCAGCGCGAGTTGCGAGGACGAGAGCGGTTGCACGGCTTCCGGCGGTGGCAGCACTATCGAGGTCATTTGCCTGTAGGCTAGCGACTGTCAAGCCCGCTCCGGGGCGTGCTCGGCCACGCCCCGGCCTCTATCCCCTTGCCCTTCTTTCTTACCAGATCCAGCAGACCTTCGCCCTCTGCCTGGCCATCGGCTCGCCCGGCTTGCGGGCGAAGGCCTGAAATTTTTTCAGCCTATTCGACACACTACATGGGTAGAGTGGATTCGGAACCATGTCAGGGACCTCTTCAGCCCCGACGGCCCCAGGCACCGGCGGCATCGCCAGCACCCTTGACGGAAAGTACCGCCTGGAAGAGCACCTCGGCGAGGGGGCGGTCGGCATCGTCTACCGGGCCACGCATCTCGGGCTGAAGAAGGACTTCGCGCTCAAGCTGCTGAAGCCGGGTCCGGCTCTCGATCCCTTCTCGGTGGCTCGCTTCCAGCGCGAGGCCGAGGCGCTCGGGCGGCTCCGGCACCCCCATATCGTGGACGTCACCGACTCCGGGATCGACCCCGGGACGGGGGCTCGCTACCTGGTGATGGAGTTGCTGGAGGGGGCGCCCCTCTCCGAGCTCTGCCGGACGGCGGGCCCCCTGCCCCTGGACCGCGCGCTGCCGATCCTCGACGCCATCGCCGCCGCCGTCGACGCGGCCCACGAGCAGGGCATCCTCCACCGCGACCTCAAGCCCGGCAACGTCCTGCTCGGCGAGAACGATCGCTCGGTGAAGGTTCTGGATTTTGGCCTGGCGGAGATCTCCGCTCTTCCCATGGCCTTGGCTTCCTGGGAGGGAAGAGAGCTTCCCGCCTCCCTGACCGCGACCGGCGATCTCCTGGGCACGCCGCTCTACGTGGCGCCGGAGGTGATCCGGCACGCGGAGGCCTCCCGCGCTTCGGACATCTACTCCTTCGGCGTGATCGCCTACGAGATGCTGACCGGCGGGCCGCCGTTCGAGGGATCGACGCGGGACGTCCTGGCCGGACACCTGGAAAGGGAGCCGCCGCCGGGAGCGCTCCCCGCCGAGATCTGGAACGCCCTGCGGGCGCCGCTGGCGAAAGATCCGGCCCGCCGTCCGGCCTCGGCCGGCGAGGCCGTCCGCCGGCTCCGCGCCGCCGCCGGCCGCGAGCGCCGCGCTCAATGGCAGCGGACCGAGGTGCCGCGCCGGATCGTTCTCGCCGCCGTCCTCGCGATGGCCGTGCCGGTCGCCGGCCTGCTCTTCCCCGCCGGCCCGCCGGCCGTCGAGCGATGGGCTTACGACCTGCGGATCCGCGCCTCGCCGGCGCGTCCGCCCGACCCGCGAATCCTGCTGGTCACGCTCGACGAGGCCAGCCTCGCCGAACGCTCGCTTCCCTTCGCGGACCGGGCCGACGAAGTCGGCGATACGCTGGAACGGATCTTCGCGGCGGGAGCGCGCGGCGTGGCCGTCGACTTCCTCCTGCCCGAGCCGTGGAGCGCATCCCGCGGTTTCTCAGACCTCGTCCTCCGCCATCCGGAAAACCTCACTCTCGCCGCCTTCTCAAATCCGGACGGGAGCATCCTCGGCACCGGCAGCGTGGACGGCCTGACGGCGGCGGCCCTGGGCCTGCGGAGGACCGGTTCCCTCTTCGGATTCGTCAATCTGGATGAGGACCCGGACGGCGTAATCCGCCACGGCCGCCTCAGCTTCCGCGACCGCGCGGGCGGCGAGCGCCCTTCCTGGGCGGCGCGGGCGGCGGGAATGATCTCCCCTTTCCCCGTGCCTTCCGATGGAAAGGCTTTCTGGATCGATCCCCGGATCGATGCCTCGGGCTACGCCCGGATCTCTTGGCGCGAGATCCCCGGCGCGCTGGCGCAAAGACCCTGGATCTTCCGCGGCCGCCTCGTCCTGGTGGGCGGCGATGTCATGGCGGCCGGGGACGACGTGCACCGCGTTCCGCATCGCGCCGGCCGGGCGAAGACGATCTCCGGCCTCTCCCTACAGGCTTTGCTGGTCGACACCATCACATCCGGGCTGCCGGTGCGCGAGGCGCCGCGAAGCCCCTTCCTGGCAGGCGTGGCCTTGTGGGCCGGCCTCGCCGCGGCCGCCGCCCTGCTCGCCCGCCGGCCGCTTCCCCTCCTCGCCGTCCTCCTCGGAATTCTGCTGCTCTATCTCGGCCTGTCGATCCCTGTTTTCCAGCGGATGGGCCTGCTGTTGCCGGTAACACCTCCTCTCCTGCCGGCTCTCGGCGCGCTCGCTCTGGCGGTGGTCCTCCGGCGGGCACTTTCTCCGGTACCATGGAGTCAAACCTGATGATGACAATGGTTCGAGCCCTTGCCTGCGGCCTCCTTCTCCTCTCCGTTCAGGCAGCCGCGGCAGGCCCGCGCGAGCCCGTTGCGATCGTTTATCAATTTTCCGGCGGAGCTCTGCGGAGCGCGCCGGGCCGCCCCCCGGAGCCGTTGCGCCTCTTCGATCGCCTGCTGGCGGGAACCACTCTGGAGCTCGCCTCCGGCTCTCGCCTCACCCTGGCCTTCGCGACCGGCCGGCGCTACGAGATCTCCGGGCCGGCCCGCGCGACTCTCGGGAAAAGCGACCTCGCGGAGAAATCAGGCGGCGTGCGGGCTCTTCCTTCCGCTCCTCCCTTCCCCTTCCTGGCCGGAATCGCGGAGGACGAGAATCCCGGCCCGGCAGCGGGCGCCGTGCGCATCCGTGGCGGGGAGATCCCGGGGCTCTACCCCCAGCACGAGACGACGGTTCCCGCTGAAGAGCCCCCCCTTCCATCCTGGTCCGCCGCGGGCGCTGGGGAGCATCGGATCGAGGCTCAGGAAGGGCAGCCTCGTGCAGTCGTCCTCCAGCCTGGCGCCGGGTCACCGCCGATCGCTCACCCGCAAGCGGCCCTCGCCGACGATGCGAGCTGCCCATTCTCCACGCCGGGGGTGGTCGTCGAATCCGTAGCCCCGGAGTCTCCGGGGCTCCACGCGGGGTTGAAGCCGGGGGACCGGCTCTTTTCCTGGTGCAGAATCTCCGGCGGAGAAGGGGATTGCGTCACGCAAGGAGATTTTCGCACTCTGTTCGACTGGATGAATTTCCAGGTCGAGGACTTGCAGTACGGTGGGGCTGTCCTTGAAGGAGCCCGAGGCTCGGAAAGCCTCCGCTGGAACTTGTTGCCGATATCCCCAGGTCTTACGGTAGCGCCGCTCCTGCACGGCTCGCTTGCCGACGCCTACCAGGCCGCCCGCAGTCGCGAGCAGGCCGGCGATTTTGCCGCCGCCGCGCAGGAACTCGAGCAAACGGCGGAGCTGGCCTCTGGAAACCGTTGCATTTCCACAGAGCTATGGCTCCGAGACCAGGCGGCCGGACTGTATGGGCGTGCCCAACAAGAGTCCGCAGTGGACGCAGCCTATGCGGTTGCGCTGGCGAAGGCTCGAGCGCTGAAAGCAGCCCATATTGAATTTCATCTTCATCTAGCCTGGTGGGGTGGGCTCTTCCTGCGAGGTGACCTCACAGGAGCCCGGCAACAATTGGAAAACGCCTTGTCCTTGGAGGAGAAGGACAATCCAGAAAGCCTGTTTGTCATTTTGGCGCTCAGCAAGCTCGGCGCCACGCTCGAAAAGCAGGACAACCTGGAGGAGTCGGATCGTTTGAATCGGCGTGCCTACGATCTGGCTCGCCGCGCCGCTCCCGGCAGCAATCTCGAAGCCCTCACGGCAAACAACCTCGCGGCGACCACTGCCATGCGTGGGAACCTCCCACAAGCCGAATTATATCTGGGACGCGCTCTCGCGATCCAGGAGAAACTCAAAGTTGCGGACCGCTGGTTCCTCACGACAATCTTGAACTACGGTGAGATGCTCCTTCAGCGCGGCGATCTAGCGGGCGCCGAGACCGTTTTCCTGCGCGCCAAGAGAGCCTCCGAAAACGTTCAACCCGATGGCCGGGAAGTGGCCATAACATTGCATTACCTTGGCAAGATCGCCTTTCAGCGCGGCGATCACGACGCAGCCGAAAACCTCCTCCGGCGGGAGCTCGTGCTCCTTGAAAAACTTGATCCCAACGGTAACCTGATACGAGAACGCCTGACCGGCCTTGGCGATCTGGCGCTGCTGCGACATCAGGGTAAAAAGGCCGGGAAACTGTGGCGGCGCGCACTCGCCATCAGCGACAACCTCAATCCCATGGGTCCCAAAAGCGCTTCCTGCCTGGTGGGCCTGGCAGAGGCCATGCGCCTGCGGGGACGGGCCGCGGAAGCCGAGGAGCTCTTGCAAAGAGCCCTGACCATCTGGCAGAAGATCAACCCCGAGGCCGCCGACACGGGCGCCATTCATTTGAAGCTCGGCCTTCTTCTTCTCGAGCAGGGTGAAGCCAAGGCCGCCGAGGCTCATCTTCGCGCGGCGATCCGCATTCACCAGACGTACCGTGGATTGTTCGCCGAGAGCTATCATGCCCTGGCGCGATCGCAGGCCCGGAGAGGCCAGCGCGAGGAGGCCGCGGCGAGCTACCTGGCGGCGGTCGATGCTCTGGAGGCCCAACGGGCGCGCCTCGGCGGTGCCCAGGAGTCTCGGTGGCTCTATGGCTCTTCCCTGGGAGATCTCTACTTCGAGGCGGCGGAGCTCCAACTCGCGCTCGCGCGGCCCCAGGAAGCCTGGAGATACATCGAGAGAGGGCGCGCCCGGGGCTTTCAAGAGTTGCTGGCCCAGCGGAATCTACGCTTCGCTGGGGAGCTTCCAGCAGATCTCTACATCGAGCGCCGCCGACTGGATGCCGAGTACGACCAGGTCCAGGCGGCCCTTGCCCGTTGGGATTCCGAACAGGGCGCGGGAAAGATCGAGGCGTTCCAGGATCGACTGCGGGACCTGCGGCTCGAGCAGTCGGAGGTCCAGGAGCGGATCCGGCGTTCCTCGCCGCGCGTCGGCTCTCTCGAAGGCTCCGATCCGCTCGAATTGCCGGCGGCCCGCTCCGCTCTCGATCCCGGAACCGTGCTCCTCGAGTACGCGGTGGGGCCGGAGAGGAGCTGGCTCTTTGTCGTTCAGCCGGCGGGCTCGGCCGGCCCTGGCCTGTCGGTCTTCCCGATCGCCGCCGGTGAAAAGGTCCTGCGCAAAGAGGTGGGGAGCTTCCGCAATCTCCTGAGGCGTCCAGGGTCCAGCCGCGCGGCGCTCCGGGCGCGGGCACGGCGGCTCTACAACCTGCTGGTCCGCCCCGCCGAACGACGGATCACCGGGGCCGGACGCCTCCTGGTCTCTCCGGACGGACCGCTTCATGCCCTGCCCTTTGCCGCGCTGAGGCGCGGGAGCCACTATCTCATCGAGTGGAAGCCGATCCACTCGGCGCTCTCCGCCACCGTCTACGCGGAATTGAAGAAGTCGCGGCCGGCCGGCCGGAATCTCCGGGAAGAGCGCCTCACCGCCTTCGCCCCCCTCTACGCGCGTTCGGCGACCGATGCACCCGCCAGTCCGGACGTTCGGGAAGCTCTCCGGCGCGGATGGTCCCTCAAGCCCCTCCCTTCCACGCGCAAGGAAGTGGAGTCCATCGCCGCTCTTTACTCTCATCCCCAGGTCTACCTGGGCCGGGAGGCCACGGAGGAGAGGGCCAAGTCTCTCGGGCCGGATTCGCGCCTCGTCCATTTCGCCGGTCACGGCCTGCTCGACGAGCGCTTCCCGCTCAACTCCGCCCTGGCCCTGACCCTGCCCGAGCATCCGGCCGAAGGTCAGGACAACGGTCTCCTCCAGGCCTGGGAGATCTTCGAGAGCGTGCATCTCGACGCCGACCTGGTGACCCTCTCGGCCTGCGATACGGCACTGGGCCGGGAGATGGGGGGCGAAGGCCTCGTCGGGCTCACCCGCGCCTTCCAGTACGCGGGCGCCCGTTCGGTCCTCGCCTCGCTCTGGGGCGTCGCCGACTACTCCACGGCCCGCTTCATGAAACGTTTCTACGGCTATCTCCGCGCTGGCAAATCGAAGGATGAAGCCCTGCGGGAAGCGCAAATCGATCAGATCCGGGAGAAATCCGGATCGTCCCATCCCTTTTTCTGGGCCGCCTTCGAGCTCTCCGGCGACTGGCGTTAGAGCCGTTCCAGATCTGGAACCAGGCCCTGGACGGGCGGTCCAGATCTGGAACCGCGCGCTGATCCCTCCCTGAGAAACCCTTCCAGATCAGCGGTTTGTGAGCAGACCTCCGACGGGTCCAGGAATTGCGATGGGGGAAAACGGGCCCATGGATCGGAGGGGAGACCGTCCGAGGACCGAAGCCCACAGGTTTCACGTTCATCTTGCTACGGAGGCTTTTACACCATGTCGAGAAAATTGATCGCTCCGATGATTACCCTCCTCCTCCTCGCGGCGCCCGCGTGGGCCACGACGTGGAGGACTTGGCCGCTCAACAGCACGGGTTGCAACCCCCTGGATTCGGCTCACCCCTGCGCCCTTGAGGCGGACATCGTCAGGGCCATGAGCGGCCTTGCCACGCAGTCCAACTGGCAGACCAAGCTGGATCCGAGCTTCAATGGCTGGGCCAACAAAGGGAGCAACAACCTGCCTGTCCTGGCGGCGGCGATCTCCCTCTGGAAGGGGACCGCAATCGGTACCCAGACCCCCCAGCAATGGTGGAACACGTTCCTGACCTGTCAGACCGCGGGTGACACCTGCACTGTGCCGCTCCCCAACACCGTGAGGTATTTCAACGGCTACGAGATCCTGTCGCCGCTCTACAACGCGCCGACAGTCGCCGCCGTGGTCGCTGTCCGCTACTGGGCGGTGACCCATGATCCCACCGGCAGCCTGTTCACCAAGAGCACGACCTACCTGAAGATGATCTCCGCCCTCTATACCCTGGCGGCCGGCACAGGGCCGGCGCGCACCGCGCTGACCGACAGTTTCACCCTGACCTCCTCGGGCGGCTGCCCGCCGCCGCCGACCTTCTCGTTCAACTTCACGAGCGTGGGTTGCGATACCGGGAACTCGGGAGGGACTCTCTATAATGGTCCGTTCCTGGCTCTGGCGGGAGTACGCTCCTTGAACTCCAGTTGCGCCAGCGCGAGCGGATCGGGAGACCGCGAGCCCATCTTCGTGCGGGCGGTCCAGTGGCCTGGAGTCACCCAATCGACGGAATCGAGGACGCAGGAGGATCTGCTCGACTATGTCGAGAACAACTGGCCCGGCTCACAGGCGACCAACCCCTATGGCAACGACACGAGCCGCCGGGCCCTGCTCCGGAACCACGTCAACGGAGTGCCCTACGATCCGGGTACGATCGTCGCGATCCTCCAGGGAGCCCGGTTCGTCCGGGAGTACCGCTTTCTCACCTGGCCCGGCGTGCGGGTGACCGTGCTCTCCTCCAATCCCGACAATTGCGGCAAGTGGTGCACCTCGGCCATGTATGCCGTCAAGTACGATGCGAGCACGGCGCAGGCCACCTACCTGTACCCGTGGCCTGGGGACATCCGCACCGAGATCACGCAGGGTTACGGACAGTTACAGCCCAACAACAGCGCGCCGACTAGCGTGGTCGCCCGCAACATCGATCCGGCGTTCGGGGAAACGGCGACCTGCACGCACGGCGATACCTCCGTCAGCATGTCGCTGCCGGCGGGAGCCCCGCTGTTCCAGGTCGTGCTGCGGCCCGACAGCAACGCCTTCACCCAGTAACGGATTCGTGACCGGTCTATCGGCCGGCCGTGGGCCGGCCGGTGGACCCGGCCGGCCGTCATCCTTCCTCCGTACCTCCAACCGCGATCCCCAGACTCTTCATATAACGATGAAACGTCGTCTTGGTGAGCCCCAAACTCTCCCGGGCGGCCTTCACGTTGCCGCCGTACTGCTCGAGGCGCGAGAGGATCAACTCGCGCTCGAAGGCCTCTACCGCGTCGCTCAGCGGCACACCTTCCGCGAGCAGCGGCCCGGCCTTCGGATTAGGCGCGCCGCGCAGCACCTCGGGGAGGCAGCGCGCGATCAAGTCGCGGTCGATCCAGGCTCCGGGCTGGGCATGGATCACGAACAGCGAGCAGGCGCGGGCGAGGTCGCGCACATTGCCCGGCCAGGCGTGGGAGACCAGGGAGCGGAACGCCTCGCGGGTAAATCCCAGTGTGGGTTTGCGATGCTTGCGCTCGTGATGGCGGCGGTAGTGCTCGAGCAGCGGCGGGATGTCCCAGGGACGCTCGCGGAGCGGCAGGAGACGGAGCGCCAGGATGCGGAAACGATCGTAGAAGTCCGCCCGCAGGGCGCCGTCGCGCACCGCCTGGTCCAGGTCGCGATTGGTGGCCAGCACCACGGCAACGTTCACTTTATATTCGCGGGTCTGCCCCACCGCCGTCACCGTATGGTTTTCCAGCACCCGCAGCAGGTGCGCCTGCGCCCGCGGCGACAGCTCGGCGACCTCGTCGAGGAACAGGACGCCGCCGTCGGCGGCGCGGAAGAAGCCGGGCTCGTCGGTGAGGGCGCCGGTAAAGGAGCCCCGCTTGTGGCCGAAGAAGCGGGAGGCCGCCAGCTCGTCGGTGATCTCGGCGCAGTTGACCACCACCAGCGGGCGCTTGTGGCGCGAGCTGTAGGCGTGGAGATAGCGCGCGATCAGGTCCTTGCCCGTGCCGCGCTCGCCGAGAACGAGCGTCGGCTCCGGGTTCTCCACCTCCATCGCGGGGATGAACGTCTCGTGCAGGACCCGTCGCAGCGCGGCCGTGTGCGAGGAGTCGCCGAGGATCTCGGGCATGTTGTCGGCCGCGCCGCGGGCCTCGCGCAACTCCCGGAGCTCGCGGTCCTGGAGCGACTGGCGAAACGAGAGGCCGAACAACCGGCCCACGGCCGCGGCATAGCCCTCCAGCCAGGCGCGGTCGCTCTCGCCGTAGGCTTCCGTCAGGCCGCTGTTCTGGAGATAGATCAGGGCGAGGACGGCGTCGCGGACGGGATCGAAGACCGGCGCGCAGAGAACGCTGTAGGGTCCTCCCGCGAGCGAGGGGGTGTGCGAGGCGTCCGCTTGCAGACGCGGGTCCTCGATCAACTCGGGAGCGCCGCTCGCCACGACCCGCTGAATCAGCGAGGGGCTCACGCCGCGCACCGAATCGCCCCGCTCGCACGCCGCGATCTGCTCCGCTGTGAGCTGGCCCAGGGTGTGGACGGCGCGCAGGCGTAGCGGCTCCCGCTGCTCGATCACCAGCAACAACGCCTTGCGCGCGCAGAATCCCCGCGCCGCGGCCTCGAACGAGGCCCGCAACGCCGCCTCCTCGCCGCCGTCGCTCGACAGCACGGCGAGGAGCTCGTTCATCGCGCCGAGGAGCTGCGAGTAGTCGCGCCCCGGCGGTGGAGAGGCGGCGTCAGGCATCCCCTACCAGACCGTGCAGACCTTCGCCGGCTCCTTGAACATCGGCTGGCCCGGCTTGCAGGCGAAGGCTTGGGCGAACTGGGGCATGTTCACCACCACGCCGTTGATCCGGAACTCGTGCGGCGAGTGGGGGTTGACCCGCGCGGAGAGGCGCCGGGCCTCGGGGCGGTCGCCGCCGCAGTCCCACTGGGCGAAGCCGACGAAGAAGCGCTGCTCGGGCGTCAGGCCGTCCCGCGTCTCGAGCTTCTGGTTCTTCGTCTCCTCCTTCCAGGCGAGATAGGCGAGGAGGGTGCCGCCGAGATCGGCCACGTCCTCGCCCAGGGTGAGCTGGCTGTTGATCTTGATGTCGTCCACCACCGTATATTGCGCGTACTGGTCGGCCACGCAGGCGACGCGCTGGCGGAACTCCTTGTCGTCCTTCGCCGTCCACCAGTCGCGCAGATTGCCCTGGTCATCGAACTGCCGCCCCTCGTCGTCGAAGCCGTGGGTCAGCTCGTGGCCGATGGTGCTGCCGGTGTTGCCGTAGTTGGGGGCGGCGTCCATCTTCGGATCGTAGAGCGGCGGCAGCAGCACCCCGGCCGGGAAGTTGATGTCGTTCATGGACGGGTTGTAATAGGCGTCGACGGTGGCCGGCGTCAATTCCCACTCGCCGCGGTCGACCGGCCGGCCGATCTTGGCGAGATCCCGGCGGGACTCGAAGGTGAGCGCCCGCTCGACGTTGCCCGTGAAATCGCCGCGCCTTACCTCGAGGGCCGAGTAGTCGCGCCAGCGCTCGGGGTAGCCGACCTTGTCGCGGACGGCCTGGAGCTTGACCAGGGCCTGCTTCTTGGTCTCGGCGGTCATCCAGGGGGACTGCTCGATCCGCATCGCCATCGCCTCGCGGATCTGCCGGACCATCCGGTCGGTGCCGGTCTTGATCTCGCGCGGGAAGCTCTTGGCCACGAAGACCTCCCCCACCGCCTCGCCCAGGTCGCGGTCGATCCAGGAGGCGCAGCGCTTCCAGCGCGGCGAGATCTCCTTGGCGCCCTCCAGGTAGGCGTCGTAGAACTCGAAGTTCGCCCGCGCGAAAGGGGCGGAGAGGTAGGGAGCGGCGGTGTCCGCGAGGTGGAAGCGGAGGTAGGCCCGGAGGTCGTCCAGGCTGCTGGTGGACACCTGTTTCTCCATCTCCTGGAAGAACCTGGGCTCGGTGACGTTGAAGTCGGCGAGGCCCGGCTGGCCGAGCGCCTTCAGGTAGACGTCCCAGCGGAACGCGGGGGTGAGCGCCTGGAGGTCCCGGCGCTTCATCACGTGGGCGGTCTTGTAGGGATCGCGGAGCTCGACGGGGGTGAGGGACGCCTTGGCGAGGGCGGTCTCCAGGCGCAGCACCGCTTCCATGCCGCGCGCCGGCTGGGGGTCCCCCAGCAGCTCGAAAATCTTGCGCACGTAGGCCCGGTAGCGCTCGCGGGCCTCCTTGGACTTGGCGTCGTCCTTCAGGTAGTCCTCGGGCGAGGAGAGGCTCAAGCCACCCGCCGAGGCGAAGCCGATCACCTGGGAGGCGTTCTTCGGGCTCTGGCCGGAGCCGAAACCGAAGAACATCTCGCCCGAGGCCCCCGCCGGGTGCAGCCGGCCGAGGAGGGCGGCCAGCTCCGCTCTGGACTTTAGGCCGTCGATGGCCGCCAGATCGCGCTTCAGGGGATCGATCCCCGCCTTCTCGATGGCCGCCTCGTCCATGCAGGAGGCGAAGTAGTCGCCGATCTTCTGGGTGTTGGCGTCACGCCCGGGCAGCGGGCGGGCGGCCTCCTCGAGCATCCCCCAGAGGAAGCGCTGGTTGTCGTTGGCCGTCTTCGAGTAGACGCTCCAGCGGGAACGGTCGGCGGGGATCGGATTCTTCTCCAGCCACTTGCCGCAGGAGAAGGCGTAGAGGTCGACGCACGGGTCGACCGAGCGGTCCATCGCCGAGGGGTCGAGGCTCGGCGTATACGGCAAGGCCGTGAGGGGGCGCTCCTGGGAACGGGCCGGCGCGGCGGCGAGCCCGAGAAGAGGGAGGATCGAGAGGACGGCGAGACGGCGGTTCATCAGGGCTCCTTTGGTTCCGAGGCGGTCGGACCGCCGGGAGAGAGTATCGCCGACCGGCCATCAGGCAAAAGCGGACGGCCAACCGGCAGAGTACGGTTGCCAAGCCTGAAAGTTCCGGCCGGGATCAGTTGAGATCGCGGGTGTTGAGGTCCACCAGCAGCCCGGTCCCCTGCGAGGTGCCGTCGCTCTTCCATAGCTCTTCGCCATGCACACCGTCATCGGCGGAAAAGAGCAGGGAGCTCCCGAGAAGAGCGCCGCCAGTCAGATTCGAGAAGCTTGCCAGCAGGACGGTCCCGCTGGCCGTGCCGTCGGTGCGCCATAGCTGTTGAGGGCCCTGGACGGGCTGGGTTACCAGGAATGCCCGCCCGCCGGTCACCGCGAGGGTGTAGGCATCGGAGCTGCAGCTCCCTTTGCAGAGATCCTTGATGAGATGGGTGCCGCCAGGGGTGCCGTCGGTGATCCAGGGCTCCCAGCCACGCACGGAGTTGTATCCCGGAAACAGGAGCTGATTGCCGAGGGTCGGCAACGCATACTTGGCGCCCGAGCAGGAGCCGGGGCAGACGTCCTTGAGCAGAGTTGTGCCGGCCGGCGTCCCATTCGTCGTCCACAGTTCCGCCCCGTGGATGCCGTCGTCGGCCGGGAAGACGAGCCGGCTGCCGGCGGGGAAAGGCGGAAGGTAATAGAAAGAATTTTCGTGCACACTTTGAAAAGCGTCAGCCGGCGTGAAGCGGGTCAGCGATCTCGTCCCCCCCTTCGTGCCGTCCGTGACCCACAGCTCCTGGCCGCTCCTGCCGTCGTCCGCCACGAAGAAGAGGCGGTTGCCGAGGATGGCCAAGTCCGAGTCCGAGAAGGCACCTCCGTTGGGACGCAGGTCGGTCAGCGGGACCGTCCCGCCGGTCGTGCCATCGCTTCTCCACAGTTGGAGGCCCCGCGCCGGGGTCGGCGCGACGAAGAAAAGATTGTCGCCGGCGACCCGCAGGGACTCAGGGGCGGGATGGCCGGCCGAACCGGGCACCGGATCGCGCACGGCCTGAGTCCCCTGGGGCGTGCCGTCGCTCTTCCAGAGGATGGGGCCTTGCCGGCCGTCGTCGGCAACAAAGTAGATCTGGTCCTTGAACACGATCAGGTTCCGGAGCCTGGACCCCTGAGCTCCCGGCCACAGGTCGGTCACCTGATAGGTCCCCCCGGGCGTCCCGTCGCTACGCCAGAGCTCCAGGCCATGGACGCCGTCATCGGCGGGAAAGAGGAGGAGGCCCGAGCGTTCCAGCCAGCGGCCAGAGGCCGACAGCGGGACCCTGGCAGCCGTGAGCTGAAAGGTGGTGGCGGGCGTGCCGCCGCTCACCCAGAGGCGGGACCTATCGAGCTCGTCAAAGGCGCGGAAGAAGTAGGAACGGCCGCCGGAGAAATAAAATGGCGTCGGGTAGGAAGAGCAGCTCAACGGGCAGGCATCCGTGAGGCGGTAGGTACCGCCGGGGGTGCCGTCCGTGCGCCAGAGCTCCCGTCCGGTTTCGCCGTCGTCGGCCGCGAAGAAGGTGAGGCCGCCAAAGGTGAAATAGTCGGAGGGCTGCGAGCTCGCGGCCTGAGGAATGGTGTTGACGTCCTCGACCAGACGGGGCGTGAGCTCCGCCCCGGCGAGGGGGGCGGTCAGCAGGAGGGCGGCAAGGAGCGATGACGAGCGCGAGCGCATTCCTGATCCTCCAGAGCAGATTCAATGAATACGGATAGATGCTATCACCAGGAAACCTCCTCTCTCCTGTAACAGCCTCCCCAATGCTTTTGCTGTACTCTTGTGCCAGCTCAGTCTCATCCCGAGCTCGATGTTCCCCTTTGACCCCAGATGTCGAAAGGAGTACGCATGGCGAGCAACGATGAAAAACCCGACTTCTCCGATGTGGAGGGCGGCGCGTCGTCGACGGCGCCCCTGGCCGAATCGACCGCACAGACGTATACGGTCGTCTCGGGAGACAGCCTCTCCAAAATCGCGAAGAAGCATTACGGCGATGCCAACAAGTGGCGGCGCATCTTCGAGGCCAACCAGGACCTGATCAAAGACCCGGACGAGATCTACCCCGGGCAGACCCTGAAGATCCCTTCCGAATAAGAGAGGAAAGAACCTATGCGCTTCTATCGCACCACGCTCCTGATCCTGGCCGCCTGCCTGGCGCTGTCCGCCTGCAAGAAGAACGAGGAGGCCGTTCCTCC
Organism: Thermoanaerobaculia bacterium; assembly: GCA_039918595.1. Taxonomy (GTDB): domain Bacteria; phylum Acidobacteriota; class Thermoanaerobaculia; order Multivoradales; family UBA5704; genus DATARR01. Next base: position 24,393 of record JBDSHF010000266.1, read on the forward strand.
CCCGGCTCCCGCGACGGAGGTCTCGACCGCTCCCGCCGTCGAGACGACCCCCGCCACCGTTCCCTTCCACGTCCTCGCGGTCGACCTGGGCAAGGGCCTGGGGGCGGACAAGAAGGTCACCGACCCCACCACCACCTTCGGCCCGAAGGACACCATCTACGCCTCGGTGGCGACGGAGGGCACGGCGAAGGCGGTGACGCTCCGCGCGAAGTGGACCTATGGCGACGCCGGCACCGTCGTCCACGATGAGAACCTGAGCATCTCCCCCACCGGACCGGTCAACACCGAGTTCCAGATCTCCAAGCCGACCCCCTGGCCCGCCGGCAAGTACAAGGTGGAGATCTCGGCCGACGGCACCACCGCCGCCAGCAAGGATTTCGAGATCAAGAAGTAGTCTCTCTCCGCCTGAATCCGCCGGCGTGAGGTCCCCGCCGGCGGCCTTTCCATAGAAGCTCCAATCTGATTTGTCAAGCTAGATATCCGTATTGATCTATGGAACTATGGCCCCGGTCGCGGAAGACCGGTGCTGTGTGGAAACCCTCCGCGGCAGGCTGGGATTTCGCGGTCTTCGCAAACGGTGGGCGGGCGCTGGAACGGTCCGCTCCAGTTCGACAACCTCAAGAGAAGTGGAGATTTTCCATGAAAAAGTCCATCAAGAAGCTCGCCCTCGCCAAGGAGACCCTGCGCAACCTCAACGAGGACCAGATCGCTAACGTGGCCGGTGGTATCACCAAGCGGTACTCCGACTGTGGCTCGTGCGGCATCGCCTGCACGGTCATCGACTGCACCCCGTAAAGGGCGCGAGAAGGGGGAGGAGAGATCCTCCCCCTTTTTCATTTAAAGCTCTGCATTCGACTTCGGCATTTGACTTCTCCATAATCCCCCCCAGCAGGCCTCACATCCACGGCATTCCACGGCCGGGCCCGCCCGATCGTCTAGGGAGGATTCGCATGTTCTTGCGTGCCAAGCTGGTGCCGCGGCGGGTCCGAACGGAGGCATGCTTCCGGGCGGCGGACCCCTGGAACGGGGGCGCTCCAGCCGAGTTCTCGATTGAAACCTATTATTACGTGCCCGGGCACGTGCAGGTGGTGACCTGCCCCTGGCGTTGGGGGAGCACCCCGATCCACGGCCTGCGCTCAGGGATCGACGGCGTCGAGCGTTTCCTGCCCGACGCGCTGAGCCACCTCTGGAAGGTCGGGAAGGTGGCCGCCGAAGCGCTCCCCAGCCTCCTCCGGGAGATCGAGCCGGACCTCGCCCAGACCGATTTCCAGCCGATGCTCGGAGCCCCCATGAACCAGTGGGTGGCGGTCGCCCTGACCCTTCTCCTGGTCGCCATGGTCGGGCTGCTGCTGAGCTGGCCGT
>JBDSHF010000267.1:0-2775 GCA_039918595.1 Thermoanaerobaculia bacterium
TCCCGGATCTCCACCGAGGAAACCTACCGCATGCCGCGTCCTACCGGTAGCGGACGATCGCCGACAGCACGAACGTCCGCGGCGAGGAGAAGAACGTCCCCTTGCCGAAGTTCGGATTGTTCTGCACATAGGGAACCGGCCGGCCGAGGACCTGCCGGTCGTCGACGTTGAGCGCGACCTGGCGGTCGAAGAGGTTGGTCACCCGCGCCTCGAGCTCCAGGCCGATGCCGCCGAACCGGAGCTCATAGGAGGTGAGCAGGTCGACGCCGAACCAGTCCGGCATCCGCCGCGAGCCCGCCTTTTCGAGAAAACGCACGTAGGAGCTGCTCGAGACGTTCGGGTCGGGGAGACCCCGCGCCTCCCAGGCGCCGCCGCTCTGGAAGAAGGTGTACGTGCCGATGCTCCAGGCGTCGGTGGGCCGGATGACGGCGAACAGCTTGGCGACGTGCGTGCGGTCCCCGCGCAGGATGCCGTTCCGGTTGTCGGTGATCAGCACGCCGGGGCCGTCCTGGATGAACGAGGAGTTGTAGAACGGGGAATCGCCGGTGCTGCTGAAGTCGATGTCCCAGTTGCCGGTCAGGCGGCTCCAGGTGTAGCTGGCGTTGACCGTCAGCCGGTAGAAGCGGTCGTCGGCCGGCCGGCGGTTCACCGCCAGGGTGACCGCCTTGTAGCGGCGGTAGGCGCCCGGGAGCTGGGAGACGTGGAAGGGGCCGTTGCCGAGCCCGTCGAAGCTCACGTCCTCATAGATGTTGCCGACGTCGCGGTACATCCCCCAGACCTCGCCCGACCAGGTGGTGCCGAAGGGCCGCGCGTAGCCCGCCAGGAACTCGTCCGTGAACTGCGGATCGATCCCCTTGTCGATCGTCTTGGTCTGGGTGTTGGCCGCGGGGACGTCGGAGATCAGGTTGCCGGCGGCGTCGAACGTCGCGCGGGTGGTGAAGATGCGGGTCGGGGAGCCCGCCCGCCCGAGGGACTTGTTCTCGGTGTTGTAGTAGCGGCCATAGTTGAAATAGAGCTTGTCCCCCGTCGTAGCGCTGGGGACAAAGGAGACGCCGAGGCGCGGCTGGATCTGCTGGCCCCAGCCGAACGACAGGATCTTCTGCTTCCGCTTGGTGCCCGGGGTCGCACCGTTGGCTTCGCCGAAATAGTCGTCCCGGTTGTCGAGCACGCCGAGGGTGAGCGTCAGCCGCTCGCCGAGCGCGATCTGGTCCTGGACGAAGGCGCCATAGGAAGTGCCGCGACCGGTGTGCGGCGGCTGCCGGGAGACGTAGCTCGCCGTGAACTGGCGGGTGATGGCGTTCCAGGTTACGGAGCCCCAGCCGTTGGCCAGCCGCTCCAGACGCTCTTCGCTCTCCTCGTAGGTGACGCCCGCCCGCAGGTCGTGGCGCGCGCTCCCCCAGGTCTGGAACGTCTGGAAGGTCCCCCGGAGCTCGTCGCGCGTGAAGTCCTGGTTGTTGACCGCCAGGCTCGCGCCGCCCACCGCCTGCCCCACCCCGGTGGCCCCGCCGACGAGGAAGTCGGAGGTCGAGGTGAACAGGCCGTTGAGGTCCGGGCGCAGCGCATTGAAGGCCGGCCGGTAGCCGAGATTGGTGGTGGGGTCGGTCGAGTTCTCTTCCTTGTCGTGGTTGTACTTGCCCTCGACGAAGCTGTCGGCAGTCAGGTTCCAGGTCCAGGAAGCGGTGCCGAGCAGATACTTGCGGGAGTCGTCGCTGCCGACGCTCGGATTGGCGCTCGAGCCGATGCCGGCGTTCTTATCTGTCCGGTCCCGCGAGCGCAGCCCGGCATTGATGAACTGGTTGGCGGTCGGGTTGGCGGTCAGCTTCCCGAAGTACTCCTGGGTGACCACTTCCTCGTCCGGCACGGAGCCGAGGTTGTTGCGGCGGTCCGTGGTGGTGATCGAGGGGCGGCTCGCCGAGCCGTAGAACCAGAGCCGGTCGCGCAGGATGGGACCGCCGAGCCCGAGGCCCAGGAAGTCGGAGTCCTGGGTGTTCTGCACGGTCGCGCTCTTGTTGGCGGCCACGAAGCTCGACGGCTGGTATTCGATGCGCGCCTCGCCGCGGAGATCGTTGGTCCCCGACTTGGTGATGGCGTTGATGACCATGCCTCCCGTGCGGCCGAACTCGGCGCTGAGGCCGCCGCGGATGATGCTGACCTCCTTGATGTCGAGCTGGGTGATGTCCGGGAAGATGTCCCCGTAGTCGGGGTTGGTGATGTTGATGCCGTCGAGCAGGAAGAGGTTGTCCATTCGCGAGCCGCCGGCGGTGGGCGCCAGCCGCCCGTTCTCGGCCACGCCCGGGGCGAGCTCGAAGAGCCCCTTGTAGGTGCGCGGGACGGGCAGATCCTCGATCTCTTCGCTGGTGAAGTTGACCTGCGCCGAGGTGGACTTGACGTCGATCAGCGGCTGCGCCTCGGTGACCGTGATCTCCCCTTCCACCCGGGGCTGCAGCGACAGCTCCACCTGGGTGTCGCGGTCGAGCGCCACCAGGGTCTCGCGCTGGACGCCGCCCATCCCCTGCACGTCGGCGCTCACCTGGTAGGTGCCCGGCACCAGGCGCTGGAAGCTGAACGCGCCCTCCTCGTCGGTCACCACCGTGCGGCCGGCGGGCAGGAAGGTGCCCTTGACCGTCACCGGGACGCTGGCCAGCCCCGCGCCGTCCGCCCCGCGGACCACGCCGGAGATGGAGCCGGTCGTCTCGGCCGCGAAGGACGCCGTCGCGATCATCAACAGAAAGAGCCAGAGAAATGGTTGGACCTTACGAACCATACGAGCCTCCC
>JBDSHF010000268.1:0-17356 GCA_039918595.1 Thermoanaerobaculia bacterium
TGCCTTTGAAAGCCGATCCGAGAAACTATGGCTTCTCCACCCGCGCCGTCCACGCCGGCCAGAAACCCGACCCGCGCACGGGCTCGGTGGCGGTGCCGATCTATCAGACGTCCACCTACGTGCAGGAGCACCTGGGCGAAGCGGTCCACTATGAATACGCCCGGGTGCAGAACCCCACCCGCGAGGCGCTCGAGGAGCAGATCATGATCCTCGAGGGCGGGTTCTCCGGCCACGCCTTCGCCTCCGGCATGGCGGCGATCTCCTGCCTGATGACCGTGGTCAAGGCGGGCGACCATGTCGTGCTCTCCCGCAACGTCTACGGCGGCACCTTCCGCTACTTCACCCGCATCCTGGAGCGCTACGGCCTCACCTTCTCGTGGGTCGACACCACGGACCTCGCGGCGGTCGAGGCGGCGATCCGGCCGGAGACCAGGATGGTCTACATCGAGACGCCGACGAACCCGGTGATGGACATTACCGACATCGCCGCCGTCTCCGAGCTCGCCCACGCCCACGGCGCGCGGGTGGCGGTGGACAACACCTTCCTCACCCCATATCTGCAGCGGCCGCTGGCCCTCGGGGCGGACTTCGTCGTGCACTCGGCGACCAAGTTCCTGAACGGCCACAGCGATTCGATCTGCGGCGCGCTGATCGGATCGACGCAGGAGGACGCCGACTGGTTCGCGCTGGTCCAGAAGTCGGCGGGCGCGATCCTGTCGCCGTTCGACTGCTTTCTGGTGATGCGCGGCATCAAGACGCTCGTCGTCCGCATGGACCGGCACGAGCAGAACGCGCGCAAGATCGTCGACTACCTCGTCGAGCACCCGAAGGTGAAAAAGGTGCTCTATCCCGGGCTGCCGGACCATCCCGGCCACGAGATCCAGAAGCGCCAGGCCTCCGGGTTCGGCTCGATGATCACCATCGAAATGGGGAGCTTCGAGGCGGCCAAGTCGATGCTCGAGGCGATGCTGGTGATGAGCTTCGCGGAGAGCCTGGGGGGCGTCGAGAGCCTGATCTCGCACCCCGCCTCGATGACCCACGCCTCGATTCCCGCCGAGCGGCGGGCCGAGCTCGGCCTGACCGACGGCATGGTGCGGATCTCGGTGGGGATCGAGAACGTCGAGGACCTGCTGGCCGATCTGGATCAGGCGCTGGCGAAGGTGTAGGGCCGGGAGGAGGGGCTCAGTCGTCGTCGGAATCGACGCCCGCGTAGGCGAGCCCCTCTTCCTCCTCATCGTCATCGTCGTCCCCGAAGTCGGCGTCCTTGTCGACGCTCCCCGCGATCCAGTCGAGAAAACCGCGCTCGCCCTCCGCGACCTTGAAGGAGAGGATCTCGGGGAGCTCATAGCTATTGAGCTCGCGGATCGTGGCCGCGACCCCCTCGAACTCCCCTTCGAGAGTCTTGACCAGGAGCATCAGCTCCCCGTCCTTGCAGATCTTCCCCTTCCAGCGGTAGATCGAACGGACGCCGGGGAGGATGTTGACGCACGCGGCCTGACGCCGCGCGACGATCTCGCGCGCGATGAGGTACGCCTGCTCTTCGGTTCCAACGGTGGTGACGACGACAATCGCGCGCATGAAATGAAGGTACTGCACTCGTTCCGAGCGAGTCAATCACGCCAGGCCCGCCGCTCGGGATCGTAGGTGAAGACCCGCATCCTGCCGGCATGGTTGGCGACGCGCACGACGGCGAGCCGCCGCAGGCCGTCGCTCAGGTAGAGCGAGCCGGGAGTCGAGGTCCCCAGCGGGCTGAACGAGGCGAGGTCGGACTGGTTGAAGCGGATCGGATCGCTCGTCGGCACCCGGCGCCCGGGCGAGCCGGGGTCCGCCACCGGCGGCCCGGGCGGGAAACCGAAGCCGAAGCCGCGCCCGAGGTTGGAGAGCCGCCGCGGCGGCTCGACCTGCGGGTCCACGCCGGCTTCGATGTCGCGGTTGAGCACGCCGTCGCCGTCGCCGTCACGATAGAGGGTATAGGTGACCACGCCGTCCCGGGCGGTGCGGAACTTCACCGCCACGTTGGCGCTGTGCCGCACGGCCCAGGACCGGGCCAGTTGCAGGACGCCCACCAGCTCGCCCGTGGCCAGCCGCAGCCGCAGATCGCCGGAGGACCGCAACAGCGGCGGCACCCCGAGAGTCACGAGGAAGGCGAGCACCGCCAGGGCGACGGTGAGCTCCGCCAGTTGAAAGCCTTTCGCATGGGAGGTCATGGCACGGCCTCGGCAAGAAGCCCGGGCGGGGCGGAGCTCCAGGCCCCGCCCGCCCGGCGCTTTTCAGCGGGACGACTCCGGCTTGTCCGGCTTGGCGGCAGGCTTGGAGTCGGGCTTGCCGCCGGACTTGGGAGAGGAAGGAGAGGAGGCGGAGCGGCTGCCTTTGACCTTCTCCCGCAACGTCGTCTCGCCGGCGGTCGCGACGTAGGGCTTGATGAGCTCGAAGGTCTTTTCGCCGATCCCCTGCACCAGCATCAGGTCTTCGGCCTTCTTGAACCCGCCGTTCTGCTTGCGGTAGTCGACGATGCGGCCGGCGACGCTCGGGCCGACCCGCGGCAGCAGGGCGAGCTGCGAGGCGTCGGCGTTGTTGATGTTGACCTTCTTGCCGTCCGCGCCCTGAACAGGCAGGGTGTTGAAGAGGAAGGCGAGGGCCAGCAGACCGGCAACGACGTGATGGGCGCGATGGGTGCGAAGGTCATGCTTCATGGGAATGCTCCTTTGGTTGTCCGTGATGCGTTGGTTTTGCGACGGTTCGTCGAGGTCCCTTTCCGTTTGCTTTCAGCTCCGCGTCTCTGGGCGCCACCTCCTCTCGGGTTGACGCCAGCCCTATAGATCAAGCGCCCTGCCAAGCGGCAGTTTTGGATCTAACTAGCTGAAAATAAAAGATTTGCTTGGAAATGCGGAGCTCCGGCCCCAAGGACCGGTGTCAAAGGATCTGGCGGTAAATCGGAGCTGGAGAGGCGGGAATCGAGGCGGACCGGGCGTTTGCCGGCATGTCAAAGGATCTGGCGCCGCGCGTGATCTTTTGCGGCGCGCTGGCCTTTCGAGTACAGTAGCCGCGCCATGGCGGAAGAACGGGTGGACAAGCGGACGGACGAGCGGTCGGTCTGGCGGGAGTACATCGAGGCGCTGATCATCGCCGCGGTCTTTCTGCTGTTCACGAACACCTTCGTCGTGCAGACCTTCTACATCCCGAGCGGCTCGATGGAGGACACCCTCCTCATCGGCGACCACCTGTTCGTCAACCGGTTCATCTACGGCCCGACGCCCACCGGGGCGGAGAAGGGGCTGCTGCCGTTCCGCCCGGTGCACCGCGGCGACATCGTGGTCTTCCGCTCGCCCGAGAGCCCGGATCTCGACCTCGTCAAACGCTGCGTGGCGGTGGGCGGCGACACGGTGCAGGTGATCGATCAGCAGCTCCACATCAACGGCAAGGCGGTCCAGGACGCGAGCTACGCCCTGCACAAGAACCCCGAGCCGGTGGGCTACTTCGCCGATCCGCGCATGCGGCTGCGGGACAACTTCGGCCCCTTCCAGGTGCCGGCCGGCCACTACTTCTGCATGGGCGACAACCGCGACAACTCCTACGACTCGCGGTTCTGGGGGCCGCTGCCCGCCCACCTCGTCAAGGGGCGGGCGCTGTTCATCTACTGGTCCTACGGCGGGAAGACCTCGACCGGCCAGTGGGAAGGGGTGGGCTCGAAGGCCAAGGACCTCGGTGAGACGGCGCTCGGATTCTTCTCGAAAACCCGCTGGGAGAGGTCGTTCCGCCTGATCCGCTAGCCGTCGCGGTCTTCACGCAGGCACGCACGCAGTAGGCACCCACGCAGCATGCACGCCGAGAAATCCCTGCTCCGGGAGTACCTGGAGGCCCTGCTCATCGCGGTGATCTTCGCGACCTTCGCCCGCACCTGGGTGCTGCAGGCGTTCAAGATCCCATCCGGGTCGATGGAGAAGAACCTGCTGATCGGCGATCACATCCTGGTCAACAAGTTCGTCTATGGGCCGACGCTCTCCCCGCTGGAGGAAAAGCTGCTGCCGATCCGCAAGGTGCGGCGGGGGGACATCGTGGTCTTCAAGTACCCCGAGGACCCCAACCGCGACTTCATCAAGCGGTGCATGGGCCTGCCCGGGGACACGATGAAGATGATCGACAAGGATCTCTACATCAACGGCAAGCACGTCGACGACTCCTCGTTCACCTACTACGCCGACTCCCAGAGCTACCCGCGCGACCTTTTCTTCCACGCCAAGCGGGTGCGCGACAACTTCGGCCCCAAGAGCGTCGCGCCCGGCACCTACTTCTGCATGGGCGACAACCGCGACAACTCCAACGACTCCCGCTACTGGGGGACGGTGCCCGAGCGCTACGTCAAGGGGCGGGCGTTCATGGTCTACTGGTCGTTCGCCAGCGACGACGAGACGAGCGAGGGGGCGGAGTGGCCGGGCTACGGCGGCAAGCTGCGGCAGATCGGCGGCGTGGCCCTGAATTTCTTCTCGCTGACGCGATGGGATAGAACCTTTCGCATCGTGCGATAAACTACCCTCCAACGAATCCTTACGGAGGGAGCCAATGCCACGACGGAGTTCCGAACGGGGCGAGGGGAATCTCGGGTGTATCTTCTGGTTGCTCGCGCTGGGCCTCGCGACCCTGATCGCCTGGAAAGCGGTGCCGGTCAAGATCCAGAGCACCCAGCTCTACGACTACATGGACGAGCTGGCCAAGTTCTCGGCCGCCCGCACGCCGCCTGACGAGCTCGCGAAGCAGATCGTCAGCCGCGCCCGGCAACTCGACATTCCGCTCGATAAGAAGGACGTCAAAATCGTGCGGGACGGGGATCGCATCTTCATGGAGGTCGACTACACCGTTCCGGTGCAGTTCCCCGGCTATACGTATCAGTGGCACTTCCACCAGAAGATCGACCGGCCGATCTTCATCGTCTGATGCGCGGCTGGCTGGCGATCCTCGGGGGTGGCTTCGCCCCCGGGGCGCTCGCCGGGGTACAGCTCGCCGGGCTGATCTTCTATCTCAATCCGCGCCTGCCGTTCGCCTTCGGCCCGGTGCTGCGCGGGAGCCTGATCTACGGCACCCTGATCGGCGCGCTCAGCCTGGCGCTGCACCTGCCGTTCACCTGGAGGCGGCCGCGCCGGGCCCGCCGCGCGCTGGCCTGGACCTTCACGGTCGCGCTCGCGGTATCCGCCCTGCTCGACTGGGCCCACGCCTCCTATTTCGCCTATTTTCTCCCCCCCGGCATCAACGACCGTCTGATCAAGACGGCCCTCTGGCTCACCCTCGGCGCGCTGATCGCCTTCTACACCGCGCTGCTGCACTCGCTCAGCCGCCGCCGCTACGGCCGGCGCAGCCGCTGGGGGCTGACGCTGGTCGCGGCGCTGTCGATCTACGCCATGGTCGAGCGCCGGGAGGCGTTTCACCCGCGGCCCGCGCCCGCCCCCCGCCCCGCGGTGGTGGAGGCCGGCCAGCGCCCGAAGCTGTGGGTGATCGGTATCGACTCGGCGACGCTCGACGCCATCCTCCCCCTGGCCGGCCAGGGGCGCCTGCCGTTTCTCGCCACGGTGCTCCAGAACGGCGCCTACGGACGGCTGGGCTCGATCATGCCGACGCGGCGCGACGCGCTGTGGACCACGCTCGCCACCGGCAAATACCCGTTCAAGCACGGCATCACCGGCCGGCGCTCCTACCCCGCGCCCTTCCTCGCTCCCGGCGCCGAGCTGCGCCTCCTCCCCACCGGAATCTCCTTTCAGCGCTGGGGCGTGCTGGGCGCCAGGCCGCTGCCGGCAGGCACGACGCGGCGCGAGGCGCTGGCGCTCTGGGAGATCCTGCCGCGTCTCGGCGTTCCCGCCGGCGTGGTCGGATGGCCGGCGGCCAACCCGGAGGCCGGCGAAGCCACCTTCGCGCTCGGAGAAGACGTCTTTTCGGGGGCTCCCGACCCGGACCTCAGACGGCAGACCACGGCCCTGAGGCTCGCCGCCGAAAACCCGCGGGTCGAGGCGTTCTTCCTGCTGCTGCCAGGGCTGCGCGAGGTGTCGCGGCGCTGGTTCGGCGGCTTCAACGCCGTGCAGTTCGAGGGCAGGCAGGAAGCGGGGGCGGCCCGCGCGGCAGCCGACCGGGTCGCCGACTCTTACAACCGGCTCGACAGCCTGCTCGCGGCGGCCTGGGAAGGCGGCAGCGGCCCGCGGCTGCTGGCGGTGGTCTCGCCCTATGGGGTCAATCCCCCGGGATGGCTGAGGCGGCAGATGGCGCCGGGAGCGGCGCTCGGCGGCGAGCTCCAGGGGGGGCCGGACGGCGTCCTGCTCCTCTACGGCGAGGGGATTCGCCCCGGCGCCCTGCTCACCGGCGCCCGGCTGGTCGACGTGGCGCCCACGCTCCTCTACGGCCTGGGATTCCCCGTCTCGCGCGAGCTCGACGGCCAGGTGCTCACCTCGGCGTTCGACAAGAGCTTCCTGGCGCAGAATCCGGTGGCGGTTTTTCCTTCGTATGAGGGGCTGGCGCGGGCAACAAGAAACTAAAAACAAGGACGAACACGGACATAAAGGACGAACACGAAGCCCAGGCGTGTCTGTCCTCTAAGTCCGTGTTGTTTTCAGGCCTTGGCCACCAGCTTGGGCCCCGCGTTCGCCGGCCGGGCCTCACGGCTCATCGAGCAGCGCCCCTCGAAGGTGGCGCCGTCCTCGATGATCAGCGATGGCGTATCGATTTCGGCGAATACTTTACCGCTTGGGGCAATTTGAACCCTGCGAAGGGCACGAATGATCCCCTTTACCGTGCCGGAGATGAAAACCTGCCCCGCCCGGACCTCGCCGTCCACCTCCCCGGCTTCCCCGACGATCAGGTCCCCTTCCGACTCCACTGTGCCGGTGAGCTTGCCGTCGACGCGAAAGGAGGCGTCGAAGCGCAGCTCCCCCTGGAGATGACTGCCGCCGTCGAGAAAGCCATTGAGGTCGCTCTGCTTACCGTCCGACTTGAAGATCATCGGTTCTCTCCCCGCTCGATCAGTACGTCGAAAAGCCGCATCAGCTCCTCTTCCGAGTGGAAGTGGATGCGGAGCTGCCCACGCTGGCCACCCTTGCCCTGTCGCATGATCTCGACCCGGGTCTGCAGGCGGCGGGTGAGCCGCTCCTCGGCGGCGGCGGTATGGACCTCGACCGGACGGTCCGGCTTCTTGGATTTGGGGCGCTCCTCGCGGGGGGCGGCGGCCAGCCGCTCGAGGTCGCGGGCGGAGAGCCCGTCGCGCACCGCGCTGTCGGCGAGCCGGATCTGCTCTTCCTGATCCTGCAGGCCGAGCAGCGGGCGCGCCTGGCCGGCGGTCAGCCTGCCCTCGCGCAGCAGATCGAGCACATCGTCCGGCAGGCGCAGCAGACGCAACGAGTTGGTGACCGTGGTGCGCGCCTTGCCGACACGGGCGGCGACCTCCTCCTGCGAGAGGCCGAACTTCTCCTGCAGGGCGGCGTAGGCCTCGGCCTCCTCGATCGGGTTGAGGTCGCTGCGCTGCAGATTCTCGACCAGGGCGAGCTCCAGCAGCTCGCGGTCATCGGCGACCTGGCGAACGACCACCGGAACGGTTTCGAGCCCCGCTTTCCGGGCCGCCCGCCAGCGGCGCTCGCCGGCGATGATGGAGTAGCCGTCCCCCTCGGCCGTCACCACCAGCGGCTGAATCACCCCCTGGGTGCGGATCGACGCCGCGAGATCCTCGATCGCCGCGTCGTCGAAGCGGGTGCGCGGCTGGAACCGGTTGGGGTGCAGGCGATCGATGGGAAGCGTGCGCACCGGCTCGTCCGGCTTCGGCTCGGCCTTCTCGATCAACGCGTCGAGGCCGCGCCCGAGCCCGCGCTTCTTGGTAGCTGTTTTGCTCTCAATGCTGCCGGCCATCATGCCGCCCTCCGCAGGAACTCGCGCGCGAGCGCCAGATAGGCAACGGCGCCGCGCGACTTGATGTCGTACTGGAAGATCGGCAGGCCATGGCTCGGGGCCTCGGCGAGCCGGATGTTGCGGGGGACGACCGTCTCGAAGACCTTGCCGGCGAAATGGGAGCGGATCTCCTCCGCGACGTCCTTCGACAGGTTGGTGCGGTCGTCGTACATCGTCAGCAGGATGCCGGCGATCTGGAGAGCAGGATTGAGGCTCCCCTGGATGCGCTCGACGGTGGCCAGCAGCTCGCTGATCCCCTCCAGGGCGAAGTATTCGCACTGGAGCGGCACCAGGATGCCATCCGCGGCGGTGAGCGCGTTCACCGTCAGGTGGCCGAGCGACGGCGGGCAGTCGAGAAGGATCGTGTCGTAGCGGTCCGCGACCTCGGCGAGAACGCCTTTGAGGCGCTGCTCCCAGCCGCTCTCGCCGACGAGCTCCACCTCGATGCCGACGAGGTCGCGCTGCGCCGGGACGAGATCGAGATTGGGGAACCCGGAGGGGCGGATCGCCGCCGAGATCGGCACCTCGCCGGACAGCACATGGTAGAGGTGCGGCGCGGCCGCCTTGATGCCGAGGCCGCGCGTGGCGTTCCCCTGCGGATCGCTGTCGACGAGCAGGACGCGCCGCTCAAGGGCGCCGAGGCCGGCGCCGAGGTTGATGGCGGTGGTGGTCTTGCCGACCCCACCTTTCTGGTTCGCGATGGCGAGAATCATGGTTCGGTCTGGCTCAAGGCCCGGGAGAGGCGCGGCGCAGCGCCAGGATGCGCCGTTTCTCGCTCCCCGCGAGCGGCAGGCTGCCGCAGGAGATGAGCTCCGCCGGCAGCTCGGGATCGTGCTCACCCGCCCAGAGGAGGACGCGCCCGTCCGCGTCCAAGCGGTTCGCGAGGGCTCTCCAGGTCTCGGGATCGAGGCGCAGGGCCCGCGAGGTGATCACATCGATGGTCTCCGGCAGGCCGGAGGGCAACGGAACCTGGACTCTAGCATCGAGGCACCGGCAGGGCAAAGCGGCCTTGCGGGTGGCGGCGGAGAGAAAAGCCCATTTGCGCTCGCGTGCCTCGATCAGCGTCATCTCCAGCCCGGGACGGGCGGCGGCGAGAACGAGGCCGGGGAAGCCGGCGCCGGAGCCGAGGTCGAGCCCGCGGCGGGCGCCCACCGGCAGCAGGGGGAGCGCGGCGAGCGACTCGCCATAGTGTCGGGCCAGGATTTCCTCCCGAGTGCCCGGCCCGATCAGGTTCGTCCGCCGGTTCCAGAGCGCGAGCTCGCGGTAGTGGGCCAGCAGAGCGGTGATCGCTGGGTCGTCGAGCGGCTCCGGAGAGAGCTGGCGGATCTCCTTGGCGAAATTGGCGCGCGAGATGTCGGGGAGAACGAAGGCCATGGCTGGGAATCTTAGAACGTGAGGATGTTTCACGTGAAACATGGGGCGGAGATGCCGAGCGGCATGTTTCACGTGAAACGTCGCCAAAAGAAAAAAGCCGGCTGAAAGCCGGCTCTCTCCAGATCGTTACAGTAGAACGGCTACGCCGGCCGGACCATGATCCGCTTGAAGTAACCGTCCCCTTCGCTCTCGGTGACTACGTTGGGGTCGTCCGCCAGGGTGGTGTGAATGATCCGCCGGTCGCCCGGGTTCATGGGCTCCAGCACCCGCGGCTTGCCGCGCTTGCGGACCTCCTCGGCCGCGCGCTGGGCCAGGCTGCGCAGGCGCTCCTCCCGGATCTCATGGAAGTTGTCGCAATCCACCCGCACGGCGGTGGTCTCGCCGCCGCTCAACGAGCGGATCATCCGCGGCAGCAGGTGCTCGATGGCCATCAGGATCTCGCCGTCGTCCGCGAAGCACCAGTCCACATCCTCCCCCACGAGATCGACCTCCAGCCGCTCCTCCCCCTGGAAGACCCGCGGCTTGAGATCCAGCCCCGCGACGCGGACCAGCAGGTTCGCCGCCTTCAACGCGGCTTCACCCATCGGTCCAGCCGCCTCCGGATAGCGCTCGGAGATCCCCCGCGGCCGCTCCGGCAGGGTGACCAGATCACCTTCCGGATTTACTTGCTGATGGACTTGCGGGCTCGTCTCCGCCTGACGGAACGGCTCCGCCTCCGGCAGGCGCGGCGACCGGGGCGCGAAATCCCGCTCCCGCCGGCGGGGGCGTTCACCGCCGCCATCGCCACCACGCCGCTCCCTCGAGCCACCGCGATCGCCGCGACTGCTGCCGCCACGATCTCCACGCGGCTCGCGCGGCGGACGCGCTTCCCTCGCCTCCGGCGCTTGCGGCGGCGCGGCGGCGGGAGCCACGGTTGGAGCTGCCTCCCCTTCCACATCGGCCTGGGGAAGCGGCGCCGCCTCCGGCCGCGTCCGGTACGCGGAGGGCACCGGCGGCGGCGAGGTGCGGGTCGCCGCCGGTACCGACACCGGCGTCTCCCGGCGCGGGTTCTCGGGATCGACCTCGATCACCACCTTGCGGCGGGTCTTCAGGAAGCCGTGGCGCTTCTCGAGGCTGCGATAGGCGACGTAGCTGGGGTCGAGATTGAAATAGTTGGCGGCCTGAACCAGAGCCTGTTGCAGGGTGTCGCCGGAAAAATAGCGTCGCTTGGCGTCGTTCATAGGGATGGGTCTCTCAGGGGGAGGCGCGCTCACGCCGTTTCCCGCTTCCGCAGAGTGTTGTAAACCTGAAGTTGGATGATGGTCAAGACGTTGTTGGTGAGCCAGTAGAGCACCAGCCCGCTGGGAACGCCGAGGAAGAAGAAGGTCATCGCCACCGGCATGATCTGGAACATCCGCCGCTGCATCGGATCGCCCGCCTGCGGGCCCATGCGGACCTGGATGAGCTGCGTGACGCCCATGATGATCGGCAGCGCGAGATGGGGGTCCGCCGCCGAGAGGTCATGAATCCAGAGCATCCAGGGCGCGTGGCGCAGGTCGACCGCCGTCGACAGCAGGCGGTAGAAGGCGAACAGGATCGGCATCTGGATGAGCAGCGGCAGGCAGCCGCCCGCGGGGTTCACCCCCGCCTCCTTGTAGATGCCCATCACCTCCTCGTTCATCTTGCGCTGCGCCTCGAGGTTCGGCTTGCCCGCCTTGTCGCGCAGCTTCTGGCGGTAGCGGTCGCGGACCGCCTGCACCTTGGGGTTCAAATCCTGCATCTTCCGCATCGACATCGTGCTGCGGTGAGTCAGCGGCAGGAGCACCAGCTTGATCAGGACCGTCAGCAGCACGATCGCCCATCCGTAGTTGGCGACGATGCGGTCGTGGATCCAGTGCAGGGCGACGAGCAGCGGCACCACCAGCGGCTTGAGGGTGCCGAGCTCGATCGTCTCCTCGAGGCCGTAGGGGAGGCTCTTCAGCCGGTCGTAATCCTTCGATCCCCAGTAGGAGGCGAGCGCCATGCGGTCCCCGGCCGGCCGCAGGACGGCGAAGAACTCGCGCGGGAGCTTCTTCTCATCACCGGAAATCTGGTCCTTGTTCGGCACCGGCAGAAACCGCGTCGCGCCCCCCTTGTCGCCGGTCTGCACCATCAGGGGCACGAGGATCGCGCGGTCGATCGCCGCCTGCGGAACCACGGCCGAAAGGTAGTAGGTGTCCCCGAGCCCCAACCAGGCGAGCGAGCGCCCGGGGATCTCGACGGGGTCGAACGCGCTGCCCGCGTCGACGGTCTCGAAGTCGCCGCCGGCTTTGTAGACCGCCCGCCGGTGCTCGTAGCGGCTCTTCATCTCCTCGGCCGATGGATTGCGCACGCCGGGACCGAGCAGCAGGCCCCAATCGGCGCGGCCCGGCACCCGGACGTCGGCCGCCAGGAGACCCCGGTCGTCGAACCGGAAGGTCTTCTCGGCTGCCCCGAGCGGACCGCTGTACCGAAAGGTAACCGAGCGGCCATCCGCCCCCCGCTCGCCTCTGAACAAAGCTTGGTTCAGGGGGCTTGGCTGGAGGCCGTTGGCGGTGGTGAGGGAGTAGGGGTAGTCGAGGCCCACCCGCTGGCGCACCAGCTCCAGAACGCCGCTCTTCGGGTCCGATTTCTCCGGCGCCATCATCGAGAGGAGCTGCGCGCCCCGGTTGGTGAACACCGCGACGGTCCGGCCGGACTGGAGGGTAATCTTCTCCTCGGTCGCCGCTGCGACCGCAGGAGCGGCGGCGACCGCGGTCGCCGGCGCGGGCTGGCCCGGAACGGCGGCGGTGGGAGCCACCGGCGCGGCGGGAGCGCCCGGCGTGCCGGGCGAGGGAGCGGCTTGCCGGCTCTGGGCCGGCGGCGGCTCCGGCGGCTTCGGCTTCGCCACCGGAAAGAGGGTGTACCAGATGGCGATGACCGCCAGTGAGAGCACGAAGGCAAGGAGCAACCGGCGAGTTTCCACGGGGATTCAGAGTCCTTTTCGTTCGTATGTTCTAACCGGGAGCTCGGGGCCGCGCTACGGCAGGTCGAGGCCGCCCGGATGAAAGGGTTGGCAGCGCATCAGCCGGCCCGCGGTGAGAAACCCGCCGCGCCAGGGGCCGTGCTTGAGAATGGCGAGGCGGGCATATTCGGAGCAGGTCGGAGTGAACCGGCAGGAGCGCGGCAGCATCGGCGAGAGGCGCCGTTTGTAGACGCCGAGCAGGTGGACGAGCAGGCGCGTCATCTGGCCGGCTCCCGCCGCTCGCGCAGCCCCCCGAACAGCCGCAGCAGCTCCGCCCGCAGCGCCGGAAAGTCGCTCTTGCCGGCTTCCGGCTTCAGATGGACCACCAGGTCGAGAGCGGGGAGGCTGCCGCGGTCCTGCCATCGCCGGTAGACCTCTTTGATCCTGCGCTTGAGCCGGTGACGCACCACCGCCTTGCCGACCTTCCGGCTGGCGGTGATTCCAATCCGGGGATGCCCGAGCTGATTGGGAACGAAGTAGAGGATGGCGAACGATCCGTGCCGCCTGCGACCTGTGCGGTAGCAGCCGAGGTAGTCCTTGCGTCGCCGCAGTCTCTCTTCAGAGGTCAGGCGTTCGCCCGCCGCGCCCGCGATAGGCCCCGGCGGGAGACGATCGCCCGCCATCAGACGCTCAGGCGCTTGCGTCCCTTCTGGCGCCGCCGCGCGATCACCGCGCGACCGTTGCGGGTGCGCATGCGCACCAGGAAGCCGTGGGTCCGCTTGCGCCGACGGTTGTTGGGCTGAAAAGTCCGTTTCACGTGTGGCCGCCTTCTTCGAAGTCGAGGTCATGGATCGCGGGACCGCCGGCTGGTCCGGAACCGCCCGCTCGGTTGGAACGAAACCCGTAAAGTATTGCACCGCAGGGGAGTACGTCAAGGACGCCCGTCCTTCAGCGGCAGACGAAACAGCGAATGGCGGAGAGGGTGGGATTCGAACCCACGGACCGGTTGCCCGGTCAACGGTTTTCGAGACCGCCCCATTCGACCGCTCTGGCACCTCTCCGGTTGTCTATTCGTCGTTGAGATCGATGGCGGAGAGAGTGGGATTCGAACCCACGGTAGAGTTTCCCCTACACACGCTTTCCAAGCGTGCTCCTTAAGCCACTCGGACATCTCTCCCGATCCTTCCAAAGAACCCTGCGTCTCACGGCCTGCGCCGCAGCGACGCGAAGAAGCCGCGCAACAGCGCGGCGCTCTCACTCTCCAGCACGCCGGCCGTCACTTCCAGCCGGTGGTTCAGCCGCGGGTCCTGGACCACGTTGCCCAGGGTGCCGCAGTAGCCGGCCTTCGGATCGGGCGCCCCGTAGACCAGCCGCTCGACGCGGCCGTTCACCAGGGCTCCGGCGCACATGGCGCACGGCTCGAGGGTCACATACATCGTGCACCCGGCAAGCCGCCATCCGCCGGCGATCAATGCCGCCTGCCGGATCGCCAGGATCTCGGCATGCGCCAGCGGATCGCCGTCGATCTCGCGACGATTGTGGCCTCTCCCCACCACCACCCCGTCCCGGACCACCACCGCCCCGATCGGCACTTCGCCAATCCCGGCGGCTCGCCTCGCCTCGGCGAGGGCCTCCATCATCCAGACCTGATCTTCGGGTCTTTCCAAGAGATGCCGCCACCCCCGCCCAAACGGGAACGCGTATGTTACCCGAGAATTTCCGCGGCGCAAAACCGCCGGGGTTGGCGGCGGCGGGCGACTTCGGAAAAAACCCCGGGGAATTCCGCCCGCCTCCCCCCGGTTGGATCTCCAGCGCGTGTTCTTTACTTCCGCGATCCCGCGACGTAGCATGAGGGCCTTGCAGTGGCCCACGAAGGGTTCGGGTCCTGTGCATCGGCCACTACCGAACCTCGTCAGGCCCGGAAGGGAGCAGCGATAAGGTATGCGGTCGAGTGCCGCAGCTTCACCGGAACCCTTCGTCGACCACTGTCACCTCCAAATCCCATGACGTATCAGGTCCTCGCGCGCAAGTGGCGCCCGCAGAATTTCTCCAGCCTCGTCGGCCAGGAGCCGATCGTCACGGCTTTGCGCAACGCCCTGCAGGAGGGGCGCATCGCGCAGGCCTATCTCTTCTCCGGCATCCGCGGCGTCGGCAAGACGACGGCGGCGCGCGTGCTCGCCAAGGCGCTCAACTGTGAGCGCGGCCCCGCCGCCGACCCCTGCAACGAGTGCATGCCCTGCATCGAGATCACCCGCGGCTCGGACCTCGACGTCATCGAGGTCGACGCCGCCACCTACTCGAAGGTCGAGCAGGTCCGCGATCTCACCGAGAGCCTGAAGTACGGCCCGGCGCGCAACCGCTACAAGGTGGTGGTGCTCGACGAGATCCACCGCCTGTCGCGGCAGGCGTTCGACGCCCTGCTCAAGATCGTCGAGGAGCCGCCGCCGCACCTGGTCTTCATCTTTGCCACCACCGAGATCGACGCCGTGCCGGCGACCATCCTGTCGCGCTGCCAGGAGTTCCACTTCCGGCGCGTGCCGTCGCCGGCCCTGGCGGCGCACCTGCGGACGATCTGCGAGGTCGAGGCGATCCAGGCGAGCGACACGGCGCTGCGGCTGATCGCCCGCGCCGGCGAGGGGAGCGTGCGCGACTCGGTCGCCCTGCTCGACCAGCTCGCCACCTTCGGCTCCAGCACGATCGCCGACGAGGACGCCGTGCGCCTCCTGGGCGGCCTCGACACCGCCCTCTTCCAGACGCTGATCGCCGGCATCCTCACCGGCGACTCCGCGGCGGTGAGCGCCGCCGTCCGCCGGATCGAGGACGAAGGCTGGGACCCGCGCCACGTCTACGGCCAGTTCCTCGCCTTCTGCCGCGACGCGCTCCATCTCGCCATGGGCGGCTCGCCCGGGCAGGTGGACCTCCCTGGCGAGGAGGCCCAGGCGCTCGCCACCACCGCCCGCGCCAGCGGCTACGAGAACCTGCTGCGGCTGATGAACCTGCTGCTGACCAGCGAGCCGATCGTGCGCCGTAGCGACACCGGCGCGCTGGCGGTCGAGATCGCCTGGCTGCGCGCCGCCGAGCTGCCGAAGCTCACCCGGGTGGAGGAGATCCTCGCCGGCTCGGCTTTCGCCGGCAACGCCGAGGGTGGGCGGCCCGCCGCCGCGCCCAGGCCCGCTCCGGCGTCCGCGCCCGTTCCTGCACGGAGCCGCGCCCCCGAGCCGCCCCCCCGGGCCGCCGCGCCACCGCCGCAGCAGCCGCCGCCGCAGCAACAGCAGCAGCCGGCCGCGAAACCCGCCGAGACGGCGCCCCGGGCCGAGCCGCAGCCGCAGCAGTCTTCGCCCCCGCCGCGGCCCGCCGCCCCGCCGCCAAGCCGGCAGAGCGATCCGATCACCGCCTTCAAGGAAGAGGCCGGCAAGCGCAAGCAGAACATCGGCGGCTTCCTCGACGCCGCCGAGGACATCCGCTTCGAGGACGGCCGCGTCACGGTCTTCTGCCCGGGCGGCGACACCTATCTGCGCACCCGGCTGGACGCCAACCGCGCCATTTTGGGGGAGGCGGCGGCCGCGGTCTGGGGTCCGGAGACCCGACTTGATATCCTGGAGAGCCGCAACGCGCCCAAGGCCCCCGCCGCGGAGACCAAGACCGGGCCGGTCCAGCAGGTGGAGCAGATCCCGACGGTGCAGGCCGTCCTCGATATCTTCAAGGGGCGGATCGAAACGGTGGAAGAGCACGGCAGCTATACGGAGGATTGAAACGATATGAGCAGCATGCAGAAACTGATGAAGCAGGCTCAGGAGATGCAGGAGCGCCTGCAGCGCGAGCTGAACGAGCTGGTCGTCGAGTCCAGCGTCGGCGGCGGCATGGTGACCGTCCGGATGAGCGGCCACAAGCAGCTCGTCGGCTGCAAGATCGACCCCGAGGCGATGGACAAGGATGATACGTCCATGCTGGAGGACCTGATCGTCGCCGCCGTCAACGAGGCCGGCCGCAAGATCGAGGAGACGATGCAAGGCAAGATGGGGTCGCTGGCGTCGAGCATGCCGGGCCTCTTCTAGGCCGCGCGTCGAGACGATGTCCGACCCCCTGGCCCGGCTCGTAGGGGAGCTGTCCCGGCTTCCGGGGATCGGTCCCAAGACCGCGACCCGCCTCGCTCACTATCTCCTCAAGGTGCCGGCCTCGGAAGCCGAGGCCCTGGCGCAGGCCATCGTGGAGGTCAAGGAAAAGCTCTTCCACTGCTCGGTCTGCAACAGCATCACGGCTGTCGACCCCTGCCGCTACTGCGCCGACGAGCGGCGGGACCGGAGCCGGATCTGCGTCGTCGAGGAGGCGTTCAACCTCGAACCGGTCGAGCGCACGGGCGAGTACCACGGCCTCTACCACGTCCTGCTCGGGGCGCTGTCCCCGCACCGGGGGATCGGCCCCGACCGCCTCGCCATTCCCGGCCTGCTCACGCGGCTGGAGGGGATCGAGGAGGTGATCCTGGCCACCAATCCCAACGTCGAGGGGGAGGCGACCGCCATGTATCTCGCCCGGCTGCTCAAGCCCCGGGGGGTGAAGGTCACCCGCTTGGCCTTCGGTATGCCGGTCGGCGGCGACATCGAGTACACCGACGAGGTGACGCTGGGCCGCTCGCTCGCCGGCCGGCGCGAGATGTGACCTTCGGCGACCTCCCCCCCGAGATCGTCGTCCCGCCCCCCGGGCCGCGCTCGCGCGAGCTGTCGGCCGCCCTCGGACGGTTCGAGGCTCCCGGGATCAACACGCTCGTGGGTGGAGAGCCCGCGATCCTCTGGGAAGAGGCGCGGGGCGCCAACGTCCGCGACGTCGACGGCAACCTCTATATAGACCTCACCTCGGGCTTCGGCGTCGCCGCGGTCGGCCATCGCCATCCGCGGGTGGTGGCAGCGGTGCGCGAGCAGGCCGGCCGGCTCCTCCACGCCCTCGGAGACGTGATGGCCCATCCGCTGCGCGTCGAGCTGGCGCGGCGGCTGGCGGAGATCGCGCCGGTCGACGAGCCGCGGGTCTTCTTCGCGATCTCCGGCGCCGAGGCGGTCGAGATCGCCCTGAAGACCGCCCTCGGCGCCACCGGCCGGCCGGGCATCCTCGCCTTCGAGCCCTCCTACCACGGCA
>JBDSHF010000269.1:0-8729 GCA_039918595.1 Thermoanaerobaculia bacterium
GAAACTTCCTTTTCAAGGACCTTCCCGCCGGGCTTTACAGGATCATCGCCCACAAGTCGGGGTTCATGCCGGCGGTGATCATGCTCCCCCGCGCGACGGCGCAGGCCTACCAACGCATCGAGATGCAGCTCGCTCAGCGGCAGCCTGGGCAGGCGGCGGACGGGGACGATTACTGGGCCCTCCGCGCCCAGGTGCCGGCCGACGTGCTGCACCAGATCGCGATCGCCGAGGCGGCAGCGAACATCGTCCCGATCGACGGGCTCGGCTCGTTCGGCGCGGGTTCGCGGATCGCCATCCCCAGCAGCTTCAAGGGCGAGATGCAGGCGCTGACCGGCGTCGATCAGATCGCGGCCGAGGGGGGCGGGCAGATGTCCGGCGGCGGGCTCGGGCTCAAGGGGCAGCTCGGGAAGACCAAGTTCGACCTGCGCAGCCGCTTCTTCCAGGTAAACCCTGACGCCACCTACCAGCCCAGAGGCGGCGCCGGCGCCGGCACGGGCCAGACGAGCAGCCTCGACATCAACCTGGCGCGCGGACCGAACAGCCGGGTGAGCATCCAGTCATTCAACAACAGGATGATCTCCCGCAGCGAGTCGGACCGTGGCGCGCCGGTCGACCTCGACCACTACCAGATCGGCTGGTCGCAGGGCGTGGGCGAGAACGGCCGCTCGGAGATCGTTGCCCGCTACACGATCGAGAACAACTTCCATCACCAGGCCGCGATCGATCCGCTGGGCATCCCCGATACGTCGCAAACCTTCAACGTCGAGGCCGCCTACACGGAGACGTTCAGCGACCGCAGCTCGCTCCAGGGGGGCCTGCGGTATCGCGAGCGCCAGTTCGGTTTTGGCGGCGACGCCAACCGGCCGGGCAGCCAGGCCAACCAGCGCCAAGCCCTGTCGAGCATCGATCTGTTCAGCCGCGGTGGCCTCCGGGTGCAGCCCGCGGTGCTCATGGAGTACGGCCTGTACAGCACGCTGTCGGACGGCAGCTTGTCGTTGACTCCCCAGGGCGGTCTCGTGCTCCAGGTCAGCTCCGACTGGCAGTTCGAGGCCTCCGCGGCCCATCGGGTCTACAAGGACCAGACGGCGGCCCCGGACTTCCTCCCCTCCTTCTTCCAGCAGCGCGAGCTCTGCGAGCAGGGAAGCCAGTCCTGCTATCAGATGAACCTGACGCGCAAGGTGGGGACGGATGACTCGCTGACCTTCGGCGCCGTGCAGCGCGAGGTGGCGGACACCCTCCGACTCTACTTCAGCGATGACTTCTTTGACCGCGCGGAGAGCCTCTACCTGGTGCGCGGCGACAAGCTGCCGGAGCTGCGGTTCGGCTTCCAGCACAAACTCTCGCCCAAAGTGGTGACCAAGCTCGATTCCAGCTTCGCCGCGGGCGGCGGCGGCACGTTCATCGGATCGAACGGGATGTCCTACGAAAACCGGGTGCGCTACCTGGTGACCTCGCTCGATACGCAGTTCCTTGGCAGCTCGACGGGGGTTTTCGTGGCCTTCCATCATCTCGAGCAGCAGCTCGCCCCCGCGGGCGGCGCGGACGGACGGACGTCGTCCCAGATGGACTTCGAGCGGCTGCAGCTCATGGTCAACCAGAACCTGAACTTCCTGCTCGACCTCGCCTCAGACTGGACGGTGCAGCTCAACATGGAGCTCAGCCGCGGCGTCGATCCCACCACCCGTGTGGCCTCCGACTCGATCCGCCGGCGGATCCTCGGTGGTATCGCGGTCAAGTTCTAAGCAGTCTCCTCCGGCGACGCAGTGCCCCGCCCCCTCGGGGCGGCCCCTCACTCCCCAACCCTCTCTCCCACCGCACTCCCCCCGACCGGGAGAGAGGGAGCTCTAAACCAACCGACTCCTTTCTCCCTCTTCTCCCGGTTGGGGGGAGTGCGATGGGAGAAGAGGGCCGGGGTGATGAGGGGCTCCCCTCCCCCCAACCGCTTGAATCCAAAAAACCGGAGCACATCCGCTTTTCTGGACCGAACCGCCGAAAAGCGTGGCAAAATCGGCACTTAGGGGCAATTCAAATTGCCGTTCCCGTGGCATAGAAAGTGCTTCTTAGCCCCTTGGAAACATAGGGAGCTTTTCCGACTTTGTTCACTGCCTCATGATCCGGTCTCGCATCTTTCGCCTGGCGATCTGCCTGGCGCTCGCCCTCCTGGCCGTAGGCCTCGGCGGCTTGAGCGTTCAGCGCAAGGTTCAAGCCTTCCAGCCGCTCGGCTTCGAGGCCGCGGCTCGCAAGGGGGCCTTCGCCGTGATCGGGGTGTCTCGCCCGGAGTCTGGGTTGAGGCCTGGGGACCAGATCCTGCTCGTCAACGGCGGCGAGGTCGTGACCCGCAATCAGCTCGTCCAGCGCCTCCAGGAGAGGCCGGACAGCGAGCTGACCGTCCTGCGCGCCGCCCCCGGGGGAGAACAGCTCCAGCAGATCCGCTACCGGCGCCCGGCGGTAGCCTTCGACTTCCCGTTCCTGATCCTCGCCCTGATCGGCACCTGTTACCTCGGCATCGGCCTGTTCACGATGGTACGCCATGGCGGCCGGCAGAGCTTCCTGTTCTATCTCTGGTGCCTGACCTCGGCGACGACCTACCTGCTCACCCCGACGCCGCCGGTGGATCTCGCTTTCAAAGCCATTGCCCTGTTCGATGTCGTCGCCTACATCCTGTTGCCGGCTCTGACGCTCCACCTGTTCCTGGTGTTTCCGGCACCGTTGCCCGGCGCCGAGCGGTTCCGGCGGCTGATCCCGTTCCTTTATCTGCCCGCGGCGGCGCTGCTCGCCCTGCGGTTCGACCTGATGCTGGCGCGCGGCCGCTGGATCTTCGGCGGCGTCACCGTGGCGCGGATCCAGGCCCTCGACCGGATCGAGCTCGTCCACTTGGTCGTGCTGGCCCTGGCCGCCGTGGCGGTGCTCTTCCGGCGCTTCCGCCGGGGCGCCGGCTGGGAGCAGCATCGCCAGTTGCAATGGATCGCCTATGGCGTCGGTGGCGGCTACCTGCCGTCCATCGCCTTCTACTTCCTGCCGTACGTGCTCCATCTCCACGTCCCGATGCTGCTGAGCTCGGCCGCGGTGGTGCCGCTCGCGCTGGTGCCACTGACCTTCGCCTACGCGATCCTGCGCTACAAGCTATGGGACATCGAGGTGATCGTCCGCGACACGATCTCCTGGACGCTGACGCTGCTGCTCGGCATCATCGGCTTCTCGGTGATCAACCTGCTGGTCAACCGCGGCATCTCGGAAGAGCTGTCGCTGGCGCGCAACCTCCTGACGTTCATCTCCGGCCTGGTGCTGGCCAGCCTGCTGGTGCCGGCCCGCTCGGCGATCTCCTCGGTGCTCGAGCGGCTCCACTACCGCGACACCTTCGGCAAGCGCCGGGCGCTCTCGGGCTTCGGCCGCGAGCTGCTCCACGAGCGCGACCTCGGACGGCTGTGCGTGGCGCTCCTCGACGGCATCGAGGACGGGGTCTCCCTGGAGCGGGCGAACCTCTACCTCGGGCAGGGGGAGTCGCTACGCGCCGTCCGTCCCGAGGCGGAGCTGCCGGACCGCCTGCCGTTCGACGTGCTGGGCGAGACGCTCTGGGGGCGCGATGTCGTCCCGCTCTCGGGGGTCGCGATGCCGGGCGAGCCGCTGTCGCTCGCCACCCGGCTGTTCGTGGCCGGGTACCGCTATGCCTTCCCGCTGTCGGTGCGCGGCCGCGGCATCGGCATTGTCCTCGCCGGCTACAAGCAGGACCACACGCCGCTCAACAGCGAGGACTCGGAGCTGATCCGCCATCTGCTCAACCAGGCGGCGCTGGCGATCGAGAACGCGCAGCTCGTCGGTCAGCTCCAGGTGCGGCTCGAGGAGGTCCAGCAGCTCCAGCGCTACACGGAGGGGATCTTCGAGTCGTCGCCGGCCGGCATCGCGGTGCTCGACGGCGAGCGCCGGCTGGTCTCGGTCAACGCCGCCTTCGCCCGCCTCGCCGGCCGCGACCGCGCGGAGCTGATCGGCCAGGGCCTGGAGTCGACGCTGCCGGTGGAGCCGCTGCCCGCTCCCGGCGAGGGGCCGATCGAGGTGAGCTGGTGCGACGCCACGGGCGCCGAGCGCCATCTCCAGCTCTCGCTCGCCGCCTTCGACCGCGGCTGGCGCCAGGGGCTCTACGTGCTGGTCATCCACGACGTCTCCGAACGGGTGGCGATGGAGAACGCGATGCGCGAGAAGGACCGCCTCGCCGCCCTCGGCATGCTGGCGGCCGGCGTCGCCCACGAGGTCAACACGCCGCTCACCGGCATCTCCAGCTACGCCCAGATGCTGCTCGAGGATACGGAGCCCTCGGACCCGCACTACGAGATCCTGAAGAAGGTCGAGCGGCAGACTTTCCGGGCGGCGCGGATCGTCAACAACCTGCTGGAGTTCGCCCGCAAGCGCGACAACGAGCCGAAGCCGGTGGAGCTGGCGCCGCTGGTCGGCGAGACCCTCGACCTGCTCAGCGACCGGATCGCCAAGCGGCGCATCGAGGTCGCCTGGACGCCCCCCGCCGAAGGGGTGGCGCAGGTGATGGGCTGCGACGGCGAGCTGCAGCAGGTTCTGACGAATCTGGTCCTCAACGCGGTCGACGCGATGAACGAGACCGGTGGCCGGCTCGGCATCACCCTGGAGGCGAGCGGCCCGCTGGTCACCCTGCGGGTGCAGGACAGCGGACCGGGAATCCCGGCCGAGAAGCTGGAGATGATCTTCCAGCCGTTCTACTCGACGAAGCTCAACCGGGGCGGGACCGGTCTGGGGCTGGCGATCAGCTACGACATCGTGCGCCGGCACGGCGGCGATCTGCGAGTGGCGAGCCGGCCCGGGGAGGGCGCCTGCTTCCTCGTGGAGCTCCCCCGCTACAGGGCTCTTCCAGAAAGCGGAGCCCTTCCGGCCAGTGAGGCTCTCCCCGCTGCCACGGCATGAATATCCTCATCATCGACGACGAAGAGGTCCTCCAGGACATCCTGACCGTGCTCATCCGCAAGGAGGGGCACACGCCGATCACCGCCGGCACCGGCGAGGAGGGGCTCGCGGTCCTGGAGCGCGAGGAGATCGATCTCATCCTCCTCGACCTGATGCTGCCCGGGATGCACGGCATGGAGGTGCTGCGCCAGGTACGCCAGCGCAACGCCGACGTGGTGGTGGTGGTGATCACGGCCTTCTCCTCGATCGAGAGCGCCATCCAGGCGATGCGCGAGGGGGCCTTCCACTACATCCCCAAGCCGTTCAAGAACGAGGAGGTGCTGCTGACGATCCGCAAGGGATTGGAGCAGCGGCGCCTGACCTCGGAGAACCGCTCGCTGCGCGAGCAGCTCCGCCAGCGCTTCGCCTTCGACAACATCCTCGGCAAGAGCAAGCCGATGCAGCAGGTCTACGAGCTGATCCAGCTCGCGGCGCCGGCGAAGAGCAACATCCTGATCCTCGGCGAGAGCGGCACCGGCAAGGAGCTGGTCGCCAAGGCGATCCACCACCACTCGCGGCGGGCCGAGGGGCCCTTCGTCACCGTCAACTCAGGGTCCATGCCGGCCGACCTGCTGGAGAGCAACCTCTTCGGCCACATCCGCGGCGCCTTCACCGGCGCCGTCGCCAGCAAGCGGGGGCTGTTCGAGGTGGCCGACGGCGGCTCGGTCTTCTTCGACGAGATCGGCAACATCCCGATCGATACCCAGGCGAAGCTGCTGCGGGTGATCCAGGAGCGCGAGTTCATGCGCCTCGGCGGCCTCGACACGATCAAGGTGGACGTGCGGATCATCGCCGCCACCAACGCCGACCTCGAGCACGCCGTACAGCAGGGGCATTTCCGCGAGGACCTGTTCTACCGGCTGGCGGTGATCTCGGTGACCCTGCCCCCACTGCGCCGGCGCAGCGAGGACATCCCGCTGCTCGCCCAGCACTTCCTCGCCCATTACGCGCGGGAGAACGAGAAGGCGTTGCGCGAGATCTCGCCGCGCGCCATGGAGATGCTGATCGACTACCCCTGGCCGGGCAACGTCCGCGAGCTGGAGAACGCCATCGAGCGCGCCGTCGTGCTGTCGACGGGCGAGGTGCTGACCGAGCAGTTGCTGCCGGCCTCGGTGCGCCAGCGCGGCGAGTCGTCGCCGGCCAACGGCGGCCTGCTGCCGCCGATGCTGCCGACCAACGGCATCTCGTTCAAGGACGCGGTCAGCCAGTATGAGCGGCAGATCATCATCCGGGCCCTGCAGTCGTGCGGCGGCGTCCAGAAGCGCGCCGCCGAGCTGCTGCAGGTCAAGCCCACCACGCTCCACGAGATGATGAAACGGTTGAACATCTCGTCGGAGAGTCTGGTCACCACGTAAAGGCAATCTTATGTTCCCCCGCAAGATGGTCCTCAGGACCTGGCTGCTGACGCTCGCGCTCGCGTTCTTCTTCATCCTGTCGACGGCGGCGCTTTCCTTCGCTCAACCCACGCCGCCGGCGGCCGTCCCGAGCTCAGGGCTACAAAGCACGGGGCTCCTCGCGCCGCTGTCGCGCGGCGAGACGCTCGACCTGCCGGCCCTCGACGACCGCCTCCCCCGTCCGGAGGCGTTCCTCGGCTATCCGCTGGGCTCCCGGTTCACCTCCTGGGACCGGATCGTGGCCTATCTCGAAACCCTCGACGCGGCCTCGCCGCGGGTCACGATGTGGGAGTACGGCCGCACCTACGAGGGGCGCCCCCTGAAGCTGCTCGCCGTCTCCGCCCCGGAGAACCTGGCGCGGCTGGAGGAGATCCGCAAGGATGGGCTCCGCCTCGCCGACCCGGCGGCCTCGAGCGCGGACGAGCGGGAGCGCACCCTGCGCCGTACCCCGCTGGTCGTCTGGCTCGCCTACGGCGTCCACGGCAACGAGTCCTCGTCGGCCGAGGCCGCCCTGGGAGCGGCCTACGTGCTCGCCGCGGCCCAGGGGGAGACGGCGGAGATGCTGAAGGACGTCGTGGTGCTGATTGACCCGCTGCAGAACCCGGACGGCCGCGAGCGCTACGTCAACGGCTACAAGCAGCGGCGGGGGGACGAGGCCAACACCCGGCGCGCCGCCGCCGAGCACTGGGAGCCCTGGCCGGGCGGGCGGCAGAACCACTACCTGATCGACCTCAACCGCGACTGGGCGTGGGCCAGCCAGCAGGAGACCCGGCAGCGGATCGCCGCCTACCGCGCGTGGGAGCCGCAGGTGTACGTCGACTTCCACGAGATGGGGACCGAGAACTCCTACTTCTTCCCGCCGTCGGCCGAGCCGATCAACCCGCGGATCGACCGCCGCGTGATCTCCTGGCTCGACATCTTCGGCCGCGCCAACGCCGCCGCCTTCGATCGCCAGGGGTGGGTCTACTTCAAAGAGGAGAACTACGACCTCTTCTACCCCGGCTACGGCGACTCCTACCCGAGCCTGCGCGGCGCCGTGGGGATGACCTACGAGATGGCCGGCGGCGGCCGGGCCGGCGTAGCGCTGGCGCTCCCGGACGGCACGGTGCTCACCCTCGCCGACCGCGTCGCCCGCCACCTGACGACCTCGCTCGCGACCGTGCGCACGGCGGCCCGCAACAGCCGCAAGCTGCTCGCCGACTTCGCGGCCAGCCGCGCCAGGCCGGCCGCCGAGCCGGCGCGCACCTTTCTCTGGCCCGCCGACCAGCCGGAGGCGCGGTCGCTGGCCGACCTGCTCGCCCTCCATGGCGTCCGCGTGCGGCAGCTCGCTCAAGGCTCCGAGATCCCCGTCCGCCCGCTCGCCAAGGGGGCGGCGGGCGAGGCGCAGCCGCACCGCTTCGCCGCCGGCACCTACGCCGTCTCCACGGCCCAGCCGCTCGGCAACCTGGTCCAGGCGCTGCTGGAGATCGACTCGCCGATGAACCAGCTCTTTCTCGACCGCCAGCGCAAGCGCCTCGAGCAGAACCTCGACGCCGAGTTCTACGACATCACCGCCTGGTCGCTGCCGCTCGCCTACAACCTGCGCACCTGGGTGGCGGCGGGGGACGTGGCGGCGGACGCCCGCCCGCTGGGGGAAGCGTCCGGCGGCATCGAGGGGGAGGGGGATCTCGGCTGGCTCGTGCCGCCGCAGGGGATCGCCTCTTACCGGCTGGCGGCGGCGCTGCAGAACCGGAAGGTCCACTTCCGCGTCGCCCTCGCTCCGTTTACCGTCGGCGGCAGCGGGGGCGGCGGCGCGAGCTACCCGTCCGGCACCCTCTACGTCCCCAGCCGGGCGAACGGCGCCGGGGTCCGCGGGACGCTGCAATCGCTGCTCCAGGAGACGGTTCTCAAGGCGCAGGCCCTCTCCTCCTCGTACGAGCTCAAGGGGCTCTCCCTGGGCTCGAACGACATGCCGGCCGTGCGCCCGGTGCGGGTGGGCCTGCTGAGCGGCGAGGGGGTGGACGTCACCTCTTTCGGCTTCCTCTGGTACCTGCTCGACCGCCAGATCGGGGTGAACCACGACCGGCTCGACCTCGCCCAGCTCCGGCAGATCCCCCTCCATGACTTCGACGTCCTGGTGCTGCCGGACGGCAGCTACGACGACCAGATCAGCGACAAGCTCAAGACCTCCCTCGACGGCTGGATCAAGGACGGGGGCGTGCTGGTGGCGATCGGCGGCGCCGTCACCTGGCTCCAGGACAAGGAGCTCACCTCGATCAAGCGCTGGCAGGCGCCGAAGAAGGACGACAAGGCGGACTCGCAGCCCGACGACCCCGAGTCGAGCGAGAGCCCGGCCGACAAGCAGCTCGCCCAGCGGCCGATCTTCACCCC
>JBDSHF010000270.1:0-12057 GCA_039918595.1 Thermoanaerobaculia bacterium
GCCGGAGTCCCGGCCAGCGCGGCGCGGACCGCGTTCTGGATCATGCGCTCCAACTCGTTGGGATCGAGGGTCGGGGTTGGCGGCGGCGACGGCTGGGTGCCGAAGCCGAGCTTCTGGAACCGGCGCAGGAACTCCTCCATCACCACCGCGTCCGTCGAGGGCCGGTTCTCGGGATACAGAGTCTGGAAGAAGACGTTCGGCTCCACGTCCAGCGCCCGCAGGACCGCCAGGATGTGCCGGAACTTCAGCTCCATCCGTCCAGTCAGCACCTGGCTGACGTAACCGGGCCCCGCCCCTAACTTCTGATCCAGATCCTTCCGCGTCAACCCGGCGGCCTGCATGACCGTCTCCAACAGCTTCGTCGCCCGCCTCACCTCATCATCAATTGTCATGCCCTGAGCCTACTACAACACTGAATTCCCGCCAAAGAGGTACCCGCGGGAAAAAGTATCAAACGCCCGCGAGGCCGGATGTCCGGTCTCGCGGGCGGTGATGAGATCCTCAGGGAGTGCCGAACTGCCGGCCCAGGAGGGCGCTCAGCTCCGTATTGGTGAGCAGGGAGGCCGGGCAGTACCGCGCCGGATTAATGGCGCAGCCGGTCGTGAGCCCCTGGCGGAAGAGCTGCTCGATCCAGGAGGCCGCCCAGTAGGAGAGCGGGACGTCCGAGAAGAGGGTGCCGGTCGCGGCCGGCGGCGTGTAGCTCCCGCCGTGGTTGGCGCGCAACAGGAAGGTGGCGATCTCGGCCCGGCTCAGGCTGGCGTCGGGGCAGAACCGGAGCGGGGCCGTGGCACAGCCGGTCGTGATCCCATAGCGGTAGAGCTGCTCGATGTACCCCGCCGCCCAGTGGGTGGTCGGGACGTCGGCGAAGACCCCGGTCGCCGGACGCGGGACGAAGCCCGACCCGTAGATGGCCTTCACCAGGGCGACCGCGGTCTGCGCCCGGCTGGTGATCGAGCCCGGATCGTCCGAGGGCGGCGGGGGCGGCGGCGGGGGCGGCGGCGGGGGCGGGGGCGGCGTGGTGCCCGTCTGCTGCACGTAGAGCACCCAGTCCCCTCCGGCCGGCGCGGTAAAGCTCCTCGTGGCTCCACCCGCGACGGAGCCCGCCGAGCTGAAGCCCCCGACCCGCGGGTCGTACCACTGGGCGCTGAAGGTGCCGGAAGCGCTCGAGAGGTTGAGCTGGACCGTGCCGCCGTTATAGAGGTAGGCGACGTAGGTGCGCCCTTGCTCCGCCAGGACGTAGGCGTTACCGCTCAGCGCCAGACCGTCCGCGGGATCCATGCGCTCGAAGGGGACCTGCGAGACGAAGGTGGCCAGCGGCGCCAGATAGGCCCCGGTGCCGGTGCCGGCGGCGCCCGCCGTGAAGGCGGCCCACGCCTTCTGGCGGTGGGAGGTGTCCTCGCTGCCGAGGCCGAGCTCCTCCTGGATCAGCGGCTTCACCGCCAGCGCCCGGTTGCGCAGGCCGTGCGCGTGAATCGACGCGTAGCCGGCGTCGTTACCCCCCTGGGTGTCCATGTAGTCGGCCCAGGCGGCGGTCGGGAAGGAGAAGTCCCCCTCCGTGCCGTGAACAGAGACCAGGCGGGCCCATGGGTTGCGCGACTGGAGGTAGCTCATGTTCGTCGCGACCGCGGTCGTGGACCACCCCTCCTGCCACTCGAGAGCGAGGGTGAACATGGTGTTGCCATAGCCCGAGAGGCGAGCCATGCCGTACTTGATCAGCCGCTGGCGGTCGGCGTCCGGCAGGTCGCCGAAGCTGGAGTCGTCGGCGAAGAACCAGAGCTGCGTCACCACTCCCGCGGCGCGCATCTTCAGCACCCAGCTCTCGTACATCCGCCAGCGCGCGAGGTCGAAGCGCTGCCGGTCGCTGCTCCCCGCCGAGCCCACCCAGGGGGTGGTGGAGACGGCGCTGTAATCCCCCTGGTTCGCCAGGTAGACATTGATCTTGTTGAGCTTCATCCCGAGATGGCGGTCCAGCATCGCTTGCCGGTTCGCCTCGGTGAGCTGCTCGGAGAACATGGTGTGGGAGAACTGGATCGGCGCCGGGGCCGCGGTGTCGAGGAACTTGCCGAGCAGGTAGACCGGCCGGCCGTACTGGTACATCAGCGTCCGGGGCCGCGCCGGGTTCCCGACCACCGGACCGCTGCCGAAGGCGCCCGCCAGGGTGCCCGAGCAGGAGAAGGTGCCGCTCTGCCCCTGCAGGCCCGCCGTGTTGCTGGTGGTCGTCCATTGCCAAGTGCCGGTCTCGTCGGCGTAGACGCGGACCTTGAAGATATTACCGATGGCGCCGCCGTTGCCGTCGCCGTCGAAGAAGCCGTCGATCGTGTAGACGCGGCCGGACGGCGCGGTCACCCGGGCGGTCAGGCCGACCGCCGTGAACGGGTTCGGCGTTCCGCTGTTGGCGTTGAAGGAGGAGGTGGAACGAAGGACGATCTCGGCGGTGTCGAAGCGGGTAACCGCTACACCGGCACGGGCGGTCGTGAGTAGAAGAAGTACCAGCAGGGCGCACCCCGCACTGAGTCTCTTCGCCATAGCGACGAACTCCTGAACAAAAAGGCGCTCTTGGCGCCGGGTTCGTAAGGACCCGGAGTGAGTGCTGCGCAGCCCTCGGATGAGTCGGGCGCACCCTACCAGACTCATGCAAATTTGTGCAAGTCTTTTGAATAAATTTTACGTTTGGAGCTGACGCGCGACTTCAACCTTGGGGTGAGGTCATGTCCGGCAGGGCCCGCGCCTCGCGCAGGAGGTCTTCGCCGATCGCCTCACGCCGCCAGCCGCCGAGCTCGCGTGGCAGGCGGGGCTCCGGGCTGCCCAGATTGAGCCGGAGCAGGGCGTCCAAAGCGCGGCGGGGGGCGAGGATCTCAGGGGGGACGTTGAGCTCCGCCGCCCGCTCGCGCACCTTGTCGCGCAGGCGGTCCTCGATTTCGCGCACGGCCGGCGAGAACGGCTTGCTCGAGATCCGCGCCGGCAGCCCGGACTCGGGACCCTCCTCCGCCTCGGCGAGGAGCTGGAGCCAGGTGGCGGCGTCCCGCGATGCCTGCCGGGGATCGAAGGAGGGGAGGCGCCGGAGATCCTTCTCCTCCGTTGGCCGGCGGATGGCGAGATCGAGGAGCAGCTTCTCTTTCAGCACGAAGTTGCGCGGCAGGTCGCGCCGCCGCGCCTCTTTCTCGCGCCAGGACGCCAGGGTGCGAAGAGCGCCGAGCTGCCGGCGGTCGAGCCGGCCGGCTCCCTTGATGCGGAGATAGGCGGTCTCGTCCTCGGTCTGGAAGCGCGAGGTGTCGAGCAGGGCCGCGGAGTCCTCGAACGCCCAGGTGAGGCGCCCCAGGGCCTGGAGCTCATCCCGCAGGCGCTCGTGGAGGGGAAGGAGGAAGGTCACGTCCTCGGCGGCGTAGGCGAGCTGGCCGGCCGAGAGGGGGCGGGCGATCCAGTCGGTGCGGGTCTCCTCCTTGGCGAGCTCGACGCCCAGGTAGGCGGCGACCAGCTTCTGGTAGCTCAGGAAGGCGCCCGCGCCGGCCATGGCGCCGGCGATCTGGCTGTCGAAGAGCGGCTCGGGGAGGACTCCGAGGGCACGGTAGAAGACCTCGATGTCCTCGCTCGCCGAGTGCAGCACCTTGATGCCGGGCGAGCGGAAGACCGCGGCGAGCGGCGAGAGGTCGCGCGCCGCGAGCGGATCGACC
The DNA here is from genome assembly GCA_039918595.1 of Thermoanaerobaculia bacterium. Classification (GTDB taxonomy): domain Bacteria; phylum Acidobacteriota; class Thermoanaerobaculia; order Multivoradales; family UBA5704; genus DATARR01. Next base: position 3,672 of record JBDSHF010000270.1, read on the forward strand.
AGCCAGGAGGTCCGGCCGTCGGAGACCTGGATCAGCCCCAGGCGATGGTAGAAGGTGTTGGTGCGCACGAACTCGGTGTCGAGCCCCAGCACCGGCGCCTCGGCCCAGCCGCGAGCCGCCTCGGCCAGGTCCGCGTCGGTCTGAATCAGGGTGTAGCTTCCAGGATCGCCCGTCATATGGGCGGGGATTGTAGCGGGAAACCGCTGGCGGGAAATGTCGCGGGGGGCGGGATGAAAATTCCGGCGGAGGAATCCGGTGGATCGGCGTTCCCTCCGGACGCTATATTGTCGCCATGGCACTGGCCCGTGAACAGATGATCGACCGCATGCTGGCGAGCGACGCCGCTTACAACGGGCGCTTCCTGACCGGCGTGCTCACCACCGGCATCTACTGCCTCCCTTCCTGCCGGGCCCGCAAGCCGAAACCGGAGAACGTCCGCTTCTTCGACAGCCCGCAGTCGGCGCTGGCGGCCGGCCTGCGCGCCTGCAAGCGCTGCCGGCCGGACGACTTCTACGGCCGGCGCGACCCGGACCAGGAGATCGTCGAGACGCTGGCGGAACGGGCGCGGCGGGACCCCGCCGCCTTCGCCGGGGTCGAGGATCTCGAGCGCGCCTCGGGGCTCGGCGCCTCGAAGCTTCATGAGCTGTTCCGGTCGCACTTCCACACGACGCCGGCCCAGATCCTCTCCCGTGCCCGGGTGGCGGCCGCCCAGCGGCTGCTCCTGACCACCGACCGCTCGGTGGTCGACGTGGCCTTCGAGGTCGGCTACGAGGGGCTCTCTACTTTCAACGAGAATTTCCGCCGGCTGGCGGCGATGACTCCCGCCGAGTACCGGCGCCTGCTCGGGGCCTCGGCGTTCCAGATCGCCCTGCCCCCTTCCTACTCGACGCCGCCGGCGCTGGAGTACCTGGGGCGGGACGCCGGCAGCCTGACCCTCCGGGTGCAGGGGCGGAGCCTCGCCACCGGCGTGCGTCTCGGCGGCGCGCCCGCCGTGCTGCGCGCCGAGATCGGCCCCGGCGCCGTCCGCGCCACGCTGGAGGCGCCGGGGCCGCTGCCGGCCGACGCGGCGGCGCGGGCGCACGCCCATCTGCTCCGCCTGCTCGGCCTCCACCGCGATCCTGGCCCCTTCGAACGGCGGGTCGCCGCATCCCCTCTTCTCGCGCCGCTGATCGAAGGTCGGCGCGGGCTCCGCATCCCGCAGATACCCGATCCGTTCGACGCCCTGGCCTGGGTGATCGTCGGCCAGCAGATCACGCTGAGCTTCGCCTTCACCCTGCGCGAGCGTCTCGTCCAGCGCACCGGCACCCCCGCGGGGGACGGGCTCTTCACCCCGCCCAACGCGGAGGCGGTGGCCAATCTGGAGGTCGAGGATCTGGCCGCGGAGCAGTTCTCGCGCCGCAAGGCCGAGTACCTGATCGGCGCCGCCCGCCTGGTCGCCGCGGGAGAGCTGCCGCTCGACCGCCTGGCCGCCGGCTCCGCCGTCCGCATGGAGTCGGAGCTGCTGGCCGTGCGCGGGCTGGGGCCCTGGTCGGCCAACTACCTGATGATGCGCTGCTTCGGCTTCGAAGACTGTCTGCCGGTCGGCGACGCCGGCCTGACCAAGGGGCTGGAGCAGTTCTTCGGCCTCCCCGCGCGGCCGGACGTCAACGGCACCCGGGAGCTGATGCAGCCCTTCGCCCCCTACCGGAGCTGGGCCACTTTTCATCTCTGGCAAACCTTAAAGGATTGATGATGACTTATTACACCACCACCCTGGAAAGCCCCTGCGGCCCCCTGCTCTGCGTCGTCGACGAGGCGGGCGCGGTGGTCCGCATAGAGTTTGGCAAAGGGCGGGATTCGCAGAAGATTACCGAGAAGATGCGCGAGCACGGGATCGAGGTCGTCGAGGACCCCGCGCGCACGGCCGGTCTGCGCCGGCAGCTCGAGGAGTACTTCGCGGGCGAGCGCCGGGAGTTCGACCTCACGCTCGCGCCGGAAGGGACCCCCTTCGAGCGCTCGGTCTGGGAGGAGCTGCGGCGGATCCCGTTCGGCGAGACCCGCAGCTACGGTGAGATCGCCCGCGCGATCGGCCGCCCCAACGCCTTCCGCGCCGTGGGCCGGGCCAACGGCGCCAACCCGATCCCCATCGTCGTCCCTTGCCACAGGGTGATCGGCTCCGACGGCTCGCTCACCGGCTTCGGCGGCGGGCTGGAGGCGAAGTCGCGGCTGCTGGAGATCGAGGGGCGCCGGTTGCCTTTTTAGGGCAGACGATCAGCTCAACTTGTCAGATTGCCTTTGGCCAGCGTCGGCCCTCATCACCCCGGCCCTCTTCTCCCAGCCTCCCCCCCGCCGGCCGGGAGAAGAGGGAGAAGTTTGTCGAAAAACTCTCTTGAGCCCCCTCTCTCCCGGCCGGTGGGGGGGAGGCTGGGAGAGAGGGGGTTGGGGGAGTGAGGGCTGGGCGGGGGAACGCTTCCTAACTCGACGGAATCGCCGTCGTATCCCCCTGACTGCCGAACTTCTTCGCGGGGTTGGAGTAGGTCTTCTTCACCCCGGTGAAGGTGTCGGTGACGGTGATCTTGTACTCCAGGTCGCTCAAGGCCCCGTAGAAGACCCAGAAGTGGCCGTTCAGGCCGCGGCCGTCCAGCACTTTGACCACCACCTCGACGTTGCCCGGCGAGGAGAACCAGAAGTAGCCTGTGTCGGCGGTCAGCGGCACCGCCTGCCCCGCGCTGGCCCGGCCCGCGAGATCCTTCCAGGTGAGCTCGACCTGGAAGCGCGAGCCCAGGAAGAGGCTCGTCGGCCCCGCCGCCTTGGTCCCCGGAGCGGATTCGACGGCGGCAACAGCGGCAACAGCGGCAACGGCGGCGGCCGATCCTGACGCGGGAAAGGCGCTGGTGTCGCCGGCGCTGGCGAACTTGCCGGCGGGGTTGGTGTAGATCTTCACGGCGCCGGTCGCGGTGTCGGTGACCGTCAGCGTGTAGGCGAGATCGGTGAGGCCGCCGTAGAAGACCCAGAAGCTGCCGTTCAGGCCGCGGCCGTCGAGCACCTTGACGACCATCTCGACGTTGGCCGGATCGACGAACCAGAAGTACCCCGTATCCCCCGACAGCGCCACCGCCCGGGCGGGCGCCGCCACGGCGCCGTTCTTCCAGGTCAGCTCGGCGCGGAAACGGTTGCCCGCGAGACAGAGATAGGGGCCCGCCGTGCAGGAGCCGGTGGCCTTCACCGCCGCCGCCGGGGACCGATCGACCGTCAACGCGTAGTCCCCGGGCGGCACCTCCAGGAGCCCCGCCGCCTGCGCCAGCCCCAGCGTCCCGATCGCCGCCGAGCCTCCGCTCCAGGCATAGGCGAGATACGACGCGGTGGGCGCGGGAGCGCCGGCGCCGACGCTGTTGGGCGAGGGGACGATCCGCAGATCCCCCTCGCTCGGATTGAACACCCTCGCGTTGGGGACGGCGCTCTTGCGCGTCGCCGGGCGGGCGCCGCGGAAGACGGTCAGGACGTTGAGCCCCTCGGCGCTCACTCCGCCCGAGGCCGCCAGGGTATTCACGTAGAGCCGGTCGCCGAAGACCACCGGGTCGAACCGGTTGCCGTCGTAGCGCATCTCGTTGACCGGGCCGTCCTGCGGGTCGACGTCCCAGACCGGCACCCCGAGGTTGTCGCTGAAGATCGAATTCGCGACCACGCCGCCGACGTTCCGCGGCCGCGCCGCGTTGGTCGACGGGATCGTGTAAATCGCGGCGCCGCGCGAATCGCTGAAGCCCTCGAAGGCGCCGGGCACGACGTCGTTGCCGTAGAAGCGGCAGCCGTCCACCTGCACGGTCGAGCCGCTCACGAAGAGGGCGCCGCCCCACTTGTCGGCGCTGTCATGGGCGAACGTCGTGCGGACGATCCGGGCGTTCGACTCCTGCCGCAGGGCGACGCCGCCGCCCCCCGAGACCGGGCCGCGCGCGTCCGAGTCGAGGACCATCGAATCCGCCATGTCGAGATCGATCAGCTCGCCGGCCAGGGCGCCGCCGAGGCCGCCGCTGCCGTCCGCGGCCGTGGCCACGTCGCAGTTGGAGAAGACGGTGCCCCGGATCTCCACCCGGGCGCGGTTCTCCGCCAGCGTGCCGGCCTGGGCGATCGTTCCATTGCCGTAGGCGCGGTTGGAGTCGCCGCTCGCCAGGATGCAGCCGCCGGTCGCCGGCGTCTCCTCGCTCCCCCCCTGGAGCAGCGACTGGGTGACCACCAGCCGGGCATTCGGCCGGTTGATCGCCCCGAAACCGGTCGAGCTGTCGGCGGAGTCCGGGGAAACCATGGCGATGGCGCCGCCGGCGCCCGCATTGGCCTGGAAGACCGAGCCGTGGATCTCGACGTCGGGCCGGTAGCCATCCACCGCGCCGCCGACATTCGCCCGGTTGCGCGCGAAGAGGGAGCCGTGCACCCGCAGGACCGTCAGATCCTCGGCGTGAATCGCGCCGCCGCTGGTCGGAATCGGGTTGGCGCAGCACGGATCGGCCACCGCCTGGTTGCCGGTGAAGGTCGAGCGGGTCACGAAGACGCTGGAGCCGCGGTCCCAGTTGCCGATGGCATAGATGGCCCCCCCCGTCCAGCCCGCTTGGTTGCCCTCGAAGCGGACACCGGAGACATTCAGGGTGCCGTCGAGCACCATGATCGCGCCGCCGAAGGAGTTGGGGTGGTGGCCGGGCAGGTTGGTCCGGTTGCCCACGAACTCGCCCCCCTGGATAGTGACCACCGCCGAGCGCACGACGAGGGCGCCGCCGCGAAGCGGCGAGGAGTTCCCCCGGAACGCGCAGTCGACGAACGTGGCGCTCGACCCCGGCAGGGCCTTGACCGCTCCGCCGCCGGTCACCAGCCCGCCGGTGCGGTTGCCGACGAACGAGCAGCGGCGGAACAGGGCCTCGGCGGCGGAGAGGGTCACACCGCCCGATTCGCCGGAGTCCGCGCTGTAGCCGTTCTGAAAAGTGATCCCCTCGAAGGTCACTTGCTTGCCGCGGGCGCGGTCCGAGTTGACGAAGCGCAGGAGATTGCGGCTGCCGCCGCCGTCGAGCGCGACCGCGGCGCCCGCCGCGGCGCGAACGGTGAACCCCTTGCGGGCGTTGTTGATGGTGAAGCCGTTGGGGGGCGACGGATAGGTCCCCGCCGCCATCTCGATCACCCCACCATCCGCGACCCGGCCGATCGCCGCGTCGAGCGTCTTCGCGTCCTGCGGCACCCGCACCAGCCGGTCGCTCGCGGCGGCGTGGAGAGCCGAAGCGGACAGGACGGCGATCCAAGCGAGGAGAGGGACGAAGGCTCTTGAAACGCGCATGGGACTCCTGTCGCCTCCAGGCGGACACCCGGGCCAACAAGTCGACTTAAGGACGAATTTCCTTATAGAGATTTTAGCATGGGATGGGAGGCGGTAGTGGCTTGGACGCCTTATGGGGCGTCCTGCCCTTCGAATCCTCACCCTCGGTCCCTCTCCACTCCGTGGTCCACTCCGTGGAGAGGGAGGGCCCTTCGGCGCAAGGTTGTCTTTCATCAGCGGGCCCTCCCTCTCCTCCCGGGAGAGGGACCGAGGGTGAGGCCTCGAAGGGCAGAACGCCCCAGAAGGCAAAGCTCTCATGAGCCCGGGTGTTATTCTCTTCCTCATGATCGCCGCCGCTCCGCCCGAGGTTCTCGCCGAGACGGAACGCTCCTTGCAGACGCATGGGCGCGTGGTGCTCTGCCAGATCGTGCGCGCGGAGGGCTCGACGCCCGGCAAGATGGGCTGGAAGCTGCTCGCGCGGCCCGACGGCACGTTCGTCGGCAACCTGGGCGGCGGCGCCTTCGAGGCGCTGGTCAAGACCGACGCCCTGGCCAAATTGAAAGCGGGCGCCGGCGCCGGCGCCTCCGAGATCAAGCGATACTACCTGACCGAGGAGGCGACCCGGGGGGAGCCCACCGGCATGGTCTGCGGCGGCATGGCCGAGGTCTTCCTGGAGGTGATGGTCGCCGCTCCCGTGCTCGTCGTCTGCGGCGGCGGGCCGGTGGGGCAGGCGCTGGCGAAGGCGGCGGCGCTGGCCGGCTTCGAGATCCTGGTGGTGGACGACCGCGCGGAGTTCCGCGATCCGGGTCTGTTCCCGCCGGGAGTCCGGATCGCCGCGGCGGACCCCGAGTACTTTGAGAGTACTTTTGATGGTACCGGCGAGGACGTCCTCGCCCCGGTGCGCCGCCGCGAGATCTACGTCGCCGTCGTCACCCGCTGCTGGGAGACCGACACGGCGGCGCTCGCGGCCGTGCTCCGCGACGTTCCCGAGGGGCTGCGCTACCTCGGGTTGATGGGGAGCCGGCGCAAAGTGGCCCGGGTCCGCGAAGAGCTCGCGGCGCGGGGTTTCGAGCTTTCAAACATCCGGCTGCGCGCGCCGATCGGATTGCCGATCGGCGGCGACAGCCCGGGCGAGATCGCCATATCGATTCTGGCGGAGGTCATTGGTACACGGTATGAGAAGGCTGATGGTTGATCGCATCCTGACTCTCTTGCTCTGCGTGGCGTGTTTGCTCTGCATGGCGTCGGTAGCGGCGGCCCCGGCGCGGGCCGCCGCTCCGGACTGGCGCTACCTGCCGATCTGGGGGGGCGACGTGCGGACGGTCGCCGTGCAGCCCGAGAACCCCGACCTGGTGCTCGCCGGCACCGCGTCCGGCCAGGTCTATCTGTCGCGCAACGGCGGCCGCACCTGGGCCAACGCCGGCCCCCACCTGCCGTTCCCCGGCTGGGTGGTCAACAACCTCCGCTTCGATCCCAACAACCCCGCCCGCGTCTGGGCGGCGCTGCGCGGCATCTGGGGGGGCGGCCACGTCGCCTCCTCCGACGACCTCGGCAAGACCTGGATCTCCCGCGTCCGCGAGGGGCTGCCGGCGGAGGAGCCGGTCTACACCCTGGCGCTCACCCCCGGCCACGAGGGGCGCGTCTACGCCGGCACCCTCTCCGGGGTCTACGGCACGGAAGACGGCGGCGCCACCTGGCGGCGGCTGACCGCCGAGCAGCCGGACATGCAGAAGGTCACCAGCCTGATGGTCGATCCCGACCAGCCGGACAGCGTGATCGCCGGCACCTGGCGGCGCGCCTACAAGAGCAACGACGCCGGCAAGACCTGGGCCGGGGTGTTCGACGGGATGGTCCTCGATTCCGAGGTGTTCAGCCTGAACCCGGTGGCGGGCAAGCCCGGCGAGATCTGGGCGACCACCTGCGGCTGGGTCTACCACAGCCTGAACGGCGGCGCGAAGTGGGAGCGCACCAAAGAGGGCTTCGATGAGCGCCGCACCCCCAGCTTCGCCGCGCTGCCCAACGGCCGCCTGCTCGCCGGCACCGTCGCCGGCCTGCACATCTCCGACAACGGCGGCAAGAGCTTTCGCCGCGTCGGCGATCCGGCGATCTCCGTGCAGTCGATCGCCTTCCACCCATCGCGGCCGGACAAGTTGATCTTCGGCACCGAGGGGTCCGGGGTCTGGATCTCCGAGGACGGCGGCACCACGCTGCGGCCGTCGACCGCCGGGATGATCAACACCCGCGTCTCCACCTTCGCCGTGGCCGGCAAGGAGCTGATGGTCGCCGTCAACCACGCCGGGCCGTTCTCCGGCATCTACTCCTCGCTCGACGGCGGCAAGACCTTCGACGGCTTCGTCCCGCTGCCGTTCGTCCTCGACATCGCCGTCCACCAGGGGCGGATCTTCGCCGCCACCGAGAAGGGGCTCTTCGAGCGCCGCGGCGAGGGGTGGCACTGGGTGCGCGACCTGGGCGACGGCACCGTCGAGCAGTTCGTGGCGGACGGCCCGCGCCTGCTCGCCCGCACGCCGGCCGGCCTCTACGAGCTGAAGGGCAAGCTGTTCTCGCCGCGCCCCTACAAGCACGGCGCGCCGCGCTCCGTCGCCTTCTACGGCAACGCCCTCTGGGTGACCGACGCCCAGGGGCTCTACCGGCTGACCGCGGACGCCAACCACACCATCCCCACCCCGTTCGAGGGGGGGCGGCTGCTGCGCCTGCAGGACCAGCTCCTGCTCTGGGGCACCGGCGGCACCTACACCCTGACCAGCCCGGACGCCGAGTGGAAGCAGTTGACGGGTGAGTCCACCCGCCTGATCCCCACCGGCGACGACCGCCGTCCCGCCCTGATGGTGAGCGGCGACACCGTCCGCCTCTTCGACCGCCAGACCCGCAAGTTCCAGGCCGTGGACGTCCCCGTGCCCGCCCGCGACATCTCCGCCGCCCGGGTCCTCGGCGACCAGCTCCTGATCGGCACCTCCGGCTACGGCGTGCTGGCCCGGGACCTGGAGCCCGAGGCGCCGGTGGTGGAGGGTCCGGAGGCGGGGCGGTAGCCTGACCGCCGCCCTGCCTTTCCGGGCTGAAGGCCCGGGCTTCTTTAGCCCAGGGCATCGCCCTGGG
>JBDSHF010000271.1:0-21033 GCA_039918595.1 Thermoanaerobaculia bacterium
CCAGCGCGCCATCACGTCGCTGTCGCGGAAGGGGGCGATCAGCACCCAGGACGCCATCTCCCCCAGGATCGGGTAGAACGGCGTGCTCGGGTCCCCCATCGAGAAGCGGATCATCCGCAGGTCCCCGTAGCGGATCCAGGTGGCCACCGCCGACAGGTGATACGAGACGTCGTCGAAACCGTGAGGCCCCGCCGGCGCCCAGCGCAGCCGCGCCATGTCGTAGAGGCCGACCAGGGCGATCGCCAGCGCCGCCATGATCAGCAGGGCGAGGTCGATCCGCTCCCAGGATTTTGGCGTGGGGGAGGGGCTCGTCCCCTCCCGGGCGGGGGCAAGCCCCGCCCCTACGTTCGAACCCGGACGCAGTAGCGACAGCAGGCAGGCCGCCACCGTCCAGATCAGGAAGGGCGCCGGCCGCAGCCAGCCGAAATGCCCGAGCCACGTCGCGGGCACCACCGCGACCCCCACCGCGAACGTGAACGCCGCCACCCCGTGGGAAGCCGGCCCGAAATCCGGCACCAGCCAGCGGGCGAGGCGCGACCCCGCCACCCAGAGCGCCGCCAGCATCGTGGCCAGGACCAGCATCTGGAACGCGCGCCAGGAGTCCGGAATCACCGCCCCCGCCAGGAGGATCGCCGCGAGCAGAAGGGGCAGGGCGAGGCGGGTGATGCGATCGTAGCGGCCGGTGGGCATGGGAGGCGCAGTTTACTTGGAAATGTGTGGCGGCTTTAGCGGCTGTTCCGGTTGGGGCGATCTGCCCTTCGAATCCTCACCCTCGATCCCTCTCCACTCCGTGGAGAGGGAGGGCCCTGCGCTCAAGGTTGTCGCCTCATCAGCGGGCCCTCCCTCTCCCCCCGGGAGAGGGACCGAGGGTGAGGATTCGGAGAGCAGATCGCCTCAACCGGCAAAAGGCCTTGAACCGGCTGACCCTCACGCCCCCACCTCCCGGAACGCCCGCGCCGTTTCCTCCGCCGACCGCCCCCAATCGAAGAGCCGCGCCCGCTCCCGCCCCTTCCGCCGCAGCTCCTCGCGCAGATCGCCGTCCGCTAGCAGCATTGCGATGCGCTCCGCCCAGAGGTCCGGCCGCTCCGGGGGGGCGTAGAGGGCGGCGTCGCCGGCGACCTCGCGCAGCACCGGCAGATCGCTCGCCACCAGCGGCGCGCCTGCCGAGAGCGCCTCGATGGCCGGCAGGCCAAATCCCTCGTAGAAAGAGGGGAGCGCCACCATCTCGGCTCCGGCGTAGAGGGCGGCCAGCTCGCCCGCCCCCACATAGCCGAGATGGACCACCCACCCTTCCCGTTCGGCGGTGGCGATCTCCTGGCGGACCTCCGCGGATTTCCATCCGAAGCCGCCGCAGAGCACGAGCGGGGGCGGATCGATCCCCCTTTCCCGCAGCCGCCGCCAGGCCGCGAGCAGGGCCGGGACGTTCTTGCGCGGCTCCACCGTTCCCACGTGGAGCGCGTAACGGGCCGGCGTCCGCGGCGGCAGAGGAGCGGGCGCGGCTTCGGACAGGACGCCGGTGCCGTGGTGGATCGCCCGCACGCGGGCCGGCGCCACGCCGATCCCGATCAGCTCCCGCCGCGCCGCCTCCGAGGGGGTGAGCAGGAGATCGGCCTCGAAGAGCGTCCGCTCCAGCCGCTCGCGCAGCGCCACCGCCGAATCCGGGCGCACCGCCCAGGGAACCTTGATCCATCCGAGATCGTGGATCGTCGCCACCCGGGCCCCGCGGGCGAAGCGGAAGAGCGGGGGAAAGAGGTAGTTGGGCGCGAAGATCACCCGGTTGCCATCCGCCGCCGCGAGCAGGGGAGCGAGGCGGCGGAGGATCTGATTCGCCCGCCACGGCGGCACCACCAGCCCGTCCGGCGCCTCGAAGACAATTCGCTCGATCGCCGGCCCCGGCGGAAAGGCCACCACCGGCCGCGGCGCTCCCGGGTCCGACTCGACCAGGCTCTGGCCATAGAGCCGCAGCCGCAGGTCGTCCCGGTCCGCCAGATGGACGAGGATCTGATGGAGATACCAGCCCACCCCGGTCAGCGCCTCGTAGAACGAGTTGACGTCCACCGCCACCGTCAGGCGGGGCTCCGCGCGGCGGCGGCGGATCTCTCCCGCGATCTCCAGCAGCCAGAGGAACGTGCGGCGGAGCCGGCGCGGGGAGCCGAAGCGGAGGACGGCGCGGAGGAGAGTCAGCAGGAGCCTCCTGGAGGATCAGCGTGCGCTTGCCGCCCGGGATTGAAATCCCGGGCTACCGACGATCGTCCCCTCCGGGACTCCCCCCAACCCGTTCTCTTGCAGAGCCCCGGGAAGGGGCGTCCGTGGGTAGCCCGGGATTTCAATCCCGGGTGGCGAGACGGCGCCCCGGCCCTACGTGCCAGACGTTTTTCCCTCGGTTTTTCCTTCATTCCGGCGAAGAGTGTATCTTTACGCCGATTCCGAAAGCCCCGTCCCCACACTGAGCCATGCGCCCCAGACCCTTACTCCTCCTCTGCCCGGCGCTGCTTCTCCTGGCCCTGGCCTGGTCCCTGGCCGGCCTGCGCGCTCCACTTCCGGCCGGCGACGAGGCGACCTCGGTGATGATCGTCCAGAGCCTCTGGCACGATCACGACCTCGCCTATCGCGAGCCGGACCTCGCCCGCGCCGGGCGGATCTGGGATGGCGGCCCGGCCGGCCTCACTCTGTTCACCAACGACGGCGGCAAGACCCTGCGCTACGGCAGGCCCGTCGCCTATCCGCTGGCGGCCCTGCCGTTCTACGCCCTGTTGGGCCCGCGCGGGATCGCCCTCTTCAACATGGCCCTGTTCCTCGCCATGGCGGGCGCGGCCCTCTGGCATTTTTCCGAAGAGCGCCTCCTCGTCGCCGGATTCTTCTTCGCCTCGGCGGCGTTCGCTTACGCGTTCCGGCTGGAGCCCGACGTCTTTCTGATGGCCTGCGGCTTCTTCCCGCTGCTCGCCTGGCAGCGCCTGAGGAATCTCCCGGAGCCGGAAAGAGGCCACTTCGCGCTCCTCGCCGGGGCGGGGGTCCTGCTCGGCGCGGCCCTGACGTCGAGCCCTCTGCTCGCGCTACTCGGCCTGCCTATCCTGATCGACCTCGCAATGCGGCGGCGCTGGCGCGGGCTCGCGGCCCTGGTCGCCGCGGCGCTGCTCGCGGCCGGGCTCCTCGCCCTGTTCCAGCGCGCCGGCACGGGGGAGTGGACCGCCTTCGGCGGCGTCCAGCGCCGCACCTTCGTGGCCCAGTTCCCGCTCGAAAGCCCGCGCGACCTTTGGGAGGGGTACCCGGGGGAGGAGGCGCGCCCAAGCCTCGCGACCGGCCTGCGGCTCCTGCCGCGCAACCTCTGGTACCTCCTCGCCGGCCGCTTCACCGGGTTGCTGCCCTACTTCCCTTTCGCTCTCTTCGCCCTCGCCCTCTATCTCGTGGGGCCAAAAGACCGCTCGCGGCATCTCCTGCTGGCCGCCCTGCTGGCCTATGCCGGGCTGGTCCTGATCGGCCACCCTCACGATTTCGCGGGGACCCCGGGTTTTCTCGGCAGCCGCTATCTCGCGCTGGTCTATCCGGCCTTCCTCTTCCTGCCGGGCCGTCTCTACGGCCGCCGGAGCCTCGCGATCCCCTACGCCGCCGCCGGGCTCTGGACCGTCCTGGCGCTCACCGTTCAAAACCCCGTGGCCGCTCCCGCCTTCCAGCGCCTGCCGCTCGAGCTGACCCTGCTCCCGGGCGACCATCTTCCAGGCTTCTTCGCCCAGACCTGGGGGGACGCCGTCTGGATCGTTCCGCGGGCGAGCTTCTTCGCCGAGGAGCATCATCCGAACGGCGTCTGGGTGCGGGGCGCGACGCGCTCCGAGGTGATCGTCGTCTCTCCGAAACCCATCTCGCGGCTGGCCTTCACCGTCTATGCTCTCGCGGCCAACAACACGCTGACGCTCGACAGCGGCGCCGACCGTCTGACCGTCCGCTTCAACACCGACGGCAAGCGCGGCGGCACCCCTGTCGAGCTCGCCGTGGCTCCCGTGGCCCGCGACCTCGGCTTCTTTCCGGCCTCCCCCCGCGAGCGCTTCTACCGCCTCACCCTGGAGACCACCGCCGGCATCGTGCCCGCGCGCGTCGATCCCAGGAGCCAGGATCCGCGCAATCTCGGGGTGTTCCTGGACTTCACGGGCGAGGGGCCGTAGGCTGCGGCTGGCGCCGGATGACACCATTGCTGCAAAAACCCTGCGGCGAAGAGCGGGTCAATGGGATTCATTCAGCGGGGAGGCGCAGGATTGAGCAGTCTTGTTGAGGAAGTGTCAGGAGAGCCTTTGCAGCGGTTGCAAGCTCTTTCGATGATGGACCGGCTCCGCCGGGAGACCGCCGCCGAGCACGCCCTCCTGGAGCGCGCGACGGGGATGATGGCCCCCGACCTGGCGCTGGGCGACTATCGCCACTACCTGGCGGAGATGCGGGCCGTTCACGCCGCCGTCGAGCCGCGCCTGGCCCAGGTGGCCGGCCTGGCGGCTGTCCTTCCCGACGTCGAAGACCGGCGCAAGCTGCCTCTCCTCGATCGTGATCTGGACCGGCTCGCCGCCTCCCTGGGCGCGCTCGCCCCTCCCGCGCCGGATCGCCACCCATCGCTTCCCTGCGCGAGCGTCGCCGAAGCCCTGGGCGTTCTCTACGTGCTCGAGGGATCGACCCTCGGCGGACGCCTGATCCGGCGCCACCTCGCCCAAGTGCTGGGCGCGCGCGTCGACGGCGCGACGAGCTATCTCGACGCCTATCCCGACGTCGGCGTCATGTGGAGGCGCTTCGGCGCCGCCGTCGGCGCCTACGGGGCGGCTCACGGCGAGGCCGGGAGCGCCCTGGTGGCCGCCGCCGTGGCCACCTTCCGGGCTCTGCTCGCCGGCTGGAGCGCGCGATGAGCGAGGGGGCAATGACGTTCCAGGTCGATCTCAGCAATTGCGACCGCGAGCCGATCCATCTCAGCGGCGCCATCCAGCCGCACGGGGTCCTGTTCGTGCTTTCGATCCCCGGCCTCGCCATCCTCCAGCAGAGCGCCAACGCCGGACAGGTCTTCGGCGCCGCCGCCGGGCCGGGCCGTCCCATCGGCGAGCTGCTCGACGGCGACTGCGTCACCGCTCTGGCCCAACTCGCGCATGACAGCTCCCCGGCCCACGCGACGCTGATCAAGACGCAGGCGCTCCATGGCGGCGCCCTCTTCGACGCCATCGCGCGCCGGATCCCCGAGGGACTGCTGGTGGAGCTGGAGCCGGCGACGTCGCCCGAGAGCCTCTCCTTCAACGACTTCTATCTGCGGGCGCGCACCGCGGTGGCGCGCCTGCAGGCGTTCACCGAGATCGGAGCCCTCTGCCGCGCCGCCGTGGTCGAGGTGCGGGCCATGACGGGGTTCGACCGGGTCATGGTCTACCGCTTCGATCATAGAGACAACGGCCGTGTGATCGCCGAGAGCGTCCGCGAGGGCCTCGAGTCGTACCTCGACCTGCACTATCCGGCTTCCGACATCCCGTCGCAGGCGCGCCGGCTCTACCTCCTCAACCGCCTGCGCCTGATCGTCGACGTCGCCTACCAGCCGGTGCCCATCGAGCCGCCGCTGAGCCCGGTGACCGGGGAGCCTCTCGACCTCACCTACTCCGTTCTGCGCAGCATCTCGCCGATCCACGTCGAGTACCTGCGGAACATGGGCATCCACGCCTCGATGTCGGTCTCTCTGGTGGTCGACGGGCGGCTGTGGGGCCTGCTCCTCTGCCATCACTACGCGCCGCGGTTCGTCTCCTACGATGTGCGGGCCGCCTGCGACTTCCTGTCACAGACCCTGTCGTGGCTGATCACCGCGGGCGAGCGGTCCGAACGCCTGGAGCAGCGCGCCCGGGTCGACGACCGGCTGCGCGCGCTGATCCAGCACCTCTCGGATGCCGACGATCTCGCCGCCGGCCTCACGCTGGGGGCCCAGGACCTGCTCGCCATCGTCGACGCCGGGGGCGCCGCGCTGGTCCATGCCGGCAGGACGACGGCTTTCGGCGCGCCGCCGCCGCCGCGGGTCGTCGAGGCCCTGGCGAGGTGGCTGCGGTCACGGGATGACCGGGGATTCTTTAACACCGAGCGCCTGGCGTCGCAGACGACGGCGGCCGCGGGCTACGTCGAGGTGGCGGCCGGCCTCCTCGCCGTGCCTCTCGACCGCGCGGGCGAGAGCCACCTCCTCTGGTTTCGCCCCGGCGTCGAGCTGACCGTCAACTGGGCGGGCGATCCCAACAAGACGGCCTCGCTCAAGGATGGCGCGCCCCGCCTCAGCCCGCGCGGCTCGTTCGCCCTGTGGAAGGAGACCATTCAAGGGGGATCCCTGCCCTGGCAGCCCTGGCAGGTCGAGATCGCCGTCGAGCTCGGCCATGCCATCGGCGCCATCGTACTCCGGCGGGCCGCCGTGCTGGAGGCGCTCAACCACGAGCTGCGGGCCACCACCGAGGAGCTGAAGCGCGCCAACCTGGCGAAGGACGACTTCCTCGCCACCCTGAGCCACGAGTTGCGGACTCCCCTCAGCGCCATGCTCGGGTGGATCCGCCTGGCGCGCACCAACCAGCTCGACCAGGAACGCATGGCCCACGCGCTCGACGTCATCGAACGCAACGCCAAGACCCAGGCCAAGCTCATCGAGGACCTGCTCGACGTCTCGCGCATCATCAGCGGCAAGATGCGCCTCGACGTCCAGGCGATCAACCTCCTCGACGTGGCCCGGGCCGCCCTCGACAGCATCCGTCCCAGCGCCGAGGCCAAGAGCATCTCCATCCACTCCGTGCTCGACCCCGGGGCGTCGATCATCATGGGCGACCCCGCGCGGTTGCAGCAGGTGGCCTGGAACCTGCTCTCCAATGCCGTCAAGTTCACCGGCAAGGAAGGGCACGTCCACCTCCACCTGACCCGCGCCGAGTCCTCCGCCGCCATCACCGTCAGCGACGACGGGGAAGGCATCGACGCCGCCTTCCTGCCGCACGTCTTCGACCGCTTCCGGCAGGCTTATGGAGGGGTCGATCGCATCCACCAGGGCCTCGGCCTGGGGCTCGCCATCGTCCGCCACCTCGTCGAGCTGCACGGGGGGAGCGTGTCGGCTTTCAGCCAGGGCAAGGGGCGAGGCGCCGTCTTCACCGTGCACCTGCCGCTATCGCCACTACGGGCGGATCAGGCCGAGGTTCCGGCCAACGGCGCGCTGGCGGCCGGGGGCGTGGATTGCCCACCGCACCTGCTCGGCCTGCGGATCCTGGTGGTCGACGACGAGCCCGACGCGCGGGAGCTGCTGCTGGCCGAGCTGTCGCGCTGCGGCGCGGTCGTCCAGATGGTGGAGACGGCGGCCGAGGCGCTCGAGCGGATCTCCGCCTGGCTCCCCGGCGCCCTGATCTCCGACATCGGCCTGCCGGAGATGGACGGCTACATGCTGATCAAGGCTATCCGCCAGCTACCCAAAGAGCAGGGGGGACGCACCCCGGCCGTCGCGCTGACCGCCTATGCCAGCAGCCAGGACCGGTCACGGGCCTTCCTGGCCGGCTTCCAGGCCCACCTGGCCAAGCCGATCGAGCTGCAAGAGCTCCTGGCGGTCCTCGCCAGCATCAGCGGGCGGATCGGTTCCTGAGGCTGCGAGCCCCGGGGGGCGGGGACGTGCCTTATGATCAACCCCGGCATGCCCGATCCCGTTCCGCCTCCATCGGAAGACCTCCGCGTCGCCGAGGTCCTCCAGAAGGTCCGCTCCGGCGTGCGGCAGCGCCGCGCCGAGTCGACCACGCTCGCCGGCGGCGGCGAGGAGACGCGCAGCGGGCTGCTCGCCCTGAAACAGCAGGAGTACGTGCAGGAGCCGGTCGCCTTCTCCCATCGTCCCGGCCTGGGACGGGTGATCGTGCTGGCGCGGAAAGCCTTCTACAAACTGTTCCTCAAGTGGTTCACGCGCCCCGTGCTCGAGCAGCAGAACGGCTACAACCAGGCGGCGGCGCGGCTGATCGAGGATCTCGTGGAGGCGCAGGAGCGGACCGCGCGCGAGCTGCGCCAGCTCAGCGGCCGGATCGAGGCCCTGGAGCGCCGCCTCGAGGAGAAGAACCGTCCCGGCGAGGACGGCGCGTGAAGCCGCGGATCGTCATCTGCGCCACCAAGATCCCGTTCGCGTATGGTGGGGCCGAGATGCTCGTCGACTCCCTGCGCGACGAGCTGAAATCCCGCGGTTTCGAGGTGGACGTCGTCGCGCTGCCGTTCCATTGGCCGACGCGGACCGAGCTGCTGAAAGGCAGCCTCGCCTGGCGGCTGGTGAACCTCACCGAGGCGGCGGGCAAGCGGATCGATCTCGTCATCGCGACGCGTTTTCCGTCCTATCTGATCAAACATCCCAACAAAGTCGTCTGGCTGATCCATCAGCTCCGGCAGGCCTACGACCTGCTGGGCACGCGCTACAGCGACTTTTCCGCGGAGCAGCCGCGGGACGCCAGGGCGCTGGAGATGATCCGCGCCATGGACCGGCGCACCCTCTCCGAGGCGCGGGCCGTCTACACCATCTCGGGCAACGTCGCGGACCGCCTGCGCCGCTTCAATCAGGTCGAGGCCGAGGTGCTCTATCCGCCGCCCAAGCTCGACCGGCTCTACCATGCCGGGGATTCCGGGGACTTCATCTTCTCGATCGGCCGCCTCGATCCGCTGAAGCGCTTCGATCTCCTGATCCGGGCGATGAAGCACACCGAGACCCCCGTGCGCTGCCGCATCGCCGGCACCGGCCCCGAGCGCGAGAACCTGGACGCCCTGATCGATCGCCTCGGCCTGCGCGGCAGGGTCGAGCTTCTCGGCTGGGCGGATGACCGCGACGTCGTCGAGCACTACGCGAGCTGCCTCGGCGTCTACTACGCCCCCTATGACGAGGACTACGGCTACGTCACCGTCGAAGCCTTCAAGGCCGCCAAGCCGGTGATCAGCACCGCGGATGCCGGCGGCGTCCTCGAATTCGTGGAGGACGGCGTGAACGGCTTCGTCTGTCCGCCCGACTCTCCGAAAGAGATCGGCGCGAGGATCGATCAGCTTTATAAAGATCACGAGCGGGCCCGCGCCATGGGGCTGGCGGGGCAGGGGAGGGTGCGGGAGGTGACGTGGGACCGGGTGATCGAGAAGCTGACGGGGGCGGCTTGATCAGCCCCTCGTCCCTTTGAGCCGCTCGATCTCCGCCCGGAGCCGCGCCAATTCCGCCTCCGCCGCCTTGCGGGCTTCCACTTCCTCGAGAGGCGTCCGGATACGCTCTCCGCTGGCGGCGTCGAAGACTTCGACCCGCCCCCCATTGGGAGAAACCCCGAAGAGGAGCCCGGTCTCCCCGGAGAGAAGACGCCCGTGGTCGTCCGGCTCGATCAGACGGTAACGGCGATCCGAACTCAGGCGGTAGCCCTTGAGCTGGAACTGCCCCCCCGTTCCCTTCCGAGGCATGTCGACCAGGAAGTACTCCTCGACTTCGATTCGCTCGTAGAGCTTCACCTTGTCGACTTCATCCGTCCGGCGGATGCGGGCATCGAAGTACGAGACGATCTCCAGGATGAAACAGGGGGCGACCCCCTCTTTCACCACGTTGAAGCTGCGGCGCTCGCGTTCCGGATGGCGGACTCCACGGATGATCGAGATGTCCGGAGCGGGTCCGGGGAGACCGCGGCCGAGCAGGTGCTTGACGTCCATCAGCACCTTGACGTCCGGCTGGGAGTGAAAATACCGGCTCAGCAGTTCCTTGAGCTCAGCCATCAGGCTGGCGTGAAATTCCCCTTGGACCATTTTGTCCTCGAGCTGCGGGTCGAGAAAAAGCTCCGGTGTGAGCGGGATCTCGACCAACTCGAGGCGGCCTCCGGGACGTTCGACCCAGCGCTGGAGGAGCGTGACGCCGTTCTCGTCATCTTCCGGCTCTTCGCTCTCCTCGGGCGGCGTCTTCCAGGCGGGCTGGACCATGGCTCCGAGTATAGGGAGTCTCCCAAGAGGCGTCAAAGATATCGTAAGAGGACGACGAAAGGAGCGGCGGCACGGAAGGACGGTACAAATTCCACGTCGTTCCCGTCAGCCGCTCACCAACTCCAGCAACCTCTCCGGCGGACGCCCCACGACGGCCCGGTCTCCCGCGAGGCCGATCGGGCGCTGGAGCAGGGTGGGGTGCCGCGCCATGGCGGCGATGAGCACAGCGTCCGGTTCGTCGCCGGTGAGGCTCAGTTCCTGGACGGCGGGGTCCTTGGTGCGGAGCACGTCCCTGGGGCGGAGGCCGAGGCGGGCAAGGACGTTCCGGATCTCGGTTTCAGTCAGCGGGTCCTTGACGTAGTCACGATAGCGGTACTCGATACCCTTCTCGTTCAGCAAGGCGACCGCCTTGCGGCAGGTTCCTCAGGTACCGCTGCAGATCAGATCGATCACAGGCAATCGCTCCCATGAAGTAGAGAGTTGGACCCGTGGGTCGCGGTGTCGGACCCGTGGGTCGCGGTGCTGGACCCGTGGGTCGCGGTGCTGGACCCGTGGGTCGCGGTGCTGGACCCGTGGGTCGCGGTGTTGGACCCGTGGGTCGCGAGGTTGGACCCGTGGGTCGGACGACCGAATTCGTGGGTCCCAAACCTTGCGTCGTGCCGTCGTCGGGGGCATTCGTCCAGCCGTACGAGCGCGAAGTTTCCCGAGGCGTTCATGATTCGGGTCCAGGGGCCGCGTGGGCGGTCTCATACCATGACTGACCGAGCTTCTCCCGAACTTCCTTGGGAACCGTAGTCTGGTGCCTGACCGTGATCGTCGACTTCGGCATGGGCACATTCTACGTCAGGGAGGGGACAAGACCCGCCCCAGCCACTCAACCCGATCCCGCCGCGCTTCCTCGTTGAGGGAGTGATCCGTGTCGTACCACTTCAACTCCTTGGGACCGCTCGCCGTTTGGAGATACGCCGCCGCGTCCCAAGGGGTGATGAATTCATCCCGCTTCGCGAACTGGAAAAGGAGCTTCGCGGGAGTGGCGCGGCCGACGTAATGAAGAGCGTCGAGGGGCGCCTGGAAGGCGATGGCCCCTGGATCGGAGTTGTGCCGCATGGCATGGGTGAGCGAGGGGTAGCCTGCCATCAGGACGTAGGCGTCCGGGCGCTTCTCGATGCCCGCGAGGGTGCCCCCTACGGTGGCCCCCATGCTGTGGCCTACATAGGATATGTGTCTGGACTCCACTTCTGGACGAGAAGTCAGGAGATCGAAGCCCTGGCGTCATCCCGCCAACTTTCCCCATCCTCCCCCGTAAAACCCCTTGACGACAACTGTCGTCAGACATATCATGGCGACAGATGTAGGCAACGACTGCAGTTCGGGAGAAGAACACATGAGACCCAAATCCATCGGAGACCAGGAGCTGGCGCTCCTGCAGTACGTGGAGGAGCAGAGGGCGGCCACGGTGGGCCAGGCGGTGGAGGGCTTCGGCGCGCCGCGCGGGCTGGCCCGCTCGACGGTGCTCACGATGATGGAGCGGCTGCGCCAGAAGGGTCATCTCGATCGCCGCCAGGTCGATGGGGTCTTTCAATACTTCTCCCCGGCGCCGGCCGGCGAGGTGCTGCGGGACGTGGTGAAGTCGTTCGTCGAGCGGACGCTCGGCGGTTCCGTGTCCCCCTTCGTGACCTACCTGACCGAAGAGGCCGAGGTCTCGGACGCGGATCTCGCCGATCTCGAGGAGCTGGTCGCCAAGCTCCAGTCGAAGCGGAAGGAGGAGGCATGAGCGCCTGGGAGGGCATCGGGACGCTCGTCGGCACGCTCACGCGCGCTTCGATCGAGGGCGGGCTCTTCATCGCCGGCATCTGGATCGTCTGCCGCCTCTTGCCGCGCCTGCCGGCCTCGCTGCGCTGCGGGCTCTGGTGGGCGGCGTGCCTGAAGCTGCTGCTGGGGCTGGTCGCGCTGCCGGCGGTGCGGCTCCCCCTGCTGCCGGCCGCGATGAGCGCCGCGCCGGTGGCGGACGCCCGGCCGCTATCTATAAGGACAGGGGACGGCGCCCCCAGCCGGACCCTCACCCCTGACCCCTCTCCCGTCCCCTCCCGCCCTCCCTCACCGGGAGAGGGGAAAAAGACCTTGTTTCGAGAGGCGAGTGCCGCGGCCCTGGTGGCCCTCTGGATCGCCGGGCTCCTGATTCTCTGCCGGAAGGCGTTCCGCCAGCTCCGGTATACCCGCTGGATCGTCCGCTCCGCGGAGCCGGTGCGCGAGCCCTGGGTGCGCGCGGCGTTCGCGGAGATCTGCGAGCGGCTGGGGATTCGCCGGGCTCCGGATCTGCGCGGCTCGGGCGAGGTGCGGACGCCGCAGGTGACGGGCCTGGCGCAGCCGGTGGTGCTGATCCCCCGCTCCGGCTTCGAGCGGCTGACCCCGGCCGAGGTCTCGATGACGCTCTGCCACGAGCTGGTCCACCTGCGCCGCAAGGATCTGTGGCTCGGATGGGTGCCGGCCCTGGCGCACAGGATCTTCTTCTTTCACCCCTTGGCGGCCCTGGCCGTCCGCGAATACGCGATCGCCCGCGAAGCCGCGTGCGACGCCGAAGTGCTCCGAATCCTGGGGTCGGCGCCCCAGGCCTACGGGCGTCTACTTCTACGGTGGGGTGTGGCTCCGCGAGAGACCGGTCTCGCCGTCGCGGGTGCCTCGCCCTCCCTGCAGAACCTGAAAAGGAGACTTCAAATGCTTCAGCAGAACGATCATAAACGCCGCGTTTCCGGCTGGTGGTGGCTCGCCGGGGCGGCGGTTCTCGCCGGCCTCGTGCCGCTCCGGATCGTGGCGCAGGATCACGCGCCGGAGGCGACGCCCGCTCCCGAGGTCGCGGAGGCTCCGGAACCGGCGGCGGTCCCGGATGCCGTGGAGGCTCCGGAATTCGCCCCCACTCCCGAGCCCGCCGAAGCTTCCGAGGCTCCGGAAGCCGTCGAGGAGGGTGTCCAGGGCGGTATCCAGGAGGGGGTCGAGGGAGGTGTGGCGGGCGGCGTCGAGGGTGCCATCGCCGGCGGCGTGGCAGGCGCGGTTGGGCACGAGTACGCTCCGGTGGTGGCTTCGGCCGTTCCCAAGTCTCCCCGCACTCCCCGGCCCGTGCGGACTCCCCGCGCGGCTTTGCCGGTCCCGGTCCCGGCCACGACGCCACGGCCGGCCCTCGCGCCTCGTGTGGCGGAGCTGCCGGGGCCAACGCCGCGGCCGGCTCTGGCTCCCATGGCGCCCCTGCCGGCGGTGGGGCCTGCCCCTCGTGCCCTCCCGGCCCTGGCGCCGGCCGGCGCGCTTCGCCCCGGAGTCGCCCCGCGGCCCATGGCGCAGTTGGCCTCGATCGGGGCTCCGCCCCCGGCACCTCCCGCGCCGCCCCGGGCCCCCAAGCCGCCGGCTCCCCCCAAGCATTCCTCCGGGACCTGGTATCAGCATGGCGACAACGATGACTCCTATGTGCTGCTGTACGGCGACGACGATTCGGCGACGATGAGCGGCTCGAGCGATGACCTGAGGCGGGTCAAGCGGATGCGGACCAACTCGCACGAGGATTTCCTCTGGTTCCGCCACGACGGCAAGGAGTACGTCGTCCGCGACGCCGCCCTCCTCCAGCAGGTCAAGGATCTCTCCAAGGCCCAGGGGGAGCTCGGCGGCCGGCAGGGTGAGCTGGGCGGGCGGCAGGGCGCGCTGGGCGCCAAGCAGGGCGCGCTAGGGGCGAAGCAGGGTGCCCTCGGAGCCGAGCAGGGGGCCCTCGCCGCCGATCGCGCCCGCCGTGGCGGCGACGCCGACGACCGGGATCTCGAGAGGCGCGAGCGGGAGCTCGACCGGAAACAGGAGGAGCTCAGCCGTCAGCAGGAAGAGCTTGGCCGCCAGCAGGAAGCGCTGGGCAAGCAGCAGGAGGAGCTCGGCCGTCAGCAGGAAGAGCTCGGCCGCAAGGCCGAGAGGGAGATGAAGACGCTGATCGAGCGCGCCATCCAGAGCGGGGCGGCGCGGGAGGTCAGGTAACCCCCCCTACAGCACCCCCGCCTCCCGGGCCCGGGCGATCGCCTGGGTCCGGTTGCGGGTGCCGAGCTTGGCGTAGATGTTCTCCAGGTGCTTCTTGACAGTGCTCGGCGCGATGAAGAGCTTGCGGCCGGCGTCGGCGTTGGAGAGGCCGGTGGCGATCAGCCGGAGCACCTCGAGCTCGCGGTCCGAGAGCGGTTCCGGCAGATTCTGAGCGGGCGGCGGGGGAGGAGGGGGCGTGGCGGCTACCGCGGCCACCGCGGCCGACCCGTCCGGTCCGAACGCCTCGGCGAGCCGGCGGGCGTAGTCCGGGGAGACGGCCCCGGGCGCCGCCTGCCGGATCAGCCCCGCGAGCTCTGGACCCTCGTCCACGAAGGTGCGCACGAAACCCCCCGGCTCGGCGAGGCTCAGCGCCCGGCGCAGGGGGGCCAGGGCTGCCTCCCCCTCGCCGCGGGCGTTCCGAATCAGCGACTCCAGCACCAGGATCGCGACGATCGAGTGGATGCGTCCGCCGCGCTCCGCCATCGCGAGGAGGTGCCGCAGCATGTCGAGAGCGGTGCTGGTCTCGCCGCGGGCGATCAGGATGCGGACGGCCACCAGGAAGGGGAACTCGCGGCGGTGGATGCCCGGGAACTTCTCTTCGAGGCCCTCCCGCCAGCCGCCGAGGAGGCCGGCGTCCCGCGCCCACCGGGTGGCGGCCTCCAGGGCCTCCCGGTCGCCGTCGATCCGGCCGCGGTCGAGCTGGATGCCGGCGCGCAGGGCGTGGATGATCTCCACGAAACGCGGCTGCCCGGCCCGGCTCATGATCTCCTCCGCGCGGTCGAGCGCGGCGAGGGCGCCGGGGAAGTCCCCCAGCGATTGCAGCACGCGGGCCATGGTGAAGCTCCCCACCAGGAGCCCGGTGGCGATCTCCCCCTGCTTGCCCAGCTCCCAGGCCCGGCCGGCGAGCTCGACGGCGGCGGGAAGATCGTTCCACTCCCGCCGGATCTCGGCCAGGACGCCGTGCGCCATCGCCGCGCCCGGCGCGTTGCGTCCGCCCCCCTCGGCCAGCCGTAGCGACTGCCGGGCGAGGGCGAGGGCCTCGTGCAGCCTCCCCTGGGCGATCCGGATCTCGGCGAGGTGCCACTCGGAGGTGAGGACCCAGAAGACGTTGCCGGCGCGGCGGTTCGCCTCCCGGGACCTCTCGAAGAGCTGCTCGGCCGCCGCGACGTCGTCGTCGATCAGGTAGGCCATGCCGAGCTCCAGGAAGAGGAAGCCGCGGAGGGAGTCGGCGTCCTCGGGCAGCCGCTCGAGGGCGCGCTCGTAGAGCTCGATGGCCTCGCGGGTGCGGCCGGCGACGAGCGTGAGGATGCCGCGCAGGATCGCGAGATTGCCCGCGGTCTCCGGGCTCGTACCGGCCGCGAACGCCTGCTCGGCCGCCCGCACCTGCTCCTCGGCGTCCCGGACCTCGAGCTGAAGCACGAGCGCCCAGGCGTAGGTGAGGCGCAGCTCCGGCCGGCGGTCGAGCCACTCGGCGGGGAGCGAGCGGATCCAGCGGATCACCGTCCCGGCGTCGGCCCGCATCAGGCGCGGCAGGGCGTGCTCGGAGATCAGCTCGGCGGCGCGGTCGAGCGCTCCGGCCGCCAGCGCGTGCTCCAGCGCGTCCTCGGGATGGCCATTGGCGGCGTACCAGTCGCCGGCCCGCTCGTGCAGCGCCGCCACCCCCGCCTTGCCCACCTTGCGCTCGAGCTGGTGGCGCAGCAGGGTGCCGAACAGGTGGTGATAGCGGTACCAGGTCCGGGTGTCGTCGAGCGGGATCAGGAAGAGGTTGGCGGCGTCCAGGGTCTCCAGGATCTCCTGGCCGTCGCTCCCCTGGGTGACGGCGTCGCAGAGCGGGGCCGAGAGGCGGGTCAGGATCGCCGTGCTCAGCAGGAACTCGCGCACCGGCTCCGGCTGGCGGGAGAGCACCTCGTCGGTGAGGTAGTCGAGGACGAAGCGGTGGCTGCCGGTGAACTGCGCGATGAACCCCCCGACATCCCGCCGCCCGGCGAGCGAGAGGGCGGCCATCTGGAGCCCCACGGCCCACCCCTCGGTGCGCTCCTCCAGCGCCTCGACGTCGGCGGTCGAGAGCGACAGGCCCATCGCCTGGTTCAGGAAGTCGGCGGCCTCCTGGGAGGTGAAGCGGAGATCGCGGGCGCGCAGCTCGGCGAGCTGGCCGCGGGCGCGCAGCCGCGAGAGGCGCAGCGGCGGGTCCACCCGCGTGGCGATCACCAGGTGCAGGCGCGCCGGCAGCCGGTCGAGCAGGAACTGCAGCGTCTGGTGGACCGCCCGGCTGTCGACGGCGTGGTAATCGTCGAGCACCAGCACGAGGTCGGCCGCCACGGCGTCGATCTCGTTCAGCAGCCCGGTCAGGACCGGCTCCAGCTCCTCCGGCTCCGGGCTCTGCGCGTGCCGCAGCACGGTCAGGGCATCCTCGCCCAGGCCGGGGTGGAGCTTGCGCAGGGCGGTGAGGGCGTAGGAGAGGAAGCGGACGGGGTCGTTGTCCCCTTCGTCGAGCGACACCCAGGCCACCTGCCGTCCGCCGTGGTGGATCCACTCCGAGAGCAGCGTCGACTTGCCGAACCCGGCCGGGGCCGAGACCAGCGTGAGGGGGCCCGCCGCTCCCGTTTCCATCCGCTCCGTCAGCCTGGGCCGGGGCACCCGGTTGGGGCGCAGGGCCGGGATGTAGAGCTTGGTCGCGAGCAGTGAATCGGGGACCGGAGCGGGCAGGGACGTTTCAGGCATCGGGCGACGGCTGGAGAGTTCTCCCGGAGCATACCAGAGCCGGCCGCTCCCTCTGCTTTGTCATTTTTGCACTTGAAGGGAAGTTGAGTTTGCCCATTCGGTTCTTCACTTACGCCAGCCTGTGGTAATCTACGGGCACCGTAGTACAGGTCTTTGCCCGCAGCACCGGTATGTAGTGATTCGTCTGCCTCCTGAAGGAGCGGCTCTCTCATCCGGACTGGTGCTTCGTGGCGGAGTGGAGTGTTAGGTAACACCACCGATGCCGTCCGCAATCGCTGACCCTGTTCGCCCGTGGTCTGTCTCTCCGTGGATCGGAGAGCAGGGGTGTGATGTCCCGCCGAGGAGCCTTCCCATGAATTTCTTGAAATACACCTCATCCAGGATCGCCTTCGCCGTCCTCTTCCTGGCGGCGGGCTTCGTGCCCGCGGCCTCGGCGGCGACGTCGAGCTTCCAGATCCTTCTGGACCTCGACAACCAACAGAACACCGGCTGCGACGTCGCGACGTTGACCGGGACGTTCAAGGGGGTTGAGCAGATCCTGACCACGACCGTCGTCACGGGCGGCTCCTCGGCTCAGGTGACCGCGGCGACGGTGAAGAGCTGCGTCAGCGGCACGACCTTCGGCGCCGCGACCCCGGTGACCCCGCCGGCCGGCCACCCCCTGCCCTGGCCGGTGGGAGTCAGCAACGGCACGGGCGGCACCAGCGTCATCGAGACCTTTTATCCGCTGAGCCTGTCGCCGGTGACCAAGCCGCCGATCATCCGGCTCGCGGTGCTCGCCTTCGACAACGGCGCCGTCCTGCGGGACGAGCTGCTGAAGACTCAGCCGACCCCGGGCAACGGGCCGCCGATCCTGCTGCAGGGAGCCAGCATCTCCGAAATCCCGACCCTCTCCGAGTGGGGCCTGCTCTTCCTCGGTCTCGTGCTGGCGGTGGCGGCGGTCGCCCTGCTGCGCCGGCGCACCGTGATCGCGGTGCTGCTGGCCGTCCTGCTCCTCGGCGCGGCCGGCGTGGCCTGGGCCGCGGTGTGCGACCTCAACGGGACGACGATCGGCGAGTGGAGCATCGCCAACCTCCTGGCGAGCGAGCCGGTCTCGGACGCGCCGGCCGGCACCGACATGCGGGCCTTCTACGGCTTCAAGGATGCCGCGCTCAACGCCCTCTGCTTCCGCATCGACGCGCTGCTCCTGTTCAACACGCCGCCGACCGCGAACCCCGACGCCGCGACGGTGGTCGAGGACGCGGCCGCCGCCCCGGTCAACGTGCTGGCGAACGATACCGATCCGGATGTGGGGGACACCCTGACCATCCAGTCGGTGACCCAGCCGGCCAATGGCACGGTGGTGATCACCGGCGGCGGCTCGGGGCTGACCTACAAGCCGAACGCGAACTACTGCAACACCCCGCCGGGCACTACGCTCGACACCTTCACCTACACGCTGGCGCCGGGCGGGCCGGGAACCACGGCGACGGTGTCGATGACGGTGACCTGCGTCGACGACAACCCGACCGCGGTCAACGACACGGCGACGGTGGCCGAGGACGCGCCGGCAACGGCCATCCCCGTGCTGGCGAACGACACCGACCCGGATGGGGGAGCGATCAGCATCACCTCTGTGACCCAGCCGGCCAACGGCACGGTGGCGATCACCGGCGGCGGCACGGGGCTGACCTACACGCCGAACGCGAACTACTGCAACTTGCCTCCGGGCACGACGCCGGACACCTTCACCTACACGCTGACGCCGGGCGGCTCGACCGCCACGGTGTCGGTGTCGGTGACCTGCGCCGACGACGCGCCCACCGCGGTCGCCGACGCGGCGACGGTGGCCGAGGACTCGGGCGCCAACCCGATCCCCGTGCTGGCCAACGACACGGACCCCGACGGCGGCCCGAAGAGCGTCGCCTCGGTGACGCAGCCGGCCAACGGCACGGTGGTGATCACGGGCGGCGGCACGGGGCTGACCTACGCGCCGAACGCGGACTACTGCAACACGCCTCCGGGCACGACGCTCGACACCTTCACCTATACGCTGGCGCCGGGGGGTTCCTCGACGACGGTGACGGTGACAGTGACCTGCTCCGACGACAACCCCGTGGCGGTGCCGGACGCGGCGACGGTAGCCGAGGATTCTGGCGCCACGCCGGTTCCGGTGCTGGCGAACGACACGGACACCGATGGCGGCCCGATCAGCATCTCGTCGGTGACGCAGCCGGCCAACGGCACGGTGGTGATCACGGGCGGCGGCACGGGGCTGACCTACGCGCCGAACGCGAACTACTGCAACACGCCTCCGGGCACGGCGCTCGACACCTTCACCTACACACTGACGCCGGGGAGCTCTTCCACGACGGTTACGATGACGGTGACCTGCGTCGACGACAACCCGACCGCGGTGGCCGACACGGCGACCGTCGGCGAGGATTCCGGGGCCAACCCGATCCCGGTGCTGGCGAACGACACCGACCCCGACGGCGGCCCGATCAGCATCTCCGCGGTGACGCAGCCGGCCAACGGCACGGTTGTGATCACGGGCGGCGGCACGGGCCTGACCTACCAGCCGAACGCGAACTACTGCAACAGCGTCTCGGGTCCGGCGGACACCTTCACCTACACGCTGACCCCGGGGGGCTCCTCGACGACGGTGTCGGTGACGGTGACCTGCGCCGACGACGCGCCGGTGGCGGTCAATGACACCGCGACGGTCGGCGAGGACTCGGGGGCCAGCGCGATTCCGGTGCTGGCGAACGACACCGACCTCGACGGCGGTCCGATCAGCATCTCGGCGGTCACCCAGCCGGCCAACGGCGTGGTGGCGATCACCGGCGGCGGCTCAGGGCTGACCTACGCGCCGAACGCGAACTACTGCAACCTGCCTCCGGGTACGACGCCGGACACCTTCACCTACACGCTGACTCCGGGCGGCTCCTCGGCGACGGTGTCGGTGTCGGTGACCTGCGTCAACGACGCCCCGGTCGTCGACCTCGACGCCGACAACAGCCAGGGGACCACCGGCAGCGACTTCGCGGTCACCTTCACGGAAGGGACCCCGGCGGTGTTGCTCGAAGATCCAACCGACGCCACAGTGACCGACATCGACAGCCCGACCCTGGCGACCTTGACGGTGACGATCACCAACCTGCTGGACACCGGCAATGAGACGCTGTCCACGGACGTGACGGGCACTTCGATCACCGCCAACTATGTCGCCGCCACCGGGGTGCTGACGCTGACCGGCCCGGACACGCTGGCGAACTTCCGGACGGTGCTCCGGAAGGTGCGGTATCAGAACACCGACGTCGACCCCGACACGACGCCGCGGGTGATCCAGTTCGTGGCCAACGACGGCGCCGCCAACAGCAACACGGCGACCTCGACGGTGACCATCGTGGCGGTGGACACGCCGCCGACAGCGGTCAACGACTCGGCGACGGTCGCCGAGGATTCGGGGGCGACCCCGATCCCCGTGCTGACCAACGACACCGATCCGGACAACGGTCCGATCAGCATCACTTCGGTGACGCAGCCGGCGAACGGCACGGTGGTGATCACCGGCGGCGGTACCGGGGTGACCTACGCGCCGAACGCGAACTACTGCAACCTGCCTCCGGGCACGACGCCGGACACCTTCACCTACACGCTGACGCCGGGCGGCTCGACGGCGACGGTTTCGGTGACCGTGACCTGCGCGGACGACAATCCGGTGGCGGTGCCCGACGCGGCGACCGTCCTCGAGGACTCCGGTCCCAACCCGATCAACGTGCTGGCCAACGACACCGACGCCGACGGCGGTCCGATCAGCGTCGGCTCGGTAACGCAGCCGGCCAACGGCACGGTGGTGATCACCGGCGGCGGCACGGGCGTGAGCTACACGCCGAACGCCAACTACTGCAACAGCGTCTCGGGTCCGGCGGACACCTTCACCTACACGCTGACGCCGGGTAGCTCGTCCACGACGGTGACGGTGACGGTGACCTGCGTCGACGACAACCCGACCGCGGTGGCGGATAGCGCCACAGTGGTCGAGGACTCGGGCGCCAACGCCATCAACGTGCTGGCGAACGATACCGATCCGGATGTGGGGGACACCCTGACCATTCAGTCGGTGACCCAGCCGGCCAATGGCACGGTGGTGATCACCGGCGGCGGCTCGGGGCTGACCTACAAGCCGAACGCGAACTACTGCAACACCCCGCCGGGCACCACGCTCGACACCTTCACCTACACGCTGGCGCCGGGTGGCCCCACCACGACGGCGACGGTGTCGATGACGGTGACCTGCGTCGACGACAACCCGACCGCGGTCAACGACACGGCGACGGTGGCCGAGGACGCGCCGGCAACGGC
>JBDSHF010000272.1:0-9673 GCA_039918595.1 Thermoanaerobaculia bacterium
AGAAAGACGGCGGCGACGGCCCCCGGGCCGAGATCTGCTCGGCCTGCCATCGCCAGATCCACGCCCTCTTCGACAACGCCACCCTCGCCCGCGAGCTGAACTGCGTCGAGCGGCTCCGCGACGAGCCGCGGATGCAGCGTTTCCTCGCCTGGGTGCGCAAGCAGGACCCCGACCGCCGCGTCAAGGTGCGCGGCGGCGGCCGCTAGGGCCTTCCCCCCCAAAGAAAAAAGGGCGGGGATTTCTCCCCGCCCCCCATTGGCTGACGATTGGCTGACCGGCTGGAAGGCTCTCCTACGCCCGCCGGCGCCTCAGCATCAGCAGGGCCCCGCTTACCAGCAGCAGGGCGAGAGCCGCGAGGCCGACCTCGGAGAGCGTCGGGATCTGGGCGATCGCCCCCACCACGAGGGAGGTCGGATCGTCGACGGCGGCGGTACCCGGATCGTCCGTCAGGAGAGACGACTCGTTCGTGCCGTTGCCGTCGGCGTCGAAGAAGACGCTGCCCTGGTTGGAGATCGTGCCGCTGGCGGCGCTGTCGATCACGGCGGTGATGGTGATCGTCACCGAACCGCCGGCCGCGATCGAGCCGTTCCAGTGCACGGTCCGGGCGGGCACGTCGGCGGTGGCGGTGCCCGAGGTGGCGGTGGCGCTCACCAGCGTCATGTTCGCCGCCAGGACGTCGGTGAACTCGTCACCGGGGTTGTCGAGCTGCGTCGAGGCGCTGGGGTTGGAGATCGTCACCGTGTAGGTCACCGTGCCGCCCGGCGCGAAGGTGCCGCTGACGGTCTTGGTGTGGGTGCCGACCGAGGAGGGGGAGACCACCACGAAGGAGGTCGCGCCGCCGCCGGGGGCGGTGGTGGTGGCGGAGGCCTCGTTGACGCCGTTGCCGTCGGCGTCATAGTTGACCGTCGCCTGGTTGGTGACCGTCTGCAATGCGGTGCCGGTCTTGATGGTGGCCTGGATGGTCACCGTCACCGAGCCGTTCGCCGGCACGACGCCGTCCCAGGTCACGGTGTTGGTCCCGACGGTGGCGACCGCCGTGCCGGAGGTTGCGGAGGCGGAGACCAGAGTGAGCTGCGACGGCAGGACGTCCGTGAGCTCGTTGCCCGCGTTGTTCTGCTGGTCGTAGCTGCTGCTGTTGGAGAGGACGATGGTGTAGGTCACCGTGCCCCCCTCGACGAAGCTGCCGGACACCGCCTTGGTAGCGGTGACGGCCGCCGGCGAGAGCACCATCACCGTGACGCTCGCCATGTTGTCGGCGAGGTTCGGATCCGCCGCCTTGCGATGGATGACCAGCGCCTTGGCGGAGGACGTCGTGGCGTTGTTCACCAGGCTGCCGGCGAAATTCGGCGCGGTGACCGTGAAGGTCAGAGTCGCCGTGTTGCCGACCGGCAGGCTGGCGAGGTCCCAGTGACCGGTCGCCGGGGTATAGACCCCCTGCGACGCGGTAAAGGTGCCGGGGTTGAGGGTCGGGAACAGCGGGAACCCTTCCTGGACGTCGACGCTGTAGCCCGGGTCCTGGCCGTTGTTCTTGACCGTCAGGGTGTAGACGATGGATCCACCGGGGTTGACGGTGGCGACGTTGGCGTTGAACGTCAGGTGGAGGTCGGCCGAACGGGGCGCCTGCAGAGCCGCCGTCGCGCGGTTGTTCGCCGCGTTCGGATCGAGCGGGGTTCCCGCCGTGATCTCGGCCACGTTCTCGAGCGGCTCGGTGCTCTCGGCCGTGGCCGTGATGTGCAGAGTCGCCGAGGCGGCGTTGGCGAGGGCACCCACCGTCCACACGCCGGTGCCGGCGCTGTAGGAGCCGCCGCCGTCGTCCGACACGTACGTCAGACCGGTCGGCAGGAAGTCGTTCACCACCACGCCGGTGGCATTGTTCGGTCCGTTGTTGGTCACCGTGAGGGTGAGCGTCACGTTGGTGCCGGCCGCGGGCGTGGTGTTGTTGAACGACGCGCTGATCGCGAGGTCCGCCCGCTGCGCGGTGTCGAGCAGCACGACCTCGGCCCGCTGGCCGGTGACGTTGTGGTGGTGCAGCAGCAGGGCGCCGAGAGAGCCGTTGGCCGTCATGTTGGCGGTGTTCCAGGTCACCGGCAGGGTGGCGCCGTTGAGGTCGTCGTCCAGGAAGTCGCCACCGAAGTTGAGGCCCTGGGCGCCCCAGTTGTAGAAGTAGGGTCCCGCCGCCTGGTCGAAGTAGGTGCCGGCCGCCGGCGAGCAGTGGTCGCCGGTGGTCGTCCGCGCGCAAGCGGCGTTGCTGCCGGGACAGGTCACGATCTTGTAGCGGAACGTGGTGTCGCCGGCGGTCATGCCCAGCAGCGCGGGGCTGGCGCCGAGAAGCATCACGTTGTTGAGGTGGAGCGACGTGTCGATGACCGAAGGCGCGACGAGGTTGACGTAAGACCCCAGCCCGAGAATGCTGAAGCCCCCCGTGGAGAGGTTCTGGACGGCGCGCACGAACGTGTCGTTGGGCTGCGCTCCGGCCACGAAGAGCGCCGGAGTGGTGTTCACCACGTTGCGGTCGTAGATGCCGTCCTCGTTGGTGTCGACGCAGATGTCGTAGGCGACGTCGTCCGGGGTCGACCAGTCGCCCCAGCTCGCGACGCCGAAGAGGACGAGGT
This sequence comes from Thermoanaerobaculia bacterium, assembly GCA_039918595.1. Taxonomy (GTDB): domain Bacteria; phylum Acidobacteriota; class Thermoanaerobaculia; order Multivoradales; family UBA5704; genus DATARR01. Next base: position 2,613 of record JBDSHF010000272.1, read on the forward strand.
CGTTGTTGATGCTGGAGGGCGAGCCCGGCAGGTAGGAGACGCCGGCATAGTGGATGTCGGCGTAGTCGGTGGAATTCACCGGATCGAGCGGCGAGACCACCTGCAACTCGAAGGGGGAGACCAGCGACTCGACATCGGTTGGAAAAGTGCCGGTGCAGGCCGGGCCCGCCGCCAGCGTGCCCGAGCAGAGGTCGACGCCGGAGAGCGCGATGGTGGTCGAGCCGGAGCCCGCCCCACCGGTGACGAGGGTGTCCGCGGCGGACATCATCGACGAAGGCTTCTCCGCCATGTAGACCGGCAGCCGGAACTTCAGAGCCGCGCTCTGGCTGAAGGTGAGGTACCCCCCCTCCTCGGTGAGGAAGTTGCGCGGCACGTCGCCATAGTTCGCCTGGATGCCCTGGGTCGGGAAGAGCGAGGGAGCGCGCGTGTGATCCATCTGCGAGGCGTCGGCCGACATCTGGATGTTCAGCTCGACCGTCTCACCCGCCGGCACCGTCACCGAGCTCCCTCCGGGCAGCGAGAAGGAGACGCCGGGAGAGTCGTCGATGGTGGCGAAGGCCAGATCGTAGGTCTGCGAGGTCGTTCCCTTGTTGACCACCCGGATCTTCCGGGTCTGCGTCGTGACGCCGACCACCTCGGGATCGAAGGTGACGCTGACCAGCCCCTGCTCCTCGGCGTTCATGGCGATGACGCTGCCCACGGCCGCCTGCGGGGGATCGACGCGGCCGGCGCCGATGCGCGAGGGGCCGAACTTCGGCGGCGTGGCGTTCGGATAGAGGGTCGTGTCATGGGTGGCGTAGTTCATCACCAGCGCCTTCAGCTCCTCCACCGACCAGTCGGGGTGCAGCTCGCGCAGCAGGGCCATGATGCCGGCCATGTGCGGGCTCGCCATCGAGGTGCCGGAGATGGTCAGGGTCTGGCTGCCGGCCTGGAACCCGGAGGGGTCCGAGACGCCGGTGCAGCCGGCCGCCACCATGCAGGTATGGCCGGTCTGGACGGAGGTGATGTTGAGGCCCGGGGCCGCGATGTCGGGCTTCAGCCGCAGCGGCGAGCCGTAGATGCGGCGCGGGCCCCGCGAGGAGAAGGTCGCCACGGTGTCGCTGCCGGCCGGGCCGAGCAGCGTGACGTTGAGCGACGCGATGTTGGCCTTGAACGCGTTGGCGTCCAGCAGCGTGACGCGGACGGACGGGATGGTGATCGTGGCGTCGACGCCGGCCATGCCTGCCGGCGGCGAGCCCGGGGCGTTGTCGGCGATGATCACGGCGACCGCGCCCGCGTTCTGCGCGTTCTTGACCTTGACGATGAAGCCGCAGGTGCCGCGGTCGATCAGGGCGATATTGCCGTTGACGGCGGCGGCGTTGGTCATCGGCGAGCAGCCGTCGGTGGTGGACGGACCGGCCCCGTCGGCGGGGTCGACGGCGATCACCACGTTGTGCGGTCCGGGCGGCACGCCGGTGGGGGTGAGCATGGGGCCGAACGCAGCGCTGCCGGCGAGGTAGCCGCCAGCAATCCCCGCCGGCGCGTTGACCTGCACGAACGGCACGGCAACGCCGTTGTCCACCGAGGCCGCCGTGGCGATGGCCCGCGAGGCGGCGCCCGGGCTGCCGCTGATGAAGAAGGTGTCGCCGGAGTTGCCGGCCGAGGTGACGACGATCACGCCCGCCAGCGCCGCGTTGTCCGAGGCGACCGAGCTGGCGTTGAGCACCGAGCCGAAGGACGAGCCGAGCGACATGTTGATGACGTCGAGGTGGTCGGAAAGATCGGTGTCGCCGTTCGGGTCCATCGCCCAGTCGATGGCCTGGACCGTCAGGCTGGTGCTGCCGGCGCAGCCGAACACGCGCAGGGCATAGAGCGACGCCTTGGGCGCGGTGCCGGGGCCGATGCGCAGCGGGCTGTAGGTGCCGGGGTTGGCGTCATAGGGGCCGGCGAAGGTGGCGCCCGCCGCGGTGACGCCGTAGCCGGCCGCCGTGCCCGAGACGTGACTGCCGTGGCCGTTGCAGTCCATCGGGTTGAGGTCGGGGACCGCAGTGTTGGTGCCGCTGTAGGCGTCGCCCGCGAAGTCGGTGCCGCCCACGACTTTGGCGGTGGGGAACGTACCGCCGGTCGTGAAGTTCGCCGTGGCGGCGCTCTCCGCCTGGTAGGTGGTGAGCAGGCCGGTGCCGCCGAAGTCGGCGTGCAGATAGTCGACACCGGTGTCGATGACGCCGAGGCGAATGCCGGTGCCGTCGGCTCCCGCCGGCAGGCCGATCGTGTTCGCCCAGACGTTGGGCGTGCCGAGGAAGGGGACGCTGCTCGAGTTGGTCGGATACTCCGGCACGATCGGCAGCACGCGCTTGACCCCCTGGATCTTCTGCAGGGCACGGAGGGCCCGGGGATCGACGGCGACGGCGATCGCGTTCATCGCCTTGGAGACGCGGAACAGCTCCCGCGCGCCGGTCGCGGCCGAGATCGCCTTGCCGACGCTCTGCTGCGCCGCCTCGATCTTGAGCACCTGGGCCTTGGTGGCCACGCCGGCCTGCGCCCGCGCCCGCTTGTCGGAGGGGAGGGCGCCCCGCATGGCGTCGGCGAAGACCACCGCCGCCGAGGGATCCTCGAGCTCGACCATGACCTGGATTCGGCCATCGGTGGTGCGCCCGGCATGCTCGAAGCCGGCGGGCACGGAGGCTGCCGGCGCCGCGGCGAGCTCGGCCTCGGGGCGATCCTCCAGGGTCCGCGGCGGAGCGGCCCCGGCCGCGGGAACGAGAGCGATGGAGCTCAGGCAGGCGAGCAGCACGGCGGTAAGCCGGCTCGCCCACGCCCCGCTCGGAGAGAGTCTCAGACAGCGATCGATCATATTATCCTCCCAGAAAATCAACGGACGGAACGATACCGGTACCGGCGTACCTCTGCCGGAGAGCATGCGTCTGCAAACACACCCTTGGCTGAAGATCAATAAATGGTCGGACGGAATCTTACTCCAAGAACGCCGCCAGCGCGTCTCGGTGGCAAAATTTTCGGCGAATGCCTACAGCCACCCCTTCTGCCGGGCGATGCGCGCCGCCTCGACCCGGTTCTCGGCGCCGACCTTGCTGATGGCCTCGGAGAGGTAATTGCGGATCGTCCCCTCGGAAAGATGCAGCTCGGCGGCGATGCGGGCGCTCGAATGCCCCTCGGCGGCCAGGCGGAGCACCTGGCGCTCGCGGTCGGTCAGGGGGTCGGCCTCTTCCCAGGCCGCCGCCGCCAGCTCGGGATCGATCGACCGCAGCCCGGCATGGACCCGGCGGATGGCCTCGGCGAGCCGGTCGGAGGGCGCGTCCTTGAGGAGATAGCCCGCGGCGCCGGCGTCCAGGGCCCGGCGCAGATAGCCGCCGCGGGCGAAGGTGGTGAGGATCACCACCCGCGCGGGGTGGGCCCGCCGCTTGAGCTCGGCGGCGAGCTCGAGGCCGGTCATCCGCGGCATCTCGATGTCGGTGAGCACCACGTCCGGCCTGGTCGTGACGGCGAGGTCGAGGGCGTCCTGGCCGTCATGAGCCCGGCCGACCACCTCGATGTCCGGCTCCAGCTCGAGCAGGGCCGCGAGCGCTCCCAGGACCATCCCCTGGTCCTCGGCGATCAGCACCCGGATCAAGCCGGCCGCTCCTTCAGCGTTCGCTCCGCTCCCTCCGCCAGGAAGGGGGCCGGCCGGCGCGGCAGGGTGATGCGGAGCGAGGTCCCGGTCTCCGCGTGGCGCTCCAGCCTGCCGCCGAGCCCTTCGACCCGCTCGCGCATCGAGGCGAGCCCGATCCCCTCGGGCGCCGAGCCCCCCCGGCCGTCGTCGCTCACTTCCAGCCGCGTCTCCTCACCCGTCTGCTCCAGAGTGATCCGGCAGGCCCGGGCCCCGGCATGGCGAACGACGTTCGTGATCGCCTCGCGCAACGCCAGCGCGACCACGGTCTCCCGCGCGGGGTCGAGCTCGACCGGCTGGGTAAAATATTCGAGGCGCACTCCCGCCGATTCCAGCGCCAGCCGCGCCCGGCCCATCTCGGCCTGGAGCCCCTCGGAACGGTAGCCGGCAATCGCCGTCCGCACCTCGCGCAGGGCCTCGCGGGAGATCCGCTCGACTTCCCGGATCTCGCGCCCGGCCCGCTCCGGATCCCGCTCGACAAGCTTCCCCGCCAGCTCCGATTTCAGGGTGATCAGCGACAGGGTATGCCCGAGGACGTCGTGGAGGTCGCGGGCGATGCGCTCCCGCTCAGCGGTCTTCGCCAGCCGTTCGACCTCCTCCTGCGCCATACGCAGCCGGGCGTTGGCGCGCGAGACCTCGGCGCCGCGGATGCGGATGGCGCCGATCAGCAGAGCGAACACGGCGGCGGGCGCCCAGGTATAGACCGGCAGGTGGGCCAGCGGGATCTCCACCGCCAGCACGGCCAGCAGGCCGCCGAGAAGGCTCCAGGCCAGGCGCGGCGACCCCGACTCGGCCAGGAAGGCGGCGGCGTAGACGAAGAACGAGGACGCCCCCGGGTTGAAGGGGCAGTAGAGGACGCCGAGGAGGAGGACGCCCCCGGCGCACCAGAGAACCTTCGGACCTTCCAGCCAGTAGCCCCGGAAGTAGAGGACCAGAAAGACGGTCAGGCCGGCCGCGGTCAGCGCCCACTCCTGAGCGGACGCCGACCGCATTACCGGCCAGGCCAGAAAGGACGACAGATAGATCAGCCAGGCGTACGGCGTCCAGCCGATCTCCGGGTTGTCCGGGAGGAGTCGCATCATTGTTAGTACCTCATCAAGCCTACCTTACCCGAACGTCTTGCCTTCGTCCCGCCGGAAGCCGATCCAGGCGAGCAGGAGCGACCCGGCCGTGAACGCCGCCAAGGCGAAGACGTGGAGCGATACCGCCTCCCCGTGGTCGAGCCCGAGCGTATGCAGAGCGAGCTGGGCATAGTGATAAGGCGGCAGGAAGAGGGCGGCCTTCTTGATCACCGGCGGCAGCATCTGGATCGGGATCCACATCCCGGAGCCGAACGCCGACGGCAGCGCGATGATGTTCAGCACCGCCACCGCCGAGTTGGGCCCCGCCCAGTAGGCGACAGCCAGCCCGAATGCCGCGAACGGGAGGGTACCGAGGGTCAGCACCCCCAGCAGGGAGAACCAGGTCCCCGCCGGCAGGCGCACACCGCCGGCCGTGGCGCCGAGGACGAACAGCGCGCTCACCATGATCAGGCTGAACACCAGGATCGTGGCGAGCTTGGCGGCGAAGTAGGCCACGGGAGGCATGGGGCTCGCCCGCTTGAACAGCATCCATCCTTGACCGCGCTCGGTGGCGACGCCGACACCGAACCCGAACAGCGACACGTTCATCACCCCGAAGGCGCCGTAGGTGGCGAGCATATAGGTGGGGATGTCGAACGGTCCCCCCGATCCGTGCGGCAGCGCCACGCCGAACATGAAGTAGAAGACCAGCGGGAAGGCGAGCGACGGCACGACGTACGCGGGCATCCGCAACTGCTTCAGGAACTCGTATCTGGCCTCCAGGGCGTAGATGCGCCAGAGGCTGCGCGACCGGGCCTGGGCGATGGTCTGGGTTGTCACGCGGCCACCTCCTCAGGGTCCTCAGAATGGGTCAGGGTCAGGAAGGCTTCCTCCAGATCGGCCCCCCGCACCTCGAGCGCGGAGAGCGACGGGTCGCGGGAGAGCAGCTCGAAAACGGTGCGCTCGGCCTCCGCCGCGAACACTTCGGTCAATTCGTCCTGCCGGCGGACGTCGCGCACGCCGGGCAGGGCGGCGATCGTCGCCAGCGGCAGGGCGGTCCGGCAGCGGATCTTGCGCCCCACGACGCGGGACTTGATCTCGGCGGGGGTGCCCTCGGCGATCACCTGGCCGCGGCCGATCATCACGATGCGGTCGGCGAGGGCATCGGCCTCCTCCAGATAGTGGGTGGTCAGCAGCACCGACCGCCCCTGCCGCGCCTTCTCCGCGATCACCGTCCAGAAGGCGCGCCGGGCCTCGACGTCAAGACCGACCGTGGGCTCGTCGAGAAACATCAGGTCCGGATCGCCGCACAGGGCGAGGGCGAAGAGCACGCGCTGCCGCTGGCCGCCCGAGAGCTTGCCGAAGAGGCGCCCCTCGATCCCCTCGAGGCCGGCCGCGGCGATTACCTCGCGTTCGGGAAGGGGGCGAGGGTAGTAGCTGGAGACGAGGTGGATGTGCTCGCGCACCTTCAGGGTTTCGGGCACTTTGGAGATCTGGAGCATGGCGCCGGTGCGCATCCGCGCCTCGGCGCGCCGGGGCTCGAGGCCGAAGAGCCGGGCCTCCCCCGCGTTCGGCCGGGCGAGGCCGAGCAGGAGCTGGACGGCGGTCGTCTTGCCGGCGCCGTTGGGGCCGAGCAGAGCGACCACCTCGCCGGGCCGGACCTCGAAGTCCATGCCGGCCAGCGCCGTGACGGCACCGTACCGCTTGACCGCCCGCCGCAGCTCCGCGACCGGCCGGTCATCGTCAAAAGGTGTTGTTCGTGTCATGGGCTCCTCCGTTCTTGTCTTCCAGGAGCATTCTGGAGGGCGGAGGCGAAGGACCCCAGGGAGGGATGTCAGGAGTTGGGGGTGACAGTTGTCACGGCGGAGACCTCAAACCGGCCGCGGCCGGGAGACGTGCAAGTGGCCGCGCACGGAGAAGCGCAAGGGCCAGAGGGCGGCCTCCTCGGCGTAGTCGACCCCGATGCGGGGGCTGGCCACGATCTCGGTTTCCGCCACCGGTTCACCCTTCGTGATGTAGAGCGGCGGCTGGCCGAGCGGCACCCCGTCGAGCTCGCGGCCGACGGCTAGGGCCTGGCAGAGCTTGCCCGGCCCGCCGGCGAGATCGCCCGGTTTAGGCGCCCGGGCCCACCCCCGGTTCTCGCGCATCCGCTCCTCCCCCTCGACCGGCTCGCCGGCCCGCAGCAGCACGGCGCTGCCGACGCCCGCCTCGCCGGTGACGGCGTTCAGGCAGAAGTGCATGCCGTAGATCATGTAGACGTAGGCACTCCCTCCGGCGAGATACAGGCTCTCGTTGCGCGCCGTGCGGCGGCCGCCCCAGGCGTGGCTCGCGCGATCGGAGGCTCCGAGGTAGGCTTC
>JBDSHF010000273.1:0-18847 GCA_039918595.1 Thermoanaerobaculia bacterium
AGCGGGAGATCGACTGGTGGCGCGGCCAACTCGCCGGCCTGCCGCCGCTCCTGGAGCAGCCCACCGACCGGCCGCGGCCGGCGGTGCAGAGCTTCCGCGGCGGGGCGCGGCCGGTGCGGCTGCCCGCCGGACTGGTCCGTCAGGCTGAGGAGCTGGGCCGGCGCGAGGGAGCGACCCTCTTCATGGTGCTGATGGCCGCTTTTCAGGCTCTGCTAGCCCGCTATAGCGGCCAGGACGACCTCGCGGTAGGTGCCCCCGTGGCCGGGCGCAACCGGGTGGAGGTCGAGGGGCTGATCGGGTTCTTCGTCAACACCCTGGTGCTGCGCGGCGACCTGGCGGGAGGCCCCACCTTCCGCGAGCTGCTCGGCCGGGTCCGCGAGACCGAGCTCGCCGCTCACGCCCACCAGGACGTGCCGTTCGAAAGGCTGGTCGAGGACCTGGCCGCGGCGAGGAGCCTCGCCTACTCCCCGCTGATCCAGGTGATGTTCGCTCTGCAGAACACCCCCGGCGGGAGCCTGGAGGTCCAGGATCTGCGGCTGCGGCCCGTGACCCCGCAAGGGACGGCGGCGAAGTTCGATCTCACGCTCAATCTCGAGCAGCATGACGGCGGGCTCGGCGGCACGGTTGAGTACGCCGCCGCCCTCTTCGACGCGGAGACCGTGGACCGGCTGATCGGGCACTTCGAGCGCCTGCTCGCCGGCTTCGTCGAGCAGGCGGACCGCCGCGTCGCGGAGGTGGGCCTGCTCACCGCCGAGGAGACCCGCCAGCTCGCGGGTTGGAACGCCACGGCCCGGGATTATTCGCAGCGGGAATACCCGCGGGCCTGCATCCACGAGCTGTTCGCCGAACAGGCGGAGCGCTTTCCGGACGCCGTGGCCGTGACTTTCGGTGGCCGGGAGCTCACTTACCGGGAGATCGGCCACTGCTCGCTCCGGCTGGCGCGCCGGCTGCGCCGCTCGGGCGTCGGCTCCGGCTCCCTGGTGGGCCTCTGCGCCGAAAGCCTGCCGGAGATGGTGGTGGGGATGCTGGGCATCCTCGCGGCGGGCGGGGCCTACGTGCCGCTCGACCTCGCCTATCCGCTGGAACGGCTCGCCTTCATGCTGGAGGACACCGGCGCCGCCGTGCTGGTCGCCGAGGAGAGCCTGGCCGGGCGGCTCCCCACCCGCGAGGGCCTGCGCGTCGAGCTGCTGGGCCGCTCGGAGGCTGGCGAAGAGGAGGAGCCCATCGCGAGCCTCTCCTCGCCCGGCGACCCCGCCTACGTCATCTACACCTCCGGCTCGACCGGCCGGCCGAAGGGGGTGGTGGTGCCGCACCGCGCCGTCGTGCGCCTGGTGCGCGAGACCGACTACGTCCAGCTCGGCCCGGACGACCGGGTGGCGCAGGCTTCGAACAGCTCGTTCGACGCCGCCACTTTCGAGATCTGGGGCGCGCTGCTCAACGGTGCCCGTCTGGCCGGCATCGAGCGCGAGACCCTGCTCTCACCCGATCGCCTGAGCGCCGCGCTGCGCCGCGAAGGCGTCAGCGTGCTGTTCCTGACCACCGCCCTGTTCAACCAGATGGCCCGCGAGGCGCCGGCCGCGTTTGCCCCGCTGCGCGTCCTGCTCTTCGGTGGCGAGGCCGTCGATCCCGCGGCGGTCCGCGCGGTGTTGCGGAACGGCCCGCCCGCCCATCTGCTCCACGTCTACGGCCCGACCGAAACGACGACCTTCGCCACCTGGCAGCGGGTGGAAACGGTGCTACCGGGTGAGACCGTGCCCATCGGTCGGCCGCTGGCCAACGGGACCCTGAACGTCCTGGCGGCGGGGCTCAACCCGCAGCCGGTCGGAGTGCCGGGCGAGCTCTACCTGGGCGGTGACGGGGTGGCGCACGGCTACCACGCCCGGCCGGAGCTGACCGCCGAACGGTTCGTGCCCGACCCGTTCGGAGCCATGTCTGGATCAATGCCGGGAGGACGGCTCTACCGGACGGGGGACCTGGTCCGGCAGCGGCCGGACGGCGCGGTGGAGTTTCTCGGCCGCCTGGACGGCCAGGTCAAGATCCGCGGCTTCCGTATCGAGCCCGGCGAGATCGAGGCCGCGCTGGCCGCGCTGCCCGGAGTCCGCGAAGCGGTGGTGGTGGCGCGGGACGGACGGCTGGTCGCCTACGTGGTGGAAGACGCCGCGGCCGACGAGCCACGCCCATCCTTACAGGAACAACTGCGCGAGCGGTTGCCGGACTACATGGTGCCGGCCGCCTTCGTGACCCTCGAAAGCTTGCCTCTAAACCCCAACGGCAAGGTGGACCGGAAGGCCCTGCCGGCGCCGGAAGAGCAGAGCGCTCCGGAGGCCTTCCTGGCGCCGCGCACGCCGGTCGAGGAGGTGGTGGCCGGCATCTGGGCCGAGCTGCTCGGCCTCGAGCGGGTGGGACTGGACGGCGATTTCTTCGCGCTCGGCGGGCACTCGCTGCTGGCGGCGCGGGTGATCTCGCGCCTGCGCCGCGCCTTCGGCGTCGAACTGCCGGTGCGCGATCTCTTCGAGGCCCCGACGGTGGAGGCTCTCGCCGCCCGGGTCGAAGCGGCGCGCCGGACCGGCGCGGAGCCGGCCGTTCCCCCTCTCCTGCCGGCGCCGCGGGCAGGGGCCCTGCCCCTGTCCTTCGCCCAGCAGCGGCTCTGGTTCATCGACCAGCTCGAGCCGGGAAGCCCGCTATACAACATGCCCCTGGCGCTGCGCGTCGAAGGGCTGCTGCGACCCGCGGTGCTCCGGCGCTGCCTTGGAGAGATCGTGCGCCGCCACGAGGCCGTGCGCACCGTTTTCTCCCTGCAAGAGGACGCGCCGGTGCAGGTCATCCAGTCGCCGGCCCTCTTCGCCCTGCCGCTGGTGGACCTGTCCGGGCTGCCGGAGCCCGCGCGTGAGGCAGCGGCTCTCGCCCTGACCGTGGAAGAGGCCGGCCGGCCGTTCGATCTCGCCCACGATACGAAGCTGCGTGGCGTGCTGCTGCGCCTGGCGGAGGAGGACCATACCGTCGCTCTCACCATGCACCACGTGGCGAGCGACGGCTGGTCGATGGGCATCCTGGTGCGCGAGGTGACCGCGCTCTATGCCGCGTTCGCTCAAGGGCAGCCCTCGCCACTGCCGGAGCTGCCGGTGCAGTACGCGGACTTCGCGGTCTGGCAGCATTCCTGGCTGCGCGGCGAGGTCCTGGAGGGTGAGATCGCCTGGTGGGGGCGGCAGCTCGCGGGCCTGCCGCCGCTCCTGGAACTGCCCTCCGACCGCCCGCGCCCCGCGGCCCAGAGCTACCGGGGAGCCACCCGGCCGGTACGGCTGCCGGCCGAGCTCACCCGGCGGGTCGAGGCCCTGGGTCGGCGCGAGGGAGCGACCCTTTTCATGGTGCTGCTGGCCGGCTTCCAGGCCCTTCTCGCGCGCTACAGCGGGCAGGACGATGTCGCGGTGGGCTCCCCCATCGCCGGACGCAACCAGGTTGAGATCGAAGGACTGATCGGGTTCTTCGTCAACACGCTGGTGCTGCGGGGAGACCTGGCGGGCACACCCACGTTCCGTGAGCTCCTCGGCCGGGTGCGAGAGACGGCGCTGGCCGCCTATCTGCACCAGGATGTGCCATTCGAAAAACTGGTCGAGGAGCTGGCCCCGGAGAGGAGCCTCGCCCACCCCCCCCTGTTCCAGGTGATGCTCGTCCTGCAGAACGCCCCCGTTGAAAGCCTGGAGATCGAGGATCTGCGTCTGCGGCCGGTGGGCGATACGGGGACCCTGGCGAAGTTCGATCTCACGCTCAACCTTTCGGAGCACGACGGCGGGCTCACCGGTTCCTTCGAGCACGCCACCGATCTGTTCGACGCCGCCACGATCGACCGGCTGGCCATCCATTTCGAAAGGCTGCTGACGGCGGCCCTGGCGGCGCCGGAGCGGCCGGCCTCGGAGCTGCCCCTGCTCTCTCCGGCGGAACGCCATCAGGCGATCGCCGAATGGAACGACACAGTGGCCCCGCCGGCGAGCGAGGTGCTGATCCACGACCTCCTGACGGTCCGGGCGGAGATGGCTCCGGAGCTGCCGGCCGTGGTCCAGGGGGAGGAGAGGCTGACCCATGGCGAGCTGGCCGAACGATCCGACCGCCTGGCCGCCGACCTGCGGGCGCTGGGCGTGGGCCCCGACGTCCTCGTGGCGCTCTTCCTGGAGCGCTCGGTCGATCTGGTGGTGGCCCTGCTCGCGGTGCTGAAGGCGGGCGGCGCCTACCTGCCGCTCGAAACCTCCCTCCCGCGCCCGCGGCTGTCGTTCCTGCTCGAGGACTCCCGGGCGGCTCTCCTGCTGACCCGGACAGGGCTGCTGCCGGCCCTCCCGGAGCACTCCCGCGTCCTCTGCCTGGACGAGCTTCCGGAGGGCGCCAGGGATGGGGGGGCGGCCCCGCGGCCGGCGGCCGACAACCTCGCCTACGTCCTCTACACCTCGGGCTCGACCGGCCATCCCAAGGGTGTGGCGGTCACCCACCGCGGGCTCGCGAATTACGTGCTCTGGGCGGCGGACGCCTATCCGGCGGGGGAGGGGCGGGGAGCCCCGGTCCACTCCCCCCTCAGCTTCGATCTGACGGTGACCAGCCTCTTCCCGCCGCTGCTCGCCGGCCGTTGCGTCGAGCTGGTGCCCGAGGAGAGGGGGATCGAGGGCTTGGCCGCGGCGCTCGCCGAGGGGGGCTTCGGGCTGGTCAAGCTCACGCCCGCGCATCTGGACGCCCTCCAGCGGCTGCTGCCGCCCGAGCGGGTCGCGGCGAGCGCGAAAGCCTTCGTCATCGGCGGCGAGCGGCTGTCGGGCGAGCAGCTCGCTTTCTGGCGGACCCATGCTCCGGACCTGCGCCTGATCAACGAGTACGGGCCGACCGAGACGGTGGTGGGGTGCTCCATCCACGAGGTTCCGCCGTCGATTCTGCCGGCCGGGCCGGTGTCGATCGGCCGCCCGGTCGCCAATACCCGGATGCTGATCCTCGACCCGTGGATGGACCCGGCCCCGATCGGAGTGACCGGCGAGCTTTACATCGGTGGCGCGGGAGTCTGCCGCGGGTATCTTCACCGGCCGGCGCTGACGGCCGGGAAGCTCGTGCCCGATCCGTTCGGAACGTGGGGAGAGCGGCTCTACCGGACGGGGGATCTCGCCCGCCGCATGCCGGATGGGACGATCGAGTTCCTGGGCCGCACGGACCACCAGGTCAAGGTCCGGGGCTTCCGCATCGAGCTGGGAGAGATCGAGGCGGCGCTGCTGTCCCTGCCCGCGGTCCGCGAGGCGGTCGTCCTGGCGCGGGAGAACCGCTCCGAAAAGCGACTGGTCGCCTACGTGGCCGGCGACGTCGCGGCCGAGGAGCTGCGCCGGTCCCTGCGCGAGCGGCTGCCGGAGTACATGGTGCCCGCGGCCTTCGTGAAGCTCGCGGCGTTGCCCCTCACCGTCAACGGCAAGGTGGACCGCCAGGCCCTGCCGGCGCCGGACGGGCAGAGCCTCGATGTGGAGTACGTGGCGCCACGCACGCCGGTCGAGGAGGTTCTCGCCGGCATCTGGGCCGAGGTGCTCGGTGTCGAGCGGGTTGGAGTGGCCGACCACTTCTTCGACCTGGGAGGCCACTCCCTCCTCGCCACCCGGGTGATGTCGCGCCTGCGCGCCGCCTTCGGCGTCGAGATGCCGCTGCGCGACCTCTTCGAAGCCCCGACGGTGGAGGCTCTCGCCGCCCGGGTCGAGGCAACGCGCCGGACCGGCGCGAAGCTGACCGTTCCCCCTCTCCTGCCGGTGCCGCGCGAGGGCTCGCTGCCGCTGTCGTTCGCCCAGCAGCGGCTCTGGCTCATCGATCAGCTCGAACCGGGCCGGTCGGTCTACAACCTGCCGATGGCGCTGCGGGTCGAAGGGCCGTTGGACGGCGCGATGTTCGCGCGCTGCCTCGGCGAGATCGTGCGCCGGCACGAGGCGTTGCGCACCGTCTTCGTCGAGGTCGAGGGCATCCCGATCCAGGTCATCCAGCCGGCCGGGCCCTGCGGGCTGAGCGCGGTGGACCTGTCGGGGCTGCCGGAGGACCGGCGCGACGCGGAGGTGTTCGTCCTGGCCGGGGAGGAAGCCGTCCGCCCGTTCGACCTCACCCGTGGCCCGTTGCTGCGCGGCTCGCTGCTGCGCCTGGGGGAGAGCGACCACGTCGCCGTGCTGACCCTGCACCACATCGTCAGCGACGGCTGGTCCATGGGCATCCTGGTGCGCGAAGTCGCCGCTCTCTACGCGGCGTTGGCCGAAGGCCGGCCGTCGCCCTTGCCCGAGTTGCCGGTGCAGTATGCGGATTTCGCGCTCTGGCAGCGCTCCTGGCTACACGGCGAGGTCTTGGAGAACGAGATCGCCTGGTGGCGGCGCCAGCTCGCGGGCTTGCCGCCCCTTCTGGAGCTGCCCACCGACCGCCCGCGGCCGGCGGTGCAGAGTTTCCGGGGCGCCACCCGGCCGATGCGGCTGCCGGCCGAGCTGGTCCGGCAGGCCGAGACCCTGGGCCGGCGCGAAGGAGCAACGCTCTTCATGGTGCTCCTGGCTGCCTTCCAGCCTCTGCTGGCGCGCTACAGCGGTCAGGAGGACCTCGCGGTGGGCTCGCCCGTCGCCGGACGCAACCGGGTGGAGATCGAGAGCCTGATCGGATTCTTCGTCAACACGCTGGTCCTGCGTGGAGACCTGGCGAGGACACCCACGTTCCGCGAGCTTCTCGGCCGGGTGCGCGAGACCGCATTGACCGCCTATCTGCATCAGGATGTCCCGTTCGAGAAGCTGGTCGAGGAGCTGGCCCCGGAGAGGAGCCTCGCCCACGCCCCCCTGTTCCAGGTGATGCTCATCCTACAGAATGCTCCCGTCGAGAGCCTGGAGATCGAGGAGCTGCGCCTGCGGCCGGTGAGCGTAGAAGCGACGACGGCAAAGTTTGATCTCACGGTCAACCTCGAGGAGCACGACGGTGGGATCCTCGGCATGGTCGAGTACGCCACCGATCTTTACGACGCCGCGACCATCGACCGCCTGATCGCGTGTTTCGAGCAATTGCTCACCGGTATGACCGAAGCGCCGGAGCGCCGCGTCGGCGAGCTCGGCCTGCTCACCGCCGGAGAGGCTCTCCAGCTCCGCGCCTGGAACGACACCGCCACCGCCTACCCTCTCAATCGCCCGCTCCATGCCTGGATCGAGGACCAAGCCGCGCGCTCTCCCGAAGCCGTGGCGATCGCCTTCGAGGGGGAGGAGCTGACCTACGGCGAGCTCGACCGGCGGGCCAATCGACTGGCTCGCCTTCTCCAGGCCCGCGGCTGTGGCCCGGAGAGCCGCGTCGGGGTCCTCCTGGAGCGCTCCTGCGAGTTGCTGGTGGCGCTGCTCGGCATCCTCAAGGCGGGTGCCGCCTATGTCCCTCTCGATCCCGATCACCCGGCCGAGCGCCTCGCCTTCCAGGCTCAGGATGCCCGCCTGCGGCTGATTGTGACCCGCGCCAGCCTCGCCGATCGCCTGCCGGGCGCGGAGGACCGCTTCCTGTTCCTAGATCACGGCGAGCCAGCGGCAGGAGATTTCGCCCTGCCGGTGGCCGTCGATCCCGACCACCCGGCCTACGTGCTCTACACCTCGGGTTCCACCGGCCGGCCCAAGGGCGCGGTGATCTCCCACCGCGCCATCGTCAACCGGCTGCTCTGGATGCAGGAGGCGCTGCACCTTTCCGCCGCCGACCGGGTGCTCCAGAAGACCCCGTTCAGCTTCGACGTCTCGGTCTGGGAGCTGTTCTGGCCGCTGATGATGGGCGCCCGGTTGGTAGTGGCCCGACCCGGCGGCCATCGCGACAACGCCTACCTGGCGCAAGTCATCCGGGAGGAGAGGATCACGGTCCTGCACTTCGTCCCCTCTATGCTGCAGCTCTTCCTGGAAGAGCCTGAAGTGGGGGAGTGCCGCAGCCTGCGCGACGTGGTGTGCAGCGGCGAGGCGCTGTCCGCCGAGCTGGCCCGGCGGTTCGCCGCCAGACTCGGCCCGGCCCGGCTGCACAACCTCTATGGTCCCACCGAGGCGGCGGTAGACGTCACCTCCTGGGTCTGTGACGCCACGGGAGGCAACGACCGGGGTGGCATCCCCATCGGGCGGCCGATCGCCAACACCCGCATCTACCTGCTCGACCGCGGCCTGCTGCCGGTGCCGGTGGGAGTTCCGGGCGAGCTTTTCATCGCCGGCGTGAACCTGGCGCGTGGTTACGTCGAGCGTCCCGATCTCACGGCCGAGCGCTTCCTGCCGGACTCCCAGGGGAGAGAGCCCGGCGAGCGCGTCTACCGCACCGGCGACTTGGCGCGGTGGCGAACCGACGGGGCCATCGAGTACCTTGGCCGCCTGGACCACCAGGTCAAGATCCGCGGCGTGCGCGTCGAGCTGGGGGAGATCGAGGCGGCGCTGCTGGCCCTGCCCGGGGTGCGCGAGGCGGTGGTGATGGCGCGAGAGGATCGCTCCGCAAAGCGGCTGGTCGCCTATGTGGTCGGCGACATCGCTGTCGAAGAGTTGCGTCAGGCCCTGCGGAAGCGGTTGCCGGAGGCCATGGTGCCGGCCGCCTTTGTCACGCTCGCGGCGCTTCCCCTGACCTCGAGCGGCAAGGTGGATCGCAAGGCCCTGCCGACTCCGGAGCAGCCCGGCGCGCGCGAGAGCGGTTACGTGGCGCCCCGCACTCGCGAAGAGGACATCCTGGCGGGGATCTGGGCGCAGGCCTTGCGCCTGCCGCGGATAGGGGTGAACGACAACTTCTTCGAGCTGGGCGGCGATTCGATCCTCTCCGTCCAGATCGTGGCCCGGGCACGCCAAGTCGGCCTGCTCTTCACCATGCGGCAGATTTTCGAGCACCAGACCGTGGCCGGGCTCGCCCGCCATGCCACGGCCACGGAGGCCGCCGGTGCCGCCCGTGCCGAACAGGGACCGGTGGCGGGCGAGGTGCCGCTCACCCCGATCCAGCGTTGGTTCTTCGCGCAGGGCTTCGCGGACCCCCACCACTTCAACCAAGCCCTCCTGCTGGAGTCACGAGAGCCCCTGGCTTCCGTCGCCCTGAAACGCGCCATGGCCGCCGTCGTGGAGCACCACGACGCCCTACGCATGCGGTTCGACGGCTGGCGTCAGGAGAATGCTCGGTCCGAGCCGGTGGCGCCCTTCCACCAGGTCGACCTTTCGGGTTTGTCGACGCCTCGCGTTCGTGAGGCCTTCGAGCAGGCGGCCGCGGATCTCCAGGCCGGCTTCGACCTGTCGTCCGGGCCTCTGATGCGGCTCTGCCTGTTCCAGGACAGCGACCGCCGGCCGGCGCGGCTGCTCTGGATCGCCCACCATCTGGTGGTGGATGGAGTCTCGTGGCGCGTGCTGGTTGAAGACCTGGAGAGGGCATACCGCCAAATCAGCTTGCCACCCAAAACCACCTCGTTCCAGGAGTGGGCCCGCCGCCTGGCCGGGTATGCCAGCTCGGAGGCACTGGCCCATGAGCTGGATCACTGGCGCGAGACGGCCCAAATTCCCGTGCCCCGCCTGCCGGTGGATTTCCCCTCCGGCGGCGATCTTGTCGCCGACGAGGACACGGTCTCCTTCGAGCTCAGCACCGAAGAAACCGCGGACCTGCTCCAGACCTTACCGTCGGTCTACCACAACCGCATCGACGATGCGCTGCTCAGTGCCCTGGTGCGGGCCCTGGCGGGCTGGACCGGCTCGCCACGTCTGCGGGTGGACCTGGAAGGGCACGGCCGCGAGCCGCTCTTCGACGATCTCGACGTCTCTCGCACCGTGGGCTGGTTCACATCGCTGTACCCGGTCGTCCTGGAAGCGGGCGACGCTGGTCCCGGCGACGCCCTGGTGAGCGCCAGGGAGCAGTTGCGCGCCGTGCCGGGGCGCGGGATCGGCTATGGCCTGTTGGGCCTGGAAGCTTCAGCGGCCGAGATCCTGTTCAACTATCTGGGCCAGGTGGGCCAAGCCGGCGTCGCCTCCGAGGAGAGCTCCCTGTTCGCGGTTTCCGCGGCCTCCCCCGGCCCCGCCCGGAGCCCGCGCGCCCATCGCACCCACCCGTTGGAGATCGTCGGCGTGGTGGCTGAGGGCCGGCTTCGGATTACTCTGACCTACGGCTCGCGCACGCATCGCCGGGAGACCGCGGAGCGTCTGGCCGCAGCCTACGCCGGCACGTTGCGGCAACTGATCCAGCATGGCCGGGAAAGCGGGGAGGTTTCTACAGCCCCGCGGCTGGAGGAGGGGGGTGGCATCCCCTGGTCGCCGCTGGTGCCGATCCAGCCCCTCGGGGAGCGGATGCCGCTCTTCTGCGTCCATGCGCTCGGGGGAGAGATCCTCTCCTATTACCAGCTCGCCCGCCAGCTCGGCGCCGGCCAGCCGATCTACGGCCTTCGGGCGCGCCCCCTGGAAGGGCAGACCGAAGCGCCGCGGGTCACGATTGAAGAGACAGCGGCCGAGTACCTCGACGCTGTGCGAAGCTTTCAGCCCGCCGGCCCCTACCTTCTGGCCGGGTACTCTTTCGGCGGGGTGGTCGCGTTCGAGATGGCGCGGCAGCTTGCCGCGGCCGGAGAGGAGGTGGCCCTGCTCGCCATCCTGGATCAGCCGGTTTCTCCGGGCGACGAAGCCGCGGAAGTCGATACCGTGGCAGTCATCGCCGAGATCCTGCGGCATCGCGCCCGCGCCGAGGGGCGTACGCTGGAGATCGACGTGGAAGCGCTGAGCGGTCTTCCCCTCGACGACCAGATCGCGCGAGCCCTGGAGATCCTCGGAGGCGGGGAGGCGCTCGGACCGGGTTTCGACATCCCGCTGCTGCGCGATCTGGCCCTGGGGTGGAGCTCCAGGGCGACGGCCGTCGAACGCTACAGGGTTTCCACCTATCCGGGAAGGATCACCCTGTTGCGGGCGAGCAGCGTCGATGTGGCCGCCCTTCGGGAGCTGACTCCGCAGCGGCGGCAGATCCTGGAGGATCCTACCCTCGGCTGGGGTACCGTCGCAGCGGATGGCGTGGAAGTCCACGCCATCCCCGGCAGCCACCAGACGATTATCGAAGCGCCCAACGTGGAGACCCTCGCCGAGATCCTGGGAGCGTGCATCGCGCGGGCCGAGCGCGGCCTGGGGCAAACGACCTGCCCCATAGGGGCCGGCAGCGGCGCCGTAAGCGCGAGGGAAGATCGTTGAGGAGCGGAATGGACGAGAGCGCGAGCCCCCGGATCCTTGAGCCCGATGCCGGCAAGATCCGCACGATCAACCAAGCATCCTACGTCGATCAGCGATTGATGGAGTCCCCGGGATGGGTGCGGAAGTCCTGGCTGCTCGTCCGCAGGACGTTCCTGCGTTATTACTTCGTTCGTCCGCCCTTGACGCGGATCTTCCTGCGCGCCGCCCTGTCCAGCGACCGGATGTCTCCGGCCTTCGCGAGCCTGGGGGCCGTCCGGTCGGGCACTTCGCTTTTCTCCGATTACCTCATGCAGCACCCCTGCGTGGTGCTGCCCCTGGCCAAGGAGATCGGAGTCGGCTACGTCCCGATCAAGCGACTGATCAACGCTCAATTCCCGACGCGGCGCGAACAGCGGAAGGGCGAAAAGAAATACGGCACGGGACGCGCCATCACGGGCTACTGCGCGCCGAGCATTCCATACCTCGCTTTCGCGAACCTGGCGGCGGAGCTGGCACCAGATCTCCGCCTCATTTTCATCTTGAGGAACCCGGCCGAACGCGCGTTCGCGCATTGGCGATGGGATCAGAAATTGTCCGCTGGACTGCGGCGGGACTCTCTGTGGCGGCGTTTCCCGGACTTCGACGAGACCGTGCGCCTGGAGATGGAGTCGATGCGCTCTCATGGAGCAGGTCTGACACCCTTCTCCGGCGTCGGCGCGGGAGGGTACCTCCAGCACAGCATCTATCTGCCGTTCCTCAAGAATATTTTCCGCTTCTACGACCGGGAGAAGGCGCTGTTCATAAACTCGCGAGATTTTTTCGCAGATCCCGCGGGCACCGCCAGGACGGCCTACCGATTCCTCGGACTGCCCGATTACGAGCCCATTCCGATGCCGGTGAAAAACGCCGGCCCTCCGGGAACCATGAGCGAAGCGACGCGAGAGATCTTGGGGGATTTCTTCCGCCCGCTAAACCTGGAGCTCTATGAATACCTGGACCGCGATTTCGGCTGGCAGTGATGGAATAGCTTCTCACCGGGCCAGGGGCAGAGCTTCTCGCGGCAAAGCTCCGCACCAGACTTGCGGAATACGATGACCAGCCCGCGTGAGGGCGTCGCCCATCAGGCGGCGGACATAGTCTTCCGTCTTTCCCGCAGCCTGAGACAGGGACGGCCCATGCTGGTGGAGGTAGACGCGTTCTCCCAGTCCCACCGCTTCATGGCCGAGGAGCTGCCGGCTGTGGTCGGGGGCGATCCCCGCTCGAGGGTGAAGGGTCTTGATTGTATGCCGCAGGGCCTTGACCGGGATGCGAAGACCTCCCGCGTACAGGTCGACACGGGTCTCCCCCTGGTAGCCGACAAGTCGCGCCTTCAGGATCGAGGAGACCAGCGGCGTGCCCTGCCCGGCCTCCCAGGCGAGCAGAATCTTTCGCGCTTCCACCAGCGTCCGTTCCCAGATTTCGGTCAGCCGAGCGAGCTGAGTGCCGGCCACACGGCCCGGCACGAGGTCGTCGCAACCCTCCGGCCGGGGGATGGTCAGGAGGCAGCGCAGACTGTCCGGACCGAGGTAGACGAAGCGTCCGTGGCGGTCCCCCCGGTCGCCTTTGGCTCGCGGGACCTCGAGACGGGGGACGCTGAAGTCCCGGCGCAGCCAGGAAAGCTTGCCCCGGAGCAGCTCTTCACCATGGCGGCAGCCGGTATAGATGGCTACTCGGAGAGCCAGCAGCGACGTCAGCGATGGCCCCTGGCGGGAGCAGGCCACGCTTCGAGTCGCAAGCTCTTCCAGACTCCGGAGGGCTACACCGACCGCCGCCAAGTCGATGTCCTCGAGGTAGACCTTCGCGGAGGGCGCGTCGAGCAGGTCGATCTCCCTGAGGGGGTCCTTGACGATCCAGCCTCGGCGCCGGGCAAACTCCCAAGCCATCCGGAGGGCCGCGACACAGTGGTTGCCGGTGTGGCGTCCTTCCGCCCAGGCTCGGGACTGGTTGACCCGGCCGGCGATCATCTGGGGAATTTCCTCGACCTGCCGGGGAGGAAGGGAGGCGAACTCCGCAAGGGTCAAGCGGCCATAGAGCGGCAGGAGGTGGCAGTTCCAAAGGCTGTCCCGCTGGTCCAGGGTCCGCGGTGAGCGCCTGCTGTGGCGGCGGCGCACATAGTCGTCCCTGTAGGCCTTCCAGAGTTCCGCGAGAGTCATCCGGCGAGCCTCCCGCAGACTGGGCTCCAGCGCCTCGTCCTCAAGCTCGCGAACCCTCCTGCGGACTGAAGAGCGGAAGGCCTCGAGTTCCTCGAACGTGACGTCGGGTCTGACCACCGAGACCTTCAACCAGGTCTTGCCCCGGTCGGCCCGGGCGCCGATTTGAATCTCCCGGCGCAACACCCGCAGAGCACAGCCCTTGATCGCGTCGCGGCCGAGCTCGTAGACGTAGTAAGGGGAGCGGGTGGCCAGCCTGGAGTAGCACTTGCGGACGACTTCAACGGTCAGACGAGGTACGGTCGGCATTTGTACGCAATTTGTACGCGTTTGGAGTCGAAACAGGGGGGATTCAGCGCGGTTTGGAAAACGGCGAGCGGGCCGGCTCGGCGCCGGCATACCGCAAGAAGAAACACGGGCATGATTCAGGGCTCTTCAGGTGAGCCTGATTGGATGAATGGGGTTCAGGGGGTCCCCGGGTTCAAATCCCGGCGTCTGTCTTTCTTGCAGGCGATCTCAGCTATACTTTATGGGAAATAGGCATAGCGAGGAGTCTGAATCCAGAGATCGACGGTTCCGGGAGGCGCGCGATTGAAGGAGAACGTTCCAGGTACCAGAGTTACCAACTTCGCCGGGGTTGGAGTCACGCAGTTGCTCCAGAAGTGGAGCGCCGGCGACCAGGAAGCGGCGACGCGGGTCCTGCCCCTGATCTATGACGAGTTGCGCCGGATCGCCTCGCAACAGCTCCGCCGCGAGCGCGGCGACCACACGCTCCAAGCGACCGCGATCGTCCACGAGGCCTATCTGCGCCTCGACGGGCAGGAGGGCTTCTACTGGCCCAGCCGCGAGCACTTCTTCGCCTTCGCCGCCCACCTGATCCGGCGCATCCTGGTGGACTACGCCCGCCACCAGAACCGGCAGAAGCGCGGGGGGAAGGCGGAGAAGGTAACGCTGGCCGAGATCGCCGACCTGGCATCCGTGCAGAGCTCCGATCTGCTGGCGGTGGACGAGGCGTTGCGGAGCCTGGAGGCGATCGATCCGCGCAAGGCCGCAGTGGTGGAGCTCCGGTTCTTCGGCGGTCTGACGCTGGAGGAGACCGCCACGCAGCTCGGTATCTCGCCCGAGACGGTCGGCCGCGAATGGCGGCGGGCCAAGGCGTGGCTCTACAAGGAGCTGCAGCCGGGGACGGAGGCTTGATCCAGCCGGACCGCTGGCGGCAGATCGACACCCTCTTCGCCGAGGCCCTGGAACGGCCGGCTGGAGAGCGGGAGGCCTTCCTCGCGGCGGCATGCCAGGGGGACGCCGAGCTGCTGCGGGCGGTGGAGGATCTCCTCGCCGCGGATGAGGAGAGCGCCAGCGCCACATTCCTGGAACGCCCGGCGGGCGAGCTGCTGGGTTTCGTGCCGGAGCTGGAGGGGCGCCTCGGCCCCTATCGGCTGCTGCGCCGGCTGGGCGACGGTGGGATGGGCACCGTCTATCTCGCCCGCCGCGAGGACGAGCACTACGAGCGGGACGTCGCGGTCAAGGTCATCCGCTCGGGGCTGCAGAGCCCTGAGGCGCTCCATCGCTTCTTCGCCGAGCGGCAGATCCTGGCCCGCCTCGAGCACCCCAACATCGCCCGCCTCTACGACGGCGGCAGCACGGAGGACGGCCGCCCCTATCTGGTCATGGAGCTCGTCGAGGGGGTGCCCGTCGACGAGTACTGCGACGCCCACCAGCTCTCGATCGACCAGCGGCTCGATCTCTTCCGCCGGATCTGCGGGGCCGTCCAGTACGCCCACCAGAACCTGCTGGTCCATCGCGATCTGAAGCCGGCCAACATCCTGGTCACCGCCGCGGGGGAGCCGAAGCTGCTCGATTTCGGCATCGCCAAGCGGCTGGAGCCCGGCGCCTCGACGGTTCTCAACAGGACGCAGACCGGGCTGCGGATGATGACTCCGGTCTACGCCAGCCCGGAGCAGGTCCGGGGCGAGGCGATCGCCACCACCAGCGACGTCTACGCGCTGGGCGTCCTGCTCTACGAGCTGCTCGCCGGCCGCAGCCCCTACCGGGTGGGCAACGGGCTGCCGCACGAGATCGAGCGCGCGATCTGCGAGCAGGAACCGGAGCGGCCGAGCATCGCCCTGTTCCGCGCCGTCGCCGGTGCTCTCGCTCCGGAGGAGATCGGGCACGCTCGCGGAATGCGGCCGCACGCCTTGCAGCGCCGGTTGCGGGGGGACCTCGACAACATTGTGCTGATGGCGCTACGCAAGGAGCCCGGCCGCCGGTATGGCTCGGCGGCGCAGCTCGCCCGGGACCTCGAGAGCCATCTCCAGAGCCTGCCGGTGATGGCACGGCCGGATACGCTGCCGTACCGCACCCGCAAGTTCGTGCGGCGCCATCGCGCGGGAGCGGTGGCCGCCACGGTGGTGGTCCTGCTCGTCGCGGGGTTCATCGGCAGCCTGATCGTACAGGGGCGGCGGATCGCCCAGGAGCGCGACAAGGCCCGCTACTCCCTGAGCTTCCTGCTGGACACCTTCAAGGATGCCGATCCCTATCACACCAAGGGGGAGCGCCTGACGGCGGACGAGATCATGACCCGGGGGGCGGAGCGGGTCTCGCGCGACCTTTCGCGACAGCCCGACGTCCAGGCGGCGCTGATGGATGCCATCGGCGAGGTCGAGCGGGGCCTCGGCCGCTACGATCGCGCCGAGCCGCTGCTCGAGCGGGGTCTCGCGCTCCGTAGCGCGACCTTCGGACCATCGTCCATGGAGGTCGCGGACAGCCTGGAGCATCTGGGCCGGCTCAAGCAGGACCGTTCCGCCTACAGGGACTCCGAAGAGCTGCTCCGCCGGGCCCTGGCGATCAAACGGAGCTTGCTGGGCAACCGCCGCCTGGAGACCGCGAAGGCCCTCAACCAGCTCGGCGAGCTCCTGGTGGCGAAGGGGGAATCCACCGAAGCCGAAAAGCTGCACCGGGAGGCCCTTTCCATCGCGATGCGGGTTGAGGGAGCGATCGGGCCGACCGTGGCCGAGAGCCTGCTCTTGCTCGCCAAATCGAAGAAGGGTCTGGGAAATTACGCCGCCGCCGAGAGGATCGCCCGGCAGGGGATGCTCGTCGAGCGCAAGGTTCTGGATCCCCAGGATCCGGGCCTCTATCGCTTTCAGGCGAACGTCGGAGAGGTCCTGATCGAGGCGGGCAAGTTCAAGGAGGCGGAGAACCTGCTGCGAGCTTCCCTGCAGGCGCAGCGACGGATTCTCGGCCAGGAGCACCCCGACCTGGCCATGACGCTGGCGCATCTGGCCACCGCGCTCTACCGTCAGGGGCGCTGGGCAGAGTCGGAGGCGGTCCATCGCGAGGCGCTGGCAGCCGCGGCCGACCCGCCGAAATGACCTGCTGATAGGCTAAGCGCCATGAGCACGGAATCGCGCGGCGTCGCCGTGGTGAGTGGTGGAGGCTCCGGCCTGGGGCGCGAGATCGCCCTGGAGCTGGCCCGGCGGGGGTACGCCCTGGCGCTGCTGGGCCGGCGGCTGGCGCCGCTCGAGGAGACGCTCGACCTCGCCGGGCAGCGGGCAGGCGGGCTCATCCTCCCCTGCGACGTGCGCGACGCCTTGGCGCTGGAGCGCTGCGCCGAGGAGATCCTGGCGCGCTGGGGCGCGGCCGACGTGGTGGTGCCCGCCGCCGGAGCGACCGTCATCGCGCCGGTGGAGGAGACCACGCCGGACGACTTCGCGGCGATCGTCGACACTAATCTGACCGGCGTCTTCCTGCTCATCCGCGCCCTGCTGCCGGCGATGAAGGAGCGCGGCCGGGGGTGGATCTTCCCCATCCTCTCGGTCGCCGCCAGGCGGGGGTTCGCCGGCTGGTCGGCCTACTGCGCCAGCAAGTGGGGGCTGGCCGGCCTGGTGGCGGCGCTACGGGAGGAGCTGCAGGGGAGCGGCGTGCGGATCAGCGCGCTCTACCCGGGAGCGACCGACACGCCGATTTGGGACCGCCTTCCCGGCGAGTGGAACCGCGCGGCCATGGTGCCCCCCCGCGAGGTGGCGCGGGCCCTGGGCTACATCCTCGACGCCGATCCCGCGACCCTGGTCGAGGAGGTCCACCTGGGGCCGGCCGGGGGCGCCCTGTGAGCTGGCTGCCGCCGCTCACTCTCTTCCTCCCTCTCCTGGCCTATCTGCCCGGCGGGCGGTGGGCCCTGCCGCTGATCGCGCCGCTGACCCTCTGGCCGGCCTTCCGCGAGCGGGTGCGGACGCGGGACTACCTCGGCGCCTGGACGCTCGGCGTGGTCTGGGCCTGTGTCCTGAGCGCCGGGGTGATCCTGCTGACGCTCTGGGCGCCGGAGGCGGCCCGCGGCGGCATCCTCCACGGCGAGGACTACCGCCGGGAGATGTTCGGCTGGATCTCGACCGGGGTGGCGCCGGAGAACGATCCGCGCGCCTTCATCCCCCAGCACCTCCTGCACCTCGGCGTCTTCATCCTGCTGACCTGGGCGAGCGGCGGCTACCTGGGCCTCGCCCTCGGGGCGCTCCTGGTGGCTTACATGAGCTACTTCGTGGGATGCTACGCCGCGGCGAGCGGCCATCCGCTGCTGGGGTCGTTCGCCGCCTGGGTGCCCCTGGTCGGTGGTGCGGGTGTGCGCCTTCGTGCTGCTCGGGGCGCTGTTCTCGCGGCCGCTGCTGGCGCGCCGGGTCTGGCCGTTCGAGCGCTGGGAGCTGCGGCTGATGGCGCTCGCCCTGGCCGGGATCGTGATCGACCTGCTGGTCAAGTGGCTCTTCGCGCCCAGCTACGGGATCTTCCTGCGGCAGATGGCGGGCGGGACCGGCCTCGCCGGTCTCTAGCCTAGATTGAAAGGCACTATTTTGAGTGAAATCCAAGAGACAAGAGGGGCTTTGAGCGGCGCCGGCCGGCGGTTTGGCATCGTCGCGTCGCGCTTCAACTCGCGCATCGGCGACCTGCTGGTCGCCGGCGCCGTCGACTGCCTGCGCCGGCACGGGGTCGAGCCGGGGGAGATCCATCTCGTCTCGGTCCCGGGCGCCTGGGAGATCCCGCCGGCGCTCGAGGAGCTGGCGGTGGCCGGCAAGGTCGACGGCCTGGTCGCGATCGGCGTGGTGATCCGGGGGGAGACGCCCCATTTCGACTACATCTGCGCCCAGGCGAGCCGCGGCATCGCGGCGGTGGCCGAGCGGCACCGGGTGCCGGTGGGCTTCGGCCTGCTGACCTGCGACAGCTCGGAGCAGGCGGCCGAGCGGGCCGGCGGCAAGGCGGGCAACAAGGGGTGGGAGGCGGCGCTCGCCGCCCTCGAGATGGCGGATCTCTTCGCGCGGCTCCGCGGCGGCTCCTGACCCTAGCGGATACGTTCCACCGCGGCTATGATTCGGACGGCCGTTCCCGGGTCGCGGGAGCGGCCATTGTTTTCAATCGACTTCGATGACGTTTTCGACTGGGCTCTTTGAGGCGAGGTACATGACGGCAGGAAAGCGGCGAATGGCGCGAGAGATGGCGGTCCAGATGCTGTATCAGAACGATCTGGGAGGGAGCTCGCTGCCG
>JBDSHF010000274.1:0-3249 GCA_039918595.1 Thermoanaerobaculia bacterium
TCGAGCGCGAAGGTGGCGCCGGGAGGCGGACCGCCGCGGCCGGCGCGCCGCAGCACCGCCTTGACGCGGGCCGCCAGCTCGCGCGGGCTGAACGGTTTGGTCACATAGTCGTCCGCCCCCAGCTCCAGTCCCACGACGCGGTCCACCTCGTCGGCGCGCGCGGTGAGAAAGATGATCGGTACGTCATGCCGTTGCCGGATCCCGCGGCAGACCTCGATGCCGCTCAGGTCCGGCAGGCCGATGTCGAGCACCACCAGCGCCACCGGCTGCCGGTCGAGCACCTCGACCACGCCCGCGCCCACCCCCAGGCGGTGGCACTGGAAGCCTTCAGATTCGAGGGCGTACTGGATCGTGTCGGCGATCGCCGGCTCGTCCTCGACCACCAGGATCGTCGGTCTGTCCATCAACGCGTTTTCTCCCGCCAGGCGATCACGAAACGGTACGCCAGGAATGACATCGTGATCAGGGACACCATCATGGCATGCTCGGCGTACCTGACGCCCGGGTGTCCGGTCAAAAGCGGCACTACCAGGGTCATGCCGAGATAGGCGCCTGTCACCAGGAGGACCCCGGCGAGCGCGGAGCGGCCGCTTTCATGACGCCGGGAGGTGAGTCTGTCGAGCAACCCAAAGAGCCCCCAGAGCGCGCCCAGGTAGAGCACGGTACCGAGGAGCCGGTGCATCTGCCCGGGGTTGAGCCCCGCGACGGGGCCGAGGCGGTAGAGCTCCACCGCGGCCACGATGCGCAGCGTGTTGACGGCGATCGTGAGGACGTAGGCCCCGGTCAGCGAGGCCAGCCACCACGAGAGCCGCTCGCCCCAAGAGCGGAATCGGTGCGAGAAGCCGAGCACGGAGACGGCCAGCGCAAGGATCATGAAGTTGACCCCCGCGCAGGCCGGAGCGATGAAGTACGAGCCGTCCGGCGTCACCCAGCCGGCGCCGGGGCTCAGGGTCAGCGTCTCGCCGCGCAGCCAGCCCACGGCGCGGGCCGTCGGCATGAGGATCCACCCGAGATCCTCCACCGAGGCCCGGCTGTAGGCCAGCTTCAAGCCGTACGCGGCGAGCATCGCGGTCGTCCAGGACAGCCAGGGGAGCTCCCTTGAGCGCCGCCGGTCGTGGCCTGCGACCTCACCCTCGATCCCTCTCCTGAAGGAGAGGGAGGGCCTGTCCGTACCGGTGGGGCTTGTAGGGTGCGCTGTGCGCGCCTTCAAGGTCGTCAAGATATGCACGGCACACCCTACGGGCAATCCGGCGCGAAGTTGTCCCCCTTCTCCTTCAGGAGAAGGGGATAGGGGTTGAGGTCGCAGGCCACGGGCGTTGCTTTCCGGCGCCGCCGGGTGATCGCCAGACCGAGGAGCAGGAGAACGAGGGCCACCAGCAGCGGCAACTCCGGCTCGGGGACGGCGAGGTCCGAAACTCCTTGCGGCATGGGCAGCGGCTGTTCGACCGCCTGTGCCGGATCGTCCGCATTGCGAACCTTTTCGTGCACCGCGACGAAGGACGTATAGGCGGTAAGCAGCTCATACTTCAGTCCCAGCTCCGTGATCGCGCGGCGATTGTCGTCGCCGTTGTTCGCTCCGTAGTCCGAGAGACGCGTTACCTGGGCCCGCGCCCACAGGTAGCGTAGCGCCTGATTGCCGGCGGCAGGCTTCGCCTCGGCCACGTCGAAAACCTTTTCGTACGGCCCCTCACCGCTCATGCCGGTGACGCGGATGGTGCCGGACGGCTTGCCGCGCCACTTGCCGAAGACGATCAGCGGCCGGTCGGCGAACAGATCGGGGACCGACAGCGGCTCGACGTCATACATATTGAAATCCGTGGGCTCGACCGCCACGTGCGTGAGCACCGGCGACCGCACGTAGTCTTGGAAACGCTTTGCGATCGCCGGCGCCTCGGCTGGGTCGGTCACGACGAACGGCTCGCCCTGCCCCGCGTGCGCCATGCCCTCGATCAGGTGGCGGTTCACCGAGGAGCCGATGCCGAAGGCGAACAGGTTGGAGCGGTTCAGGCGCGTACGGATCTGCTCGAAGACGGCGGCGTCGGCGTCGATGAAACCGTCGGTGACGACGATCGTCGAACGCGAGACGCCTTTCGTTTCCGGCAGCGCCATCGCCTGGTCCAGCGCCGAGCCAAGCTCCGTTCCGCCGCCCCCCTGCTCGCGCTCGATTTCAACGATCGCCTCCTGGACATTCTTCGCCGTGGCGGGCAGGGACCGCGGCGCCAGCAGCCGCGAGCCGCCCGCGAACAGGATGATGTTGAAGCGGTCGGTCGGGCGCAGGCCGCCGATGAGCTCCCGCATCAGCGTCTTCGCCGTCTCGAGCGGGAAGCCGTTCATGGAGCCGGACACGTCGAGGACGAAGATGTACTCGCGTGGCGGGATCTGCCGGGGCTCCACCCGCCGCGGCGGCTGCGCCATCAATAGAAAGAAATTCTCGTCGTGGTCAGCATAGAGAAGCAGCCCGGTCCGCACCTCCTTGCCCTGCAAGCGGTAGCGCAGGATGTAATCCCGGTTGCCGCCCTCCGTTTCGGCGGGATCGAGGCCGACCCGCGCCGTGTCGCCGTCCTCCCAGTCGACCCGCGTCCGGTGGGACGGGCAGAGCAGCTCGTCAATCGGCATGCCCCCGGCGATCCGCGTCTCGATCTCGAACTTATAGGCCGGGGCTTCGTCCTGGTGCAGATAGGGGCTCTGCACCGCCGTTTCCGGCTCTTTTGAATAACGGGGGCCGACCACCGTGGGGTAGACGAATTCATAGGTGCCCTCGGTCGGCACGAGGAGCTCGCTGTAGTGCAGCTCGACGCGGATCTCGTCCTGCGGCAGGACGTTGGCGACGTTCATGGTGAAGACGTTGGGCCGCTGCTGCTCCAGCAGCGCCGCGCTCTTCCCCGCCTCGCGGGCCGCCTCGAACTCCCGCTTCGCCGCCTGCCTTTCACGGATTCTGGCGCGGATGCGCTGATCGCCCACCGTCATCGTCATGCCGTGCACCGCGGCCCGGGTGGAGGCCGGGAAGACGTACCGCGCGTTCAGGGGGCGGCTGCCCTCGTTGCGGTAGACCTGGGTGACGAGGACGTCGGCGATCACCCCCGCGATGTGGACGTCGACCCGGGTCTCCTTGAGCGGCAGCCGGTCGACCGCGGGATCGCCGTTCTCGACGAAGAAGTAGGGCGAAAGGGTTCGATCTTCATTCGTATCAACAGCGGCTCCCGGGCGAACGGCCAGAAGCGCCAGCCCGAAAATCAGAAAGACTGCCTT
>JBDSHF010000275.1:0-7067 GCA_039918595.1 Thermoanaerobaculia bacterium
TCGCGGACAACGCACCCCTTGCCGATCCGCGCTCCCGGCAGCAGCACCGAGCGCTCGATCCGCGCCCCCTCCCCCACCTTCGCTCCCGGCTCGATCGCCGACCGCCGCACCCTCGCCCCCGCTCCCAGACTCGCCTCCGGGGAGATCCATGACCGCCGCCAGAGCCGCTCCGGCCAGTCCGCGTGAGCCCAGTCGAGCGCCCCTTCGAGGAAGCGTTGCGGCGTTCCCATGTCGTGCCAGAGCCCGGCGTCCACGATCGAATCGATCGCCGCCCCCTCCGTCAGCATCGGCATGTAGAGGTCGCGCACGATGTCCGAGTTGCCCGGCCCCACCCGAGCGAGCAGCTCGGGCGAGAAGGCGTGGGCGCCGGCGAAGACGTAGCGGCGAGCCACCTCTCCGGGCTCCGGACCGCCCGTCCGGAAGGAGAGGATCCGCCCCGCGCGATCGATCCCGACGCCGCCGCCGAAGCGCGCCGGATCGGGCCGCGAGGTGAGGAGCAGGGTCGAGCGGGCGCCGCTCGCCAGGTGCTTGCGCACCAGCTTGCGCAGCGGCCAGCGGCAGAGGCTGTCGCCGTTGATCAGCAGCACCAGGTCGGCGGGGGCGAAGAACTCTTTCAGGGGATGGAGCGCTCCCAGGGTGCCGAGGACCTCGGGCTCCTCCGACCAGGTGAGCGGCATGCCGGCGTGGGAGTCGCCGAAGCGCTGGCGGATCTGGTCGCCGAGGTAGTGGAGGTTGACCGCCACCGCCTCGCAGCCGACCGCGGCGAGCTGCGCCAGGGTGTGACCGAGGATGGGCACGCCGCGCACCGGCAACAGCGGCTTGGGGGTGAGGCTGGTCAGCGGCCGCAGCCGGGTACCCAGCCCCGCGGCGAGCACCAGCGCGCGGATCCGCCTACCCTGCATGGCTCGACCGCAGGGCGGGGGTCCTAGCGGAACACCATCTCGGGCGGGTCATCCGGATGCAGCTTGAGGTGCTCCTCGTAGAGGCGCAGGTAGGAGCGGCGCTCCGCCTTGCCGGGATCGAAGCCGCAGCGCTTCGCGACCGTCTCGGCGCCGTCCCCCTCGAACTCGGCGAAGTCGCCGATCGGAGTGTGATCGAGCGCGATCGTGACGCCGCCCAGTTGCCACTCCTCGCGCATTTTCTGGTAGCGGCGCACCACGGCGTAGCCGAGGTTCTCGAACAGGGCCATCGCCTCCTCGGAGCTCTGGACCTCGATCTCGCGCTCCTCGCGCACCTTGACGTTCCCCTCGAGGGTCATCGGTCCTTTGAAGGTCAGCCGGGCGCGGCCGCCGTCGGTGCGCAGCCGCAGGATACGGCCCGAGGAGATCAGCTCTTCCGCCCGGTCGAGGATCCAGTTGTCCTCGAAGGCGGACGGCCCGACCCGCTCCGCCTCGAGCTCGATCAGCCGGTCGCGCAGCTTGTCCAGCTCGACGCGCGGGAACTTGATCTCGCGCTCCAGGTTGTCCCGGCTTCTCATAGATCGCCCAGGCGATCCAGCAGCCGTGCCACGGAGCGGATGCCGTTATAGAAGTGGCTGATGTTGAACTTCTCGTTCGGCGAGTGCAGCCCGTCGTCGTTCAGCCCGAAGCCGAGCAGCAGGACCGGGCACTTGAGGACCGCGGCGAACGTGGAGACGATGGGGATCGATCCCCCCTCGCGAATCCGCACCGGCCGCGCGCCCCAGATCTCCTCCATGGCGTCGAGGGCGGCGTCGACGATCGGGCCCTTGACCTCCACGACGACGGCGTCGCCACCGTGGAGACTGGTCACCTCGACGGTGACCCCCGCCGGCGCGATCGACTGGACATGCGCGGTGAACAGCTCGGCGATCTTCTTTGAGTCCTGATCGGGAACCAGGCGCATCGACACCTTGGCGCCGCCCCAGGAGGGGAGGACGGTCTTCGCCCCCTTCCCCATGTAGCCGCCGAAGATGCCGTTGACGTCGCAGGTCGGCCGCCCCCAGGTGCGCTCGCGGGTGGAGTACCCCTCCTCGCCGAACAGCTCGGCCACGCCGAGCTCCGTGCGGTAGGCGGCCTCGTCCCACGGCAGCTTGGCGAACTCCTCGCGCTCCCAGGCCTCGAGCGGCCGCACGTCGTCGTAGAAGCCGGGGATCAGGATCTTCCCCGTCTTCGCGTCGCGCAGGCCGTCGACGATGTGGCAGAGGGCGTTGAGCGGATTCCAGACCGCGCCGCCGTAGGTGCCGGAGTGCAGGTCCCGGTTCGGTCCGGTGACCTTGATCTCCATGTAGCAGAGCCCCTTGAGGCCGTAGATCAGCGACGGCTGGCCGGGCGCGAACAGCGAGGAGTCGGAGATGACGACGCAGTCGGCCGCGAGCCGCTTGCCGCCGTCCCGCTTCACGTACTCGTCGATCGCCTGCCCACCCGCCTCTTCCTCCCCCTCGACCAGGAACTTGACGTTGACCGGCAGCCGCCCACGCTCGGCGAGCAGCGCCGCCACGCCTTTGAGGTGGGCGTAGGACTGCCCCTTGTCGTCCGTCGCGCCGCGCGCCACCAGCTTGTCCCCCTCGACCGTCGGCTCGAAGGGCGGGTTGCGCCAGAGCTCGATCGGATCGACCGGCTGCACGTCGTAGTGACCGTAGAAGAGGACCGTCGGCTTGCCCGGGGCGCCCAGCCATTCGGCGTAGACCAGCGGATGCCCGGCGGAGTCGATCCGCTCGGCCTGGAGCCCCGCCTCGCGCATCTTGCCGACCAGAAAGTCGCTCGCGCGCAGCACCTCGTCCTTGAAGTCCGGATCGGTCGAGATCGAGGGGATCCGGATGTAGTCCTTCAGCTCCTCGAGATAGCTCTCCTTATCCGTCTCGATGCGGGCGAGCACATCCCGCGAATCACTTGCCATCCCTTTAACTCTCCTTTTCGCTGCGGGCTTCGCCCGGCGTGAGTCTAACAGAGTCCTCCGTGCGGCCGGCCAGGCGCCGGAGGTTCACGGCGTTGACCAGGAAGTGCCCGACCACCGGCCCGAGAAGGTTGCCGCGCCAGACCATGATGCCGCCGAGCAGCGCGCCGGCGACGATGGCGAACAGCGTCCAGAGCCGGAACGCCTTGCCCGGACCGCTGTGCAGCAGGCCGAACAGCACCGTGGCCGCAGCCCAGCCGACCGTCCCCTGAACGGCGCCGCGGAAGAACAGCTCCTCGGCGAAGCCGGAGAGCAAGGCCAGGGCGAACGCCTCGGAAGGGGTGATCGGTCCCAGCGCTCCCGCCAGCCGGCCCTCGAGCTCCCTCGCAAGAGGAAAGGTGCGCTCAGCCGCCCACCACGCGCCGAGCAGCAGCAGCCCCGCCCCGGCGCCGAGCCCCAGGTCGAGCCACCACCGGTCGCGGTCGAAGAACAGCGACAGCGGAATCCTCCCCCGTTGCACGCCGATCCAGATCACCCCGGCCAGGGCCAGGACCAGGTAGAGGCCCCAGGCGAAGCGGTAGAGGCGCCCTGGCGGCAGAGGAGCGAGGGGCGATGTTTCCAGAAGAGCCAGCGGCGCCTACTCTTCGAAGCTCTTGCCGGTCTTCTTCCAGTCGGCCGCGAAACGCTCGAGCCCGGCGTCCGTGAGCGGGTGCTTGTAGAGCTGCTCCAGCACCTTGAACGGGATCGTGACCACATCCGCCCCCAGCATGGCCGACTGCAGAATGTGGATGGGGTGGCGCACCGAGGCGACGAGCACCTGGGTGTCGTAACCGTAGTTGTGGTAGATCGTCACCACATTCTCGATCAGCTCCATCCCGTCCTCCGCGATGTCGTCCAGCCGTCCGACAAAGGGGGAGATGTAGGACGCGCCGGCCTTGGCCGCCAGCAGCGCCTGCATCGCCGAGAAGCAGAGCGTCACGTTGGTCTTGACCCCCTCCTTCTTGAACGTGGCAACCGCCCGCAGCCCGTCCGGCGTCAGCGGCAGTTTGACCACCACGTTCTCGGCCAGCCCATGGAGACGCCGCCCCTGGGCGAGCATCTCGTCGTAGCCGGTCTCCAGCACCTCGCCCGAGACCGGGCCCGGCACCAGCTTCGCGATCTCCTGCACCGTCGCCAGATACGCCCGGCCCGACTTCGCGATCAGCGACGGATTGGTGGTGACGCCATCGACCATGCCCCATTCGAGGCCGGTCTCGATCTCTTTGATTTCAGCGGTATCGAGGAAGAATTGCATCGATGAGCCCTCCCTTTCCGAGTTCGTGCCCCGAAAGGGGCTCGACTAGGGTAGCACTGGACAGAAAAGGAAGGGGCGGGGATTCGACCCCGCCCCGAGTGACAGAACGAATCGGTCTTCAGTGCACCGTCTCGTCCGGCTCGTCGTCTTCGTCCCCCTCTTCGTCCTCGCCCTCCTCGAAGCCGGAGTCGTCGAGGATCTGGAGCTCGTCGGCATCGTCCGGTTCGTCGGCCGCCTCGAGCTCCAGCTCGGCCGGCACCGCGCCGCCGTCCGCCTTGGCGAGCTCGATCTCCGTCTCCTCGTCCTTCTCGGCGAGCTTGGCGACCGCGACGATGCAGTCGTCCGCGTCGAGGTTCATCAGCTTCACCCCCTGCGCCGAGCGGCCGACCTCGCGGACGCCGGAGACGTTGAGCCGGATGATCATCCCCTCCTGGGTGATGAGCATCAGCCCCTCGTCCGGGGTCACGTAGCGGACCCCCACCACCTCGCCGGTCTTCGGCGTCACCTTCAGATTGATGGTGCCGAGACCGCCGCGCCCCTGGAGCCGGTACTTCTCGACCGGCGTCCGCTTGCCGTACCCTCGCTCGGTGACGGTGAGCACCTGGCCGTGCGGATCGAGCTCCTCCATGGCGACCACCCGGTCCCCCGCGCGGAGCACGAGCCCCTTGACGCCGTAGGTCGCACGGCCCATCGAGCGGACGTCGCTCTCGGGGAAGCGGATCGAGAACCCCTTCGCGGTGGCGAACAGGATGTCCTTCTTGCCGTCCGTCTCACGCACCGCCAGCAGGCGGTCCCCCTCGTCGATGTTGATGCCGATGATGCCGCCCACCCGCGGGTTGGCGTAGGCCGACAGCTCGGTCTTCTTCACCGTGCCGTTCGCCGTAGCGAACACGAGGTAGCGGTCGTCGCGGAACTCGCGCACCGCGACCGTCGTGGCCAGCCGCTCGGTCGGCTCCAGGTTGAGCAGGTTCACGATCGCCTTGCCGCGCGCCGTCGGGCTCGCCTCCGGGATCTCGTGCACCTTCAGCCAGTGAATCCGGCCGCTCTCGGTGAACACCAGGATGTAGCTGTGGGCGGTGGCGACGTAGAGGTGCTCGACGAAGTCGTCGTCCTTGGTCACCATCCCCGTCCGCCCCTTGCCGCCGCGCGCCTGCGCCCGGTAGAGCGACAGCGGCGAGCGCTTGACGTAGCCGGACTGCGAGACGGTGATCACCATCGGCTCGTCCGCGATCATGTCCTCGATCGAGATGTCGTGCGTCTCGGGGATGATCTCGGTGCGCCGCTTGTCGCCGTAACGCTCCCTGAGCTCGGCCAGCTCCCCCTTGATCTCCTCCAGCACCAGCCGGTCGGAACCGAGGATCGCGCGCAGCCGCTCGATCGTCACCATCAGCTCCCGGTACTCCTCCACGACCTTGTCGCGCTCGAGGCCGGTCAGGCGCTGCAGCCGCATGTCGAGGATCGCCTGCGACTGCACCTCGGAGAGCGCGAAGCGCGCCATCAGGTTCTCGCGCGCCTCCCCGGGGGTCGCGCTGGCGCGGATCGTCGCGATCACCTCGTCGAGATGATCGAGCGCCTTGAGGATGCCCTCCAGGATATGGGCGCGCTCCTCGGCCTTGCGCAGGTCGTAGCGGGTGCGGCGGATGATGACCGTCTTGCGATGGTTGAGGAAGTGATAGAGCAGCTCTTTCAGCGTCATCACCTTCGGCTGGTTGTCGACGATTGCCAGCAGAATGATGCCGAAGGTGGTCTGCATCTGGGTCATCTTGTAGAGCGAGTTGAGGAGAATCTCCGGAATCGCGTCGCGCTTCACCTCGATCACGATGCGGATGCCCTCGCGGTCCGACTCGTCGCGCAGGTCCGAAATCCCTTCGATCTTCTTCTCGCGAATCAGCTCGGCGACCCGCTCGATCAGCCGCGCCTTGTTCACCTGGTAGGGGATCTCGTTGATGATGATCGCCTGCCGGTCGGTACGCTCGTTGGTCTCGATCACGGCGCGGGCGCGGAGCTGGATGATGCCGCGCCCGGTGGTGTACGCCGAGCGGATCCCCTCCAGGCCGTGGATGAAGCCGGCGGTGGGGAAGTCCGGCCCGGGGATCACGGTCATCAGATCCTGGACCAGGACATCCGGGTTCTCGATCATCATCATCAACGCGTCCACCACCTCGCGCAGGTTGTGCGGCGGGATGTTGGTGGCCATGCCGACCGCGATGCCGGTGGCGCCGTTGACCAGGAGGTTGGGAACTCGCGCCGGCAGCACCATCGGCTCGGTCTCCGAACCGTCATAGTTCGGAACCCAGTCCACCGTCTCCTTGTCGATGTCCTCGCGGAGCATCTCCTCCGCGAGCTTCATCAGCCGCACCTCGGTGTACCGCATGGCCGCCGGATTGTCGCCGTCGAGCGAGCCGAAGTTGCCCTGGCCGTCGACGAGCGGATAGCGCATGGCGAAGTCTTGGGCCATGCGGACCACGGTGTCGTAGATCGCCGAGTCGCCGTGCGGGTGATACTTACCCATGACGTCACCGACGATGCGCGCCGATTTCTTATAGGCCCGGTCCGAGCGGTTGCCGCTCTCCCACATGCCATACAGCACGCGCCGGTGCACCGGCTTCAGGCCGTCGCGCACGTCCGGCAGCGCGCGGCCGATGATCACGCTCATCGCGTAATCGAGATAGCTACGCTTCATCTCATCTTCGATGCCGACCGGGATCGGCTGATCAAAGAGGGGGTTCTGATCGTCGTTTTCGCTCATCTTTGGCTAGCTCTTCACTTTCAAAAGACGCTTGGGTTCGGGCCCACTCTCTAAGCGGTACTCTAAACTTCCAGGTTCGGCACCGACCGCGCGTTGTTTGCTCTGGGTCGGCGCGCAGGTATACCCGTCAGCATGCCTTGAGCGCTGAGGTCTTCATCCACGTCGGGCCAG
>JBDSHF010000276.1:0-11918 GCA_039918595.1 Thermoanaerobaculia bacterium
TCCGGAAGTTCAACTTCGACGTCTTCGGCCAGATCGGGATCGTGGTGCTGATCGGCCTCGCGGCCAAGAAC
Organism: Thermoanaerobaculia bacterium; assembly: GCA_039918595.1. Lineage (GTDB taxonomy): Bacteria > Acidobacteriota > Thermoanaerobaculia > Multivoradales > UBA5704 > DATARR01. Next base: position 72 of record JBDSHF010000276.1, read on the forward strand.
GCGATCCTGATCGTCGAGTTCGCCAAGGCGGAGTCGGAGAAGGGGCGCAACCTCGCGGACGCCGCGCTGGAGGGGGCGAGGCTGCGCCTGCGGCCGATCCTGATGACCTCGTTCGCCTTCATCCTCGGCTGCGTGCCGCTCTGGATCGCCACCGGCGCGGGGGCCACCTCGCGGCAGATCCTGGGAACCGTGGTGGTGGCCGGGATGCTCGCCGCCACCTGCCTCGCGGTGTTTCTGATCCCGGCGCTCTACGTGCTGGTGGAGAGGATCGGGGGGGCGGAGCGGAGGCACGCGCGGCGCGCGGAACGCGAGGCCGCCGCCCTGCCGGCGGTCGAGGAGTCGCACTCATGAGGCGGCTCATCCTTCTCTTCACCGCGGCGGCTCTGGCCGGCTGCACCGTGGGTCCGAACTATCAACGGCCGCCGCTGAATCCCCCCGGGCAGCACCGGGGGCAGGCCGGTGCCGCCGAGGCCGCCTCGCTCGCCGATCAGGCCTGGTGGGAGGTCTTCCAGGACGATGCCCTGAGGGGGTTGATCCGCGAGGCGCTCGCCAACGGCTACGACGTCCGGCTGGCGGCCTGGCGGATCGAGGAGGCGCGGGCCAACGCCGGCATCGTCCGCTCGCAGGCCTTCCCGGGAATCCAGGGGCTGGCGCAGGCGGGGCGCGGCCGGCAGTCGGGCGTGGACGGGACCCTGATCCAGCTCAACGTCAACGCCTCCTGGGAATTCGACCTCTGGGGGCGCATCCGGCGCTCCAACGAGGCGGCGCTGGCGCAGTATCTGGCTTCGGAGGAGGCGCGGCGCGGGGTCTTCCTCTCGCTCGCTTCCGAGGTCGCCACCCGCTACTTCCTGCTCCGCGAGCTCGACCTCCAGCTCGCGATCGCCCGCCGGACGTCCGGCGCGTTCCAGGAGACCTACGACCTGTTCGACAAGCGGCTCCAGGGGGGCGCCGCCTCGGCCCTGGAGACCACCAGCGCCGAGGCGCTGCTCGCCTCGACCGCCGCCAACATCCCGGACCTCGAGCGGCAGATCGTGGAGCAGGAGAACGAGCTGGCGTTCCTGCTCGGCCGCAATCCGGGGCCGATCCCGCGCGGCGCGGCGCTCAACGACCAGTTCCTGCCGCCGGCGGTGCCGCCCGGGCTCCCCTCCGACCTGCTGCGGCGGCGCCCCGACCTGCGCGAGGCCGAGCAGAACCTGATCGCGGCCAATGCCGGGGTCGGCGTCGCCAACGCCGATTTCTTTCCCAGCATCAGCCTGACCGGCGCCTTCGGCGGCGTCGCGCCCCAGATCTCGCAGCTCTTGCCGGCGGGGCGGACCTGGACGATCGGCGGCGGGCTGCTGACCCCGGTGTTCCAGGGGCGGCGCCTGCGCGAGCAGTACCGGGCGGCGGTGGCGCGCTGGGAGCAGGCGCGGGTGATCTACGAGCGGAGCGTGACCAACGCCTTCGGCGAGGTCTCGACCGCCCTGGTGGCCTACCAGAAGTTCGCCGAGGTCGAGCGGGAGCGGGCGCGGGAGGTGAACGCCTACCGGGAGGCGTTCCGCTTGTCGAACCTGCGCTACGTGGCCGGCCTCTCGGACTATCTGGAGGTGCTGCAGACCCAGCAGCAGCTCTTCCCCGCCGAGATCCTGCTCGCCCAGGCGCGGTACAACCGCCTGGCGACCCTCGTCCAGCTCTACCGGACCCTGGGCGGCGGCTGGCAGCTCGCCGATCCCCAGTGGTCGGGAGCGCAACCGGCAGGGGCACAGCCATGAAGGACGATCCGGTCATCCGGCTGTTCCTGCAGACCGCGCAGGCGATCGAGGACCGCCTGGAGACGGCTCTGGAGGGGGTGGAGCTCTCGGTGGCGAAGTACAGCGCCCTCAAGCAGCTCGCGCTGGCGGACGCGCCGCTCTCGTTCAGCGAGCTGGCGGCGCGGCTGGTCTGTGTGCGCTCGAACGTCTCGCAGCTCGTCGACCGTCTGGAGGCGGACGGCCTCGTCCGCCGGGTGGAGGATCCGAAGGATCGCCGCTGCATGCGGGCCGATCTCACCGACCTTGGCCGGGAGCGCCAGGCCGCCGGCGCCGAACGGATGGAAACGGTCCGCGGCGGCATCGTGGAGATCCTCTCCGAGGTCGACCGGGGAGTGCTGGAGCGGGCGCTGGAGAAGCTGCGGGGCTCCAGCCTTCCGGGGGGTGACCCGCGATCCGCAAAAGGCTAAACTTAGCCGATCGCCGTTTACCGTTCCGATTCGCGGAGGCTCAGAAGGGGTCTATGGAGAAATACCACATCTACCCATGGGAGGTGATCCTCTTCATCGCCCTCGTGGCGTTCGTCATCTACTTCCGCAAGAAGCAGGGCCGGCAGGCGGCGGCGGTCGTCGCCCGGAAGGCGAGGGAAACCCCCGCGGAGACCTTCATGAGGCTCCGCCAGGAGTCGATCGAGACCCCCGCCGCGAGTCTCGGCCTGGCCGGCGAGCTCAAGCCCAACGAGCCCTACGGCATTCTGATGGAGATGGGGATCCCGAACTCGGTGGTGACGCTCGCCTGCTTCGCCAACGGCGACGCCCGCCTCTACTACAAGACGGGCGGCGGGATGGTCGGCGGGATCAGCCACGAGAAGGTGCGCAAGGCCGCCCAGGAGTTCTCCGGCCTGGCCCGCAAGGCCCTGCCGCGGATGAGCCGGGTCACCAGCTACCCGGTGCCCGATGACGACCGGATCCGCTTCTACGTGCTGACTCCGCGCGGGGTCTTCACCACCGAGACCGGCCGCGAGGCCCTGGGCGAGCCCGGCAACGAGCTCGCGCCCCTGTTCTACAGCGGCCAGGAGGTCGTCACCCAGATGCGGCAGGTGCAGGAGCAGAGGGACATGAGGTCGCGCCCGACGATGCCCAGCGACCGCCCGGGCGCCACGCCGGCCCCAGCCCCGGCGCCGCCGGCCCTCGACGATTCGACGGAAGCCTGAAGGTCCTGTAGGATCGGGCTCTCCTGATCTGATGAATGCGGCATCTGCCGAAAGGAGGCACATTGGCCAAGCCGAACTACCAGCACGAGAGACGTCAGAAGGATCTGGCGAAGAAGAAAAAAGCGGAAGAGAAGCGCCTGCGCAAGGCGGAGAAGAAGAACTCCCCCGGCGAGGAAGAGGAGCTCCAGCCGCTCGATGGACCCCAGCCCCAGGAAGAGGGCGAGATCGGCGAGACCCCCTCGTAGGGGAGTCCCGGAAGGCTCTCAGAGCTCCGCCGCGTCCAGCGCCCGCAACCGTTCCGGCAAGGCCGCCAGGAACGGCCCAAGGTCGTCCGTGTCCGGCAGGGTGATCTCGATCCTGCCGTTCCTGGTCCGTCCGACCTTTCCTTCCCCCGTCATGACGAGTGGTACCTGGATCGCCTCGCGATCGAGGGGGATCTCGTCCGTGACCTCGAAGAGAAGGTTCATGATGGTCTGGTCGATCACGCGCATCTCGCCCCTCCTCCAGTCGCGCGGAACGGCCCGCCGCCGGTCTCAGACCGCCGGCGACGGGCCTTTGGAGCCGCGACTACCTAGACCCCATTGTAGGGCACGCAACCGGTGGCGCACGCCGCGTTGGCGAAGCACTGGTTGGAGTAGACCTGGCCGTTGCGAGCCGGGCGAGTGTCCCTATTGAGCGGCTCCCGGCACTAACAGAGTAGTACCAGCCGCAGAGTCGGGCAGAGTCGGGCGGTGTCCGTTCGTCCAGCTGCAGCTCCCCCCAAACAAAGGAGAGGACATGTTGAGAAGCACTGTCAGGGCCGCTATCGGCCTCCTCGTCGCCACCCTGGCCGTCCCGGCGCTCTGGGCGACCACGGCGGTAGAGCGTACGGAGAATGAACTGGTCCAGGAAGCCGCGATCATCGTCACCGGGCACTGTACGCACCTGCAGAGCCAATGGGTCGGCAGGACCCTGGTGACGCTCGCCACCATTCAGGTCTCCGAGGTGCTCAAGGGCGACGCGGGGTCGCAGGTGACGGTGGTCCTGCCGGGCGGCGTCGATTCGAATCGCCGCATCCCCGTCGCGATGAGCTACCCCGCGGCACCGGAGATTTTCCAGCAGGAGAACGTGCTGCTCTTCCTCACCCCCGAGGACCTGGTGGCCGGCGGCTACTCGATCGTCGGCTTCTCCCAGGGCAAGTTCTCGCTGGCCGTGGCCCAGGGGAAGAAGGTGGCCACGCAGGATCTGAGCGGCCTCAGCCTGCAGGGGCGCAACGGCTCGCTCCGCCGCGGCCAGGGCAAGACGATCCAGCTCGACGAGCTGCGCGCGCGGCTCCGGCAGACCCCGGCCGCCGAGAGGGAACGGTAATGTCCAACGGTTCGCGAAGGAGGAGAAGAGACGCCATGAGAGGAACACTTACGAAATACTCCCTGGCCGCCCTGCTCGCGGCCGCCCTGGGCTCCGCCCCGGCCCTGGCCGGCGGTTTCCTCGAGAGCCTCGACATCACCGGCAACGTCCCCTCGCCGGTCCCGGGCCACATCAACGCCCGGCTCGTCCGGATCTTCCATGACCCCCGGTGCATCCCGGTCCAGTGGCGGGTCAACAACACCCAGGACCCGATCCCCAACCCGCTCGGCGCGCCGGGCCTGTCGCTGGCGGCCGCCACGACCGCCTTCCAGAAGTCTTTCGACTCGTGGAACCAGATCCCGACCTCCTACATCAACGAGAAGATCGTCGGCACGGTCGCCAATCCCGGCCTGCGGGGCTTCGACATGGTCAACGAGCTGACCTTCCGCACCGCGGCCAGCTTCGGGGCGATCGCCTCCGCCCCCTCGGTCACCCTGATCTCCGACTCACAGTTCGACAATGGGGATGACATCGACGGCGACGGCGATTCCGACGTGTCGAGCGCGATCGCCACCTGCAAGGATGCGGACAACGACGGCGATATCGACTTCCCCGCCGGGTTCTACAAGGCCGGCACGATCCTCGACGTCGACGTCCAGTTCAACGTCAAGGCCAGCAACGGCTTCCGCTTCACGGTGGCGGATGCCGACCTCGATACCAATACCCGGTCGGTGGACCTCCAGGCGACCGCCACCCACGAGTTCGGCCACACCCTCGGCCTGTCACACGTGCTCAACAACCAGAAGAGCCCGACCGACGGCACCGCGACGACGATGTTCCCATTCATCGACACGGGCGATCCGGCCTCCGAGCTGGCGCAGCGCTCGCTCGACAGCGACGACATCGCCTTCGCCTCCTACTACTACCCCGAGGGTACGGCCGCGACCGGCCCGGCGGCGATCCAGCCGGGGGACTTCCCCTTCGGCCTCGTCTACGGCCTGATCAAGGGGTCGGCCACCCACGGCGTGCTCGGCCAGCCGATCGCGGGGGCCAGCCTCTCCGCCACCAACGTGCTGAACGGCGAGCTGTTCGCCACCGCCTTCAGCGGCACGACTCAGCTCTCCTATGACCCGGCGACCGGCGGCATCTTCCTGCTCAGCCCGGAGTACAACATCCTCAACGGCGACTACACGCTGCCGGTCAAGCTCGGCCTCTACTCGATCGGCATCGAGGCGGTCGACGGCAACCCGGTCCCCTCCAGCTCGGTCAGCCTCAACGCACAGATCGGCGACATCTTCGGCCAGCAGAACTTCAACGAGGAGCTCTGGAGCCCTGGCGATTCCGCGATCGAGGTCCAGCCCGGCTTCGCGCTGCCGGTGGCTGGGGCCCCCAGCCTGACCGTGGGCCACATCGACATCACCACCAACGACCAGATCAACATCGCCAACTTCGGCTCGCGCGACTTCGTCGGCTTCACCGGCCAGGCGGCGGGGAGCTACTACGCCGTCCGCATCCCGGCCAGCCAGATCTCCGCGATCAACCCCGGCGGCGACCTTTACATCCAGGAGGCGCTCTACGACACGTTCGACTTCGACGCGTCGGTGGTGCCGATCTTCGCCGAGGCGTCTCTCGTCACCGGCACGGTCAGCGGCGGCACGGCCACCCTCGACCTCGCCCATCCGCTGGCGAAGGTGACCCGCTTCGTCGGCCAGGACAACGACTTCGCGCCGTTCTACTTCCCCTTCCCCGATCTGCTCGGCCGGCAGGTGCGGCGGGGGATCGAGCGCGGCAGCATCCAGAACCTCTTCATCGTCCTGCGGCTGCCGACGGCCACGCCGTTCCCGGGTGTCTCGGGGCTGCCGCCGGTGATCGGGCTCGACGGCGGCAACGCCACCAACGACGTGCCGATCAACGGCTTCTCCTACCTCTCCACCGACGGCACGACGTGGACCCAGATCACCAGGTTCAACTTCCGCTTCGCGCTGGTGGTCACCCAGCCGTAACCAGGACAAAGGGGCACCAAGGAGGGGCGGGGACTCAAGTCCTCGCCCCTTTTTTGTTACATTGGCCCGATGCAGGACCAAGGCGACCCCGGAAACGACCTCTTCCTCTCCCTCACCCCCGAGAAGGTGCTCGCCGCCGTCGAGGCGGGGGGCCTCGAGTGCAACCCCGTCTGCTACCCCCTCAACTCGTTCGAGAACCGGGTCTACGAGGTGGAGCTGGCGGACCGCTCCCGCGTGGTGGCCAAGTTCTACCGCCCGGGGCGCTGGAGCGAGGAGCAGATCCTCGAGGAGCACCTGTTCCTCAAGGACCTCGCCTGGCAGGAGATCCCGGTCTGCACCATGCGGCCGTTCCCGGACGGCGGCACGCTGCGGCGGGTCGACAATATCTTCTACTGCCTCTCCGACCGGCGGGGGGGGCGCGCGCCCGACGAGCTCGACGAGGCCGCGGCCCGGCGGCTCGGCATGCTGGTGGGGCGGATGCACGACGTCGGCGCCCGGCGAGAGTCCGAGCACCGGCTGCCGCTCGACGCCGACACCTACATCCGCCAGAACATCGACTGGCTGGAGGCGCACGAGGTAGTGCCGCAGCACCTGCGGGAGCGGTACTTCGACACCGCGCTCTCGATCGCGGCGATCGCCGACCGCCGGCTGGCCGGGGTGCCCGTCCATCGCATCCACGGCGACCTCCACCTGGGGAACATCCTTTTCCGCGACGGCCTGCTGAACGTCCTGGACTTCGACGACATGGTGGTGGGGCCGGCCGTACAGGACCTCTGGCTCGCCCTGCCCGGCCGCGACGGCTACACCCAGACCCTGCGCGAGCGTTTCCTCGAAGGGTATCTCCAGTTTCGCGATTTCGACCGCTCGACCCTGCCGCTGATCGAAACCCTGCGGGCGATGCGGATCATCCACTATGCGGCCTGGCTTGCCCGCCGCTGGCACGATCCGGCCTTCCCGGCCGCCTGGCCGCAGTTCGGCACCCCCGAGTACTGGGAGCGCGAGACCCAGGATCTCGAGGAGCAACTGGCGGTGATCCGCGGCGAGGCCACCCCCGAGGAGGTCGCGGCGTGCCCCGACGAGGAGACCGTCCGCGAGGAGGAGGCCCTCACCAACAAGGACCTTTTCTGGGACTGGGAAGGGGAATAGCCGGTGCGGGCATGCTAGCTTCTTACGGGAGAGAGACGTGATGAGCTCGAGGCGACTGCGGAGATCCAGCTACCCGCGCCGGCGGCGTCCGAGAGGGTTCCTGTGGGCCCTCCTCAGCCTGCTCACGCTGGGCGCGCTGGCCACGATCCTCGCCAGCCGGCGGCCGGTCTTCCCGGAGGACGCCGAGCCCGAGCCGGCGCGGGGAGGCGGCCCCGAGCCCGATCCCCCCGAGCCGGCTCCGGGTGAATCGCTCTGGATCGCCGGCCCCGCGGGCAACCTGTACGTCCGGGACGGCGGCGAGGGCGCGGACGCCCTGCCCGTCCTCTTCCTCCACAGCCTCGCGGGCAACGGCGGCCAGTGGTCCCTGCAGCTCGACCACCTGCGCCGGCACCGCCGGGCGGTGGCCCTCGACTTCCGCGGCCACGGCGAGTCCGACCCGGCCGAGGACGGCGACTACTCGGTCCCCGGCCTCGCCGCCGACGTCGCCGCCGCGGCCGACCAGCTCGGCCTGCGCCGCTTTCTCCTCGCCGGCCACAGCCTGGGCGCCACGGCGGCCATCGAGTACGCCAGCCGCCACCCCGAGCGGGTCGCCGGCCTCCTGCTGGTCGATCCCAGCGGCGATCAGAGCCGCATCCCGGCCGGGGAGATGGAGCCGTATCTGGAATCCCTGCGCTCCGACCCGCTGGCCGAGCTCGAGTCCTACTTCCGCCAGTTCGTGATCGGAGGGGACCCCGACGCCGCCCGCTGGGTGATCGAGGACCTCCACGTCACTCATGAGGACGCCGTCCTCGGCGCGCTCGCCGACGCGGCCCGGTACGAGCCGCTGCCGGCGCTGGAGCGCTACCCGGGGCCGCGGCTGTCGATCATCAGCAATATGAACCGCCTCCCCTACAGCCTCCACAACCTCCTCCCGGACCTCCCCGTCCGCAGGATGACCGGCACCGGTCACTGGCTGATGATGGACCGGCCGGAGGTCTTCAACCATCTGCTGGACGAGTTCGTGGGCCAAGTCGAAGCGGCCGGCTAGCTGATCACCGCCTGGTAGGTGCGGCATGCGGCATTGCACGAGTTACACGGGCCGTTGTTGGATTTCACCCGACAGAGAACGGAATTCCGCCTTGGAGCGACAATCCGTGCCTCTCGAGCCCATGGGGAGGTGGGCATCGATACTGCATAAACAATCGGACGTATGGCGGAGGCACCGGAACTCCAAAGCAGCCCCAATCTCGGTATCCGTTCCTCGGCGAGGGTGGTAAGATCGGGTAAGGGGCCTTGAGGCTCACACGTTCGGAAAGCCCAGGCGTGAAGACTCCGGTACCAGATCCAGATTCGTTCGTAGTACCGCGATCTCGGATAGCCCCGCAGGCTACGTAGAAGCAGAAGTCAGGCATTCACAGGGTCGTCACGACCGAATCGGACGACGGTCAAGAGGAGCACGCAATGGGTAGAAAGTTATACGTAGGCAACCTGGCCTACAGTGTCAGGGACAGCGACCTGGAAGATCTGTTCGCGGCTCATGGCACCGTGGACTCCGCCCAGGTGATCATGGATCGGGACACCGGGCGTTCCAAGGGGTTTGGGTTCGTTGAGATGAGCAGTGACCAGGAGGCGCAGGCGGCCATTTCCGCGCTCAACGGCAAGGAGCTGGATGGCCGGAACCTGACCGTCAACGAGGCTCGTCCCAAGGAAGAGGGCGGCCGTGGTGGTGGCGGCGGCGGCCGGGGCGGCGGCGGTGGTTATGGTGGCGGCGGCGGCGGCCGTGGTGGTGGCGGTGGTTACGGTGGCGGTGGCGGCGGCCGTGGTGGTGGCGGCGGCGGTCGCGGCGGCTACTAGAAACCTCCCTCACACGAACCAACTTGGAAGGGCGCCCAGTGGGCGCCCTTCTTGTTTCTCCCCTACCGTACCCCCAGCAGCTCCACCTCGAAGATCAGCGTCGCGTTCGGTGGGATCACCCCCCCGGCGCCGCGCGGGCCATAGCCGAGGTCGGCGGGAATGGTGAGGCGCCGCTTGCCGCCGACTTTCATGCCGGCCACCCCCTCGTCCCAGCCGCGGATCACCTGGCCGGCGCCAAGAGCGAAGCTGAAGGGGCTCTTACGGTCGAGGCTGGAGTCGAACTTGGTGCCGTTCTCGAGCCAGCCGGTGTAGTGCACGTTCACGGTCTGGCCGGCCTTGGCCTCCTGGCCCTCGCCGGTCTGGAGATCGGTGTACTTGAGGCCGGAAGCGGTCGTGATGGTGTTTTCCTGGTCAGCTTGGTCTGCCATGGGCTCCTCCCGAGTTCCTACCTGGACCGGGGGCATCCCCGTCCAGACCGGCGAGCTTACCGCACTCCCAGCAGCTCGAACTCGTAGTAGAGGACCGCGTTCGGCGGCACGACGTTGCCGACCCCCTGCTTGCCGAACCCGAGGTCGGGCGGGATGGTCAGCTTGCGCTTTCCCCCCACCTTCATGCCGACGAGCCCCTCGTCCCACCCCTTGATGGCATCGCCGGCGCCGAGACGGAAGGTGAAGGGGCGGTCGTCACTGCGGCTGGAATCGAACCGGGTGCCGTCGTCCAGCCATCCGACGTAGTGGACCTCGACGATCTTGCCGAGCTGGGCCTCATCCCCCTGGCCCGGCCGCAGGTCCAGGTAGCGCAGGCCCGAGGGGTTGACGACCTCCCGGCTGGCGGAGGCGGCGTCGGAATGGTCCTTCTCCTGCTCGGCGAAGGCAGGCAGGAGCAGCGGCCCCAGGGTGGCCAGCAGGGTCGCGAACACGGCGCGGTGAAGGGTCTTCGGGTGCATGGGGTCGATCTCCTTCTTCTGGAATCGACGTTTTCGATCTGGAAGTGCCGATTGTACGTCATCAGATCTACGTCAACTCGCCCGCCGGACCACCTTCCCGTCCTTGACCACGGCGGCGACCGGATTGATCCCGTAGTGATAGACGAGGTGGAGCAGGTTGGGGGCGTCGAGCAGCACAAGGTCCGCCCGCTTGCCGGACTCGATCGAGCCGATCTCGCGTCCGAGGCCGAGGCAGCAGGCGGAGTTCAGGGTGGCCGCCGTGAGGCTCTCCTCGATGGTGAGGCCGAGCTGGAAGACGGCGAGCAGCACCACCATGGGCATCGACTCGGTGTACGACGAGCCGGGATTGCAGTCCGTCGCGAGCGCCACCGGCACGCCGGCCTCGATGAGCCGCCGGGCGGGGGCGTAGTGCTGTTTCTTCAGAAAGAAGCTGGTGCCGGGGAGAAGCACGGCGGTCACGCCCGAGCCCGCGAGGGCCTCGACCCCGGCCGGCGAGACGGCCATCAGGTGGTCCGCCGAGAACGCGCCAAGGGCGGCGGCGAGGGCGGCGCCCCCCGAGTCTACGAACTCGTCGGCGTGGAGGCGAGGGGCGAGGCCGTGGCGGATGCCGGCCTCGAGCACCCGGCGCGACTCCTCGGCGGAGAACACCCCCTCCTCGCAGAAGACGTCGCAGAAGCGGGCGAGTCCGGCCTCGGCCGTGGCCGGCACGATCTCGTCGCAGATCTGGTCGACCCAGCGCCGCCGGCCCTGCCCGTCGCCGCCTCGATACTCGGGTGGCACCTCGTGAGCGGCGAGCAGGGTGGGCACCAGGTCCACCGGATGGCGGCCGGAGGCCTGGCGGATGGCGCGGAGCTGCTTGAGCTCGTCCTCCTGGTTGAGGCCGTAGCCGCTCTTCGCCTCGGCGGTGGTGGTGCCCCAGGCGAGCATCTGGTCCATCCGCCGGAGGACGTTGGCGACCAGCTCCTCCTCGCTCGCCCGGCGGGTGGCGGCCACGGAGGAGAGGATACCGCCGCCGGCCGCCGCGATCTCCTGATACGTCGTGCCCGCCAGCCGCGCCGCGAACTCCTCCTCGCGGCTGCCGGCCCAGGGGAGATGGGTATGGGGATCGACGAACCCCGGAATCAGGGTGCCTCCCTTGCCGTCGAGCCGCTCGGCCTCCGCAAGCTCGCCGAGCTGGCGCCGCCGCTCCTCGGGAGCGCCCACGAAGACGATTCTGCCGTCTCGGCAGACCACCTCCGCGCCGGCCGCCCGGCGCACCCGCCGCTGCTCGGCCCCGCGCAGCGGCTCCGAGCCCTCGGGGGTCGCGACCTCGGCCAGGTTATGGATGAGGAGATCCGTCACGGCTGGGGATTGTGCTCCTTTCCCGCTGGAATCCAAAATCGACAGTTTCAAATAACCAACCGCTCGCAGCTCCGCCTTGCTAGCCTCTACAGCGCTTTTGAGGCCCAAGGGGCCGCCCTTCTTTAACCCAGGGCAACGCCCTGGGTTGGGCCGGTTGGATCGGGCACCCCATCAACCCGCGCCCCAACGGGGTGCGCTAACAACGGCCCGGATTGCGCGCGATAGCGCGGCCCTTCAGGCCGCATCGGGACCCAATCGGATCTTCCAACCCAGGGCGGTGCCCTGGGCTGAAGAAGGGCGGCCCGTTGGGCC
>JBDSHF010000277.1:0-5564 GCA_039918595.1 Thermoanaerobaculia bacterium
CGTGAGGTTCAGATACAGCTCCAGAATCCGATCCTTCGAAAACCGCCGCTCGATCTGGAGAGCCCGGAAGCTCTCGCGGATCTTCGCCCCCAGCGTCCGCGCCCCCGGATCGGCCATCCGAGCCACCTGCATGGAGATCGTCGAAGCCCCCGATACCACCTCGCCATGCCGCAGGTTGGAGACCATCGCGCGAGCCACCGCGAAAGGATCGACCCCCGGATGCCGGTAGAACCGCTGGTCCTCCGAAGCCACCAACGCCTTCCGCACCTCGGCGGGCAGCGCCGCCAGCCGCACCGGCAGCCGCCACCGCTGGTCCGCCGGCAGGAAGAACCGCAGCGGCTCCCCCTGGCGGTCTGTCACCACCACGGCTGGAGGGCGCTGGAGCTTCTCCCAGGGGAACGGGAAAAGGAGATCCAGCGCCCGGAACCAGAGCCAGGGGGAGGCGAGGAGGACGGCAAGGGCGATCCCCAGGGCGATGCGGCGGCGGTGTTGGTGGGTCTTTGGGTCCATCAGTGGTTTCTCAGCGTTGAGAGCCGCCCTCCGGGCGGCCCCTCACTCCCCCAACCCCCTCTCTCCCAGCCTCCCCCCCGACCGCCGGGAGAGAGGGGGCTAAAACACTCTTTGACTCACTGCTCCCTCTTCTCCCGGCGGATGGGGGGGAGGCCGGGAGAAGAGGGCCGGGGTGATGAGGGTCAACGGACCGAGAACGGAATCTGAGGATTTTGCCTGTTCCCCCCACCCCAAACCGGTTTATCCTTGTCCCCGTTCCACCCACTAGTAACGCTGTTCGCTTTGTAGGAGTTAGACAAAGACGATGTCCCGTCCGTCCGTGTTGGTCGTAGACCCGGAGTCCGTCCGCCGTAAGGAGATCTCCAATGGCTTGACGGGCTTTGGCTATGAGGTGATCCCGACGGTGGGGTTGGCCGAGGGGCGGCGGTTCGCGGCGACGCTCGGGCCGGGAGTGGTGGTAGCTCCGGCCGAGCTGGTGAAGGATGGGGACGGCGCGATCGAGCGCTTCGGCGGCAATCGGGAGCAGACGCTGCTGCTGCTCGGCAAGACGGCGGAGGAGGGGCGGGATCTGCCGGAGGACGTGCTCTTCCTGGAGGCGGACGGCCTGCCGGCGGAGGATCTGGTCCGGCGCATCCATCTCGTTCTCCTCGGGCGGGAAATCGGCGTCGAGCCGGACTCGGAGGTCGAATCGCTGGTGGGGGATTTCGCGCTGCTGCCCTTCCTCGAGCTGGTACGGGCGGTGGGCCGGGCGCACGTCACCGGGCGGATCGTCTGCGCGGGCGGGGAGGTCACGTTCGACGGCGGCGAGGTGATCGCGGCGTCGGCCGGGCGAACGCATGGGGTCAAGGCGTTTCTGCGGCTCAGCCTGCTCGACGCGGGGCCGTTCTGGCTCTGGCTCCGCCAGCCGGCGGGCGGTACCAGGGAGACAAGCGAGAGAGAGATCCGGCAGGAGGTCAAGGCGCTCGTCTTCCTGGCCCTGGAGGATCGCGTCCACGACGCGCCGGACCCGCGAACCCGCGCCCGCGTGCAGCTCGGTCCCGCCTTTTTCGAGGCGCGTTTTAATCCCCGCCAGCAGGAGCTGCTCGCCGTGCTGCCGGGCTGCGGGACGGTCGGCCGGCTGCTCGACGCCCTGCCGGGCGCCACGGACGGGGAGATCCTGCGCGACCTGATCGGCCTGCGCGAGATGGGCATCATCGCCCTGGAGGAGCCGGAGGAGCTGGTGCGGGTGGTCACCGATTCGACCTGCGACCTGCCGCCGGAGGTGGCGCGGGCGCACGGGATTCACGTCCTGCCGGTGCTGGTGCTGTTCGGCGACCGCGTCTACCACGACGGGGTGGACCTCAAGGCCAAGGAGTTCTACGACCTGCTGGAGAAGGGGCCGGTCCATCCGCGAACCAACCCGACGCCGAAGGCGGACTTCCTGGATCTCTACCGGTCGCTGGCGCCGCGGAAGGACATCGTCTCGATCCACATCTCGGAGAAGCTGTCGAAGACGGTGGCGCATGCCCGGGAGGCGGCGGAGGAGGGGCTTCCTCAGTATCAGGAGCTGCGCGGCGAGGCCGAGCGGGTCTCGCTACGGGTGGTAGACAGCCACAGCGCCAGCCTGGGGATGGGGATGCTCGCCCTGTTCGCCGCCCGCATGGCGCGGCGCGGGATCGAGCCGGACGCCATCGTCGACCACCTGGAGGCGATGCGCGACCGGGTGCACGTGCTCTTCGCGGTGGACACGCTGGAGTATCTGGCCCGCGGCGGCCGCATTGGCAAGGCGCGGGCGGTGATGGGGAACCTGCTCGGCATCAAGCCGATCCTCGGCGTGGTGGACGGCGAGATCGTGGCGGTCGACCGCGTCCGCGGCGGCCGGGCGGCCCATCCGCGGCTGATCGAGCTGTTCCGCGACCGGGTCGATCCCCAGCGGCCGGTAATGGTGACGGTCGCCCACGCCAAGGCCCCCGTCTGGGCGGACCGCCTGCGCGGGCTGATCGAGAAGACCTTCCAGGTAAAGGAGATCCTGATCGCCGAGATGGGCCCCGTGGTGGTCGCCAACGCCGGCCCCGGCACCGTCGGCGCCGCTCTCTTCCAGCCCACGGAGGAGGAGCTGGGGTTGATCGGGCCGGTGTCGGAAGGGACCTGAAAGAGCGGTAACTCCTTGAATTCATGGCAGGTGCGTGCATGGTACGATTCCGCCGATGCTGAAACGGATTTTTGCCGACAACTTCCGCGCTCTGGTGAACTTCGAGTTCCGGCCCGGCCAGCTGAGCCTCCTGCTGGGCGGCAACGGCAGTGGCAAGACCAGCGTGTTCGACGTTTTAGGCAATCTGCGCGACCTCATCGTTCTAGGCCGTTCCACGAGCGAGCTTTTCGCTTTTACCCGAACCCGGTGGGACACCCGGGACGTACAGCGCTTCGAGTTGGACGTGCAGGGCAGCGGCGGGACGTACCGGTATGCCCTTGAAATCCAGCACCCGGCAGAGGCGCTCGGCAAGCCGTTCATCCGCTCGGAGCAAGTTACATTGGACGGCGCCCTGCTATATCGATTCTCTGCTGGCGAGGTGCAGCTCTATCGCGATGATCAATCGGCAGGGCCGGTGTTTCCGTTCCGCCCGGATCAGTCGTTCCTGCCGAATCTCGATCCCTCTGTGGCCAAGCAGATGTCGCAGCTGACAGGATTCAAGGAGTTCATGGCCAAGCTCTGGAGGGTGCAGCCGAATCCCTTTGCCGTCGAGCCCGCTGCCAAGCAAGACGACATTTTTCTGGCTCGGGACGGAAGCAACTTTGCTTCCTTCTTCAGTTATCTCAACAGCGAGCGCCCGGAGGCGAGGACGGAGCTGGAAAGTCGGCTGAGCGATGCATTGCCCGGTTTTCGCAACCTGCTCTTTCGGCGAGTGGGGGACGCAAAGCTTCTGCTTGCTTCGTTCAGCGTCGAGGAAAGGCCTGCCGCTGAGTACCTCCTTTCAGAGTTGTCAGAAGGGCAGAGAGTACTGGCGGTTCTCTATGCGGTTGCTTGTGGCTTGGTACTCCCTGGAGCGGTGCTCTGCTTCGATGAGCCGGATAACTTCGTATCGTTGTCGGAGATTCAGCCCTGGCTGCAGTTCCTGCGCGATGCTCTCGAAACGCGGGGCGGGCAAGCAATAATTATCTCGCATCACCCCGAGGTCATGGATTATCTGGCTCAGGATTCACTCTGGTGGTTCGAGCGCCCCTCTGGACCCGTGATCGCCAGGCCGCTCGAGGCGGACATCTCGTCTCCTCTCAAGCTCTCTGAGCTCATTGCCCGGGGAGCGGTGTAGAGTGCCAAAGAGACTCAGATGCCAGTTGCTCTGTGAAGATGTCGAACAGGAGCGGCTCTTCCGTCCGATCCTGGAGCGCCATTTCCACCGTATCTATGTGGAGCCCCGGAAGCCACACGGTGGAGCCAGCTTCGTATTGCAGAACGTTGAACGTCTGGCCCGGTACATCCGGCAGAACCATCAGGAAGCGGTGGGGTTGCTGGTGGTGATCGACGGCGACACCGCCGGTCTGCAAGGCAGGATCGAGGCGATCCGTTCCGCTGCGGGCTTCTCTGGTGCGGCATGGGAAGAGCAGATCGCCACATGTGTTCCATCTCGCAGCGTAGAGACATGGGCCATGTGGCTGTGCGGCAAGCACGATGTCAACGAACAGCTCCAATATAAAGAGGTCTTCCGCCGCGCGGTCGAACAGGGTGGTATGAGCTCTCGCAGAGCGGCTGAAGCTTGGTTCGAGCCTCTCAGTCCCGAGGAGCAGCAAACTGAAGAGAGCCGGCTCCCGGCTCTGGCTCACGGACGCAGAGAGGTGAATCGCCTCCAGCAATTCGCTAAGCAGTAATTATGCGGATCGCCTTCGTCACCTACTCCAAGGCACCAGACCTGACAGCCGACGACCGCCTGGCCGCCGAGGAGCTGCGCCGCCGTGGCGCCGAGCTCGCGGCCGTGATCTGGAACGATCCCGGCGTGCTCTGGTCCCGTTATGACCGGGTGGTGATTCGGTCCTGCTGGGACTATTTCGAGCGCACGGACGAGTTCCTCGCCTGGCTGGACCGGATGGAAAAGGAGAAGATCCCGCTCTGGAATCCCATCCCTCTGGTGCGCGGCAACGTGGACAAGGCTTATCTCGGGGAGCTCGCGGCGGCCGGGCTGCCGGTGATTCCCACGGCCGGACTGGAGCGGGGCACGGCGGTGGATCTCGCCGGGCTTCTCGACGAGCGGGGGTGGACCGACGTGGTGATCAAGCCGTCCATCTCGGGCGGCGCGTTCCGCACCCGGCGGATTTCACGCGACGAGGCCGCGGCGGTGCAAGGGGAGCTGGACGAGCTGCTGGCCACCTCCGGTGTGCTGATCCAGCCCTTCCTGTCCGAGATCCAGACGGCGGGCGAGTGGTCGCTGATCTTTCTGGGCGGCGAGTACAGCCACGCCACCCTGAAGCGCCCGCGGGCCGGGGACTTCAGGGTTCAGGAGCAGCTCGGCGGCTCCGCTGAACCGGGGCGTGCCACGCCCGCCCTGATCGAGCAGGCGCGGACGGTGGTGGCGTCGATCTCCGGCCCCTGGATCTACGCCCGGGTGGATGGGTTGGAGGTCGACGGCGTCTTCCTGCTGATGGAGCTGGAGCTGATCGAGCCGTCGCTCTTCCTGGCCACCGACCCGCAGGCGCCGGCCCGGTTCGCGGAGGCGATTTTGTGTTAGAAAGATCCTGATGTCCGACGATCCCAAGTACCGCCAGCGGGGCTACAAGGATTCCGAGCGCCGCGACGAGCGCCCGCGGCCGGGTCTCCAGGGCCCGCGCGAGAAGAAGGAAGGACCGCGCGGCCGAGGTATGGGCGCGCCGGGCGAATCGGTCTTCCGCTGCGCCGCCTGCGGCGAGAAGCAGTTGATCATCATCGGCGAGGATCCGCTCCCCTTCGACGCCACCTGCGCCCGCTGCGGCGCCGATCTCCACACCTGCTCGAATTGCATCAACTTCGATACCTCGGTCCGCTGGGAGTGCCGGAGGTACGAGGAGATCCCGGCGCGCGTCCCCAAGAAGCGGGACCGCAACGAGTG
>JBDSHF010000278.1:0-19117 GCA_039918595.1 Thermoanaerobaculia bacterium
ATCGACAGCGCACCGAAGTAATACCAGAGGTTGAAGTTCTTTGGCGCGTAGTACTCGGACATGTGCTTGCGATAGACAGGCATCAGGCCGGGCGTGCGCTCGTTGAACCAGCCGATGCCGCCGTTGACGGCGCCCATCGCGCGCTCGATCAGGTTCATCAGGCGGCTCCCGCAGGCGGCACGCCGATGACCACGTGATTGTCATCGACGTAGTGGTAGGGCGGGACCTCGAGATTGGCCGGGGCCGGCACGCCCTGGAAAACGCGCCCGGCGAGGTCGAAGCGCGACTGGTGGCAGGGGCAGTAGAAGCCGCCCTTCCACTGCGCGTCGAAAGGTTGCGGCAGCATTTCCGGCACGTAGCCCGGCGAGCAGCCCAGGTGCGTGCAAATGCCGACGATCACGGCGATCTCGGGCTTGATGGCGCGCGATTCGTTCTTGGCGAAGGCCGGGGTCTGGTCGACGTTGTCCGATTTGGGGTCGCGCAGGCGCTCGTCGAGCTGCGGCAACGCGGCCAGTTGCTCGGGCGAACGCTTGAAGATCCACACCGGCTTGCCGCGCCACATGACGATCATGCGCATGCCGGGCTCGTTGTCGAGCTTGGTGATGTCGACACTGACCGGCGCGCCGGCGACCTGCGCGCGCGCGCTCGGCTTCCAGGAGGTGACGAAGGGAACCGCCGCCCCGACCACGCCCACGGCGCCGACGACGGCGGTGGTGAGGGTCAGGAAGCGCCGGCGTCCCGCGTGGACTTCATCGATCGCCATTCGGCTCTCCGATCCTGCTGCTTGGTTTGGGACTTGGCAGACGACCCCGTCCGCCAAAAGACCGCCAATTGTAGCGGAAGGGTTATTCGCTCAACAACGCCAACGCCCGGCGAGTGGCCGGGACGCAGGCTTGCAAGCAGGTTCGGGCCGGCGGCCCGGGAGAATCAGGGGCCGGCGAGCGCGGTGCGGTAGCGGTCGGCGAGCTGGCCGACGCGCTGCACGTAGCGCTGGGTTTCCGCGTAGGGCGGCACGCCGCCGTTGCGATCCACCGCGCCCTCGCCGGCGTTGTACGCCGCCGCGGCCAGGGTGAGGTTGGAGTTGTAGCGCTTGAGCAGGAAGGCCAGATACTTCACGCCGCCCTTGATGTTCTGCCCGGGGTCGAAGGAATCTGTGACGCCGAAGCGGGAAGCGGTCGCCGGGATCAGCTGCATCAGCCCGCGCGCGCCAGCACGGGAAACGGCGTTGGCGCGGTACGCCGACTCGGCGTGGATGATTGCACGCACGATCGCTTCCTCGACGCCGTACTCGGACGCCGCGCTGTGGATCTCGGCGCTGTAGGAGGAGGTGTTGAGCGAGATCTTTCCGAAGTTGACGCCGGGCAGCGCGCTGCAGGCATAGCAGGCTTCGACGTAGCTGAAGAGCATCTTCGCCGAGGCCATGCCGCGCGGGCGCACGTTGGTGTAGTGGGTGACGCCGTCCTTCTCGTAGCGGTAGACCGAGCCGCGCAGGACGCGGGCGCCTGCGGCAAGCTTTGGCGCGGCGGCCGGGACCGAGCCGCCCGCGGTGGTCTGGAACACCACCTGCTTGTCGGGATTGGCAACCGTTGCCGTTGCCGTGACCGCGCCCGCTACCGGCGCAGCTACCGGCGCCGGCGTAGCCGCCTTTGGAGAGAAGCGGGAGAGGCGTGATTGGTCGCTCGAGGTCGTAATCGCCTTGCAGATGGCGTTGCTGGCGCGCTTGCTCGTGTAGTTGGGAACGCCGTCCGTGCCGACGCAGCGGTAGACCGTGCCCGCCATTGCGGGAGCGGACAGGAACATGAGCGCCAATGGAATGAGCGTGTTCATTGGAGGGTCATGTTACACATTCCCCCAGCAATTCCAAGCACTTACGTTCATAATTGTGGCCTGGACCGTTACGATTCCATAGAATTGACCCCCACCATGAATTTCCCGACCGGATTAACCGCCATGACCGGGGCCGAAAACACCCTCAACGCGTTTCCCGACGCGATCGCCAACGCGCCCCTGCCGCAATCGAAAGCGGGCGGCAAGCTCTTCATCAAGACCCAGGGTTGCCAGATGAATGTCTATGACTCGGCGCGCATGGCGGACCTGCTGGCCGCCGAGCAGGGCCTGAGCCTGACCCAGGACGAGTCCGAGGCCGACATCATCCTGATCAACACCTGCTCGATCCGCGAGAAGGCGCAGGAGAAAGTGTTCTCGCAGCTAGGCCGCTGGAAGCACCTGAAGAACGGCGACAAGCCGGTGCTGATCGGCGTCGGCGGCTGCGTGGCCTCGCAGGAAGGCGAAGCGATCCTGCGCCGGGCTCCGGCGGTGGACCTGGTGTTCGGCCCGCAGACCCTGCACCGCCTGCCGGAGATGATCGAGGCGCGCCGCCGCACCGGCCAGCCGCAGGTCGACATCAGCTTTCCCGAGATCGAGAAATTCGACCGCCTGCCGGAGCCGCGTGCGGACGGGCCGACTGCCTTCGTCTCGATCATGGAAGGCTGCTCGAAGTACTGCAGCTTCTGCGTGGTGCCCTACACCCGTGGCGAGGAAGTCTCGCGGCCGTTCGAGGATGTCCTCGCCGAGGTCGCGCAGCTCGCCGCGCAGGGCGTGCGCGAGGTCAACCTGCTCGGGCAGAACGTCAACGCCTGGCGCGCGCCGCTGCTCGACGCGGACGGCGCCGACACCGGCGGGGTCGCCGACCTGGCCGTGCTGGTGCGCGCGATCGCGCGTATCGGCGGCATCGGTCGCATCCGCTACACCACCTCGCATCCGCTCGAGTTCTCCGACTCGCTGATCGAGGCGCACCGCGACGTGCCGCAGCTCGCCTCCTACCTGCACCTGCCGGTGCAGTCGGGCTCGGACCGCATCCTGCAGGCGATGAAGCGCAACCACACCGCGCTCGAGTACAAGGCGCGCATCCGCAAGCTGCGCGAGGCCAAGCCGGGCATCGCCATCAGTTCCGATTTCATCGTCGGCTTTCCGGGCGAAACCGAGGCCGACTTCGCGGCGACGCTGAAGCTGGTCGAGGACGTCGGCTTCGACCAGAGCTTCTCCTTCATCTACTCGCGCCGCCCGGGCACGCCCGCCGCCAACCTCCCCGACGAGACGCCGGCCAAGGCCAAGCACGAGCGCCTGGAGCGCCTGCAGGCCCTGCTCAACCGCAACGCCCGCGCCATCTCCGAAGGCATGCTCGGCACGGTGCAGAAGGTGCTCGTGGAAAAACCCAGCACGCGCGATGCCAGCGAGTTCACGGGCCGTACGGAAAACATGCGTTACGTTAATTTCGCCGGACACTCGCGACTAGTTGGTCGCTTTGTCGATGTCATGGTCACCGAAGTCATGGCGAATTCACTGCGCGGGCGCGTGATGGACCTCGGCGACGACGAACTGGCGGCCTGAGTACCCAAAAAGGAAAGGAATCCCCGGGCCCGGCCCGGAAACCCGATGAGCCACGCCGCCCACCGCGACTTCAGCCTGCTCCCCGACGATGCCGAGCGCCTGGCCAACCTGTCCGGGCCCTTCGACGAGCACCTGCGCCAGATCGAATCGCGCCTGGGCGTGGAGATCGCAAATCGCGCCAATGTCTTCCGAGTGACCGGCGAAGCCGAGGCCGTGCACTCGACCGAGGCGCTGCTGCGCAGTCTCTACGCCGAGACCAGCGTCGAGGACTTCGACCCGCACAAGATCCACCTGCGGCTCAACTCGGCAAACCTGGCCGCCGTGGAGGCGCGCGAGGGCGGCGACTACGTGCCGCAGGAGATCGCGATCCGGGTCAAGCGCGGCGTGGTGCGCGGTCGCGGCGACAACCAGGCGAAATACCTGCACGCCATCGCCACCCACGACATCAACTTCGGCGTCGGCCCGGCCGGTACTGGCAAGACCTACCTGGCGGTGGCGAGCGCAGTCGAGGCGCTGAATGAATCACGCGTGCAGCGCCTGCTGCTGGTGCGCCCCGCAGTCGAGGCCGGCGAGAAGCTGGGCTTCCTGCCGGGAGACCTCGCCGAGAAGGTGAACCCCTACCTCCGCCCGCTGCACGACGCCCTCTACGACATCCTCGGCTACGAGAAGGTGGGGCGCATGCTCGAGCGGAACATCATCGAGGTGGCGCCGCTCGCCTTCATGCGCGGGCGCACGCTCAATCACTCGTTCATCATCCTCGACGAAGCGCAGAACACCACGCCCGAGCAGATGAAGATGTTCCTGACCCGCATCGGCTTCAACTCCAAGGCGGTGATCAACGGCGACGTCACCCAGGTCGACCTGCCGCAGGGGCGGATGTCGGGCCTGCGCGAGGCGCAGGAGGTGCTCTCGGGGGTCGAGGGGATCAAGTTCTTCTACTTCGACCAGAAGGACGTCGTCCGTCATGTGCTGGTGCAGAAGATCGTCACCGCTTACGAGGCCTTCGAGAAGCGCAGGAACGATCGCGAGGCGGAGCAGCGCGCGGCCCGGCAGGCGGCCGCGCAATCCGTCTCTTCCGGAGAAAGTAACCTGGGGGGTACCGCAGGGGGCGGCTGACCCGGGCCATGGCTCGCGACAACGACCCTTCGACCGTCACCGAGATCCGCCCCGCCACCAGCGGGACCGGCTCCATCCGCCTGCGCAAACGGCCTCGCCCGCGCGATCTCTGGGAGCGCGCGATCGAGATGCCGCTGCTCTGGCTGGGGGTGTTCCTGATCCTCGGCACCTGGTGCCTGGTGCCGGGGGCTTTCCTGTTCACCAAGCGCGCTCAAGCCGGGACCATCGCCGACCACGACTACGTGGCCTCGCGCGACCTGCTGCTCAACGACGACGACGCGACGCGCCACAAGCAGGGGGAGGCCCGCAACGCCGTGCTGCCGGTCTACGACCTCGACCCGGGGGCGGCGCCCGAGTACGAGGGGCGGATGGCCCAGCTCTTCGACCGCGGGCGCCGCGTGCTCGCCAGGCAGGGGGGGGAGGCTTCCCGTGAGGCGCGCGAGGCGGTGGTCCGCGCGCTGACGGCGTCGCCGCAGCCGCCCAACGCCGTCAAGCTCAACGTAGAGCAGGCGGATCTGCTGGCGCGCAAGGGGTTCTCGTCCGACCTCGAGGACCGCCTGCGCGGCGGCCTGGTCCAGGTGCTGCGCCGCGGCGTGGTGGCCAACAAGGACCTGCTGCTCGAGAACCGCATCCAGGGGATCACCCTGCGCAACCTCGCCACCGGCACCGAACGGGTGCATTTCGACCTCTTCGACCACGTCGGCAATCCCGGCGAGGAGCACGACCTGTTCGAGACCGAGGTGCGTAGCTGGGGGGGCTTCAACGCGCAGGAGCGCCGGCTGCTGGTCGACCTGCTGCTCGAGAACGCGCCGCCGAACCTGCTGCACAACCGCAGCGAGACGCTGATGCGCCAGGAAGCGGCGGCGGCGGCCGTCGGCCAGGTCTTCAATCAGATCCGGCAGGGGCAGGTGATCGTCCGCAAGGGGGATCCGATCGATCCGGCCCATGCCCGCATCATCGCCCAGATGAAGGGGGAGCGGCAGTTCCGCCGGCAGATCCCGCCGCTCGCCGCCACCCTGGCGATGCTGGCGCTGATCGCCGCGGTGGTCTGGTTCGCCGAGCGGCACGACCGGGTGGCGAACCACGACCGCGGCCGGCTGTTCGCGGAGAGCCTGCTGCTGCTGCTGGCCTCCCTGCTGGGGGCGAAGTTCTGCTTCCTGGTCGCCAACGCCCTCTCGGTCGCCTTCGAGTCGGCGCCGCTCAACTCGGCGCACAGCTATTTCTACGCGATTCCGTTCGCCTCCGTGGCGCTGGTGGCGATGCTGCTGTTCGGGCGCAACATCGCGCTGATGCTGTCGATGCTCTTCTCGCTCCTCGCCGCCCGCCTGACCGGCGACGGCGAAGCGCTCTGGATCGTCTTTTACAGCCTCGCCGGCTCGCTCGGGGCGATCTACACCCTGGAGTGCTACCAGTTCCGCCACCGGCTGGTGATGGTGCGGGTGGGGCTGGTGGTCGGCGGCATCAACCTGATGATGGTGCTCATCCTGACCGCCTTCACCACCGCCTCCCGCGGTCCGATGCAGGTCGGCTTCGACCTGATCTGCGCCTTTGCCGGCGGCCTGCTGGTCACCGCCGCCGCCAGCTTCGCCACCCCCATCCTCGAATGGGCGCTGGGGATCACCACCGATATCAAGCTGGTCGAGCTGTCGAACACCAATCTGCCGCTGCTGCGGCGGCTCGCCTTCGAGGCGCCCGGCACCTTCCAGCACTCCCTGATGGTGGCCAACCTCGCCAAGGAGGGTTGCGAGGCGATCGGCGCCGATCCGGTGCTCGCCTACACGGCGGGGCTCTATCACGACGTCGGCAAGGTGCTGCGCCCCGACTACTTCGTAGAGAACCAGCGCCCCGGCCACAACCGGCACGACAAGCTGCTGCCGTCGATGAGCGCGCTGATCCTGATCAACCACGTCAAGGACGGGGTGGAGCTGGCGCGCCAGTACAACCTGCCGCGGGTGATCGAGGATGCCGTCCTGCAGCACCACGGCACGCGGCTGATCAAGTTCTTCTACAGCAAGGCCCTGGAGCAGAAGGACCCCGACGCCACCGACGTCACCGAGGAGAAGTACCGCTATCCGGGACCCAAGCCGCAGAGCAAGGCGATGGGCGTGCTGATGATCGCCGACGCCGTCGAGGCGGCGAGCCGGACCCTGGTGGAGTCGTCGCCGGCCAAGATCCGCGGCCTGATCCGCACCATCGTCGACGACTGCCTGCAGGACGGCCAGCTCGATCACACCGATCTCACGCTCTCCGACCTGCGCACGGTCTCGGAGTCCTTTCTGCGGGTGCTCTCGAACATCTTCCACCAGCGGATCGACTACCCGGGCTTCGACTTCAACGCCGCCAGTCCCAAGCGCAAGGCCATCCGCCAGGCCTCATGAGCTGCGAGATCGTTCTCCTCAATCCCAATCGCTACCCGGAAGCCGGCACGCGCCGGCTGCTGCCGTGGCTGGCGCCCCTGGTGGCCGCGCTCGCCCCGCGGGCCGAGGCCTTGAGCGCGCGCTTCGTCGGCGACCGCGCGATGCGGCTCGCCAACCGCCGGTTCCGGGACCAGGACAAGCCCACCGACGTCCTCTCCTTTCCCGGCGAAGAGGCCGGCATCGAGGGGTACCTGGGGGACATCCTGATCTCCATCCCCACCGCCCGCCGCCAGGCCATGGAAGCCGGCCACGGCGTGGACCGCGAGGTGAAGACCCTGCTGCTGCACGGCATCCTCCACTGCCTGGGGCACGATCACGAGACCGATCACGGGGAGATGGAGCGGCTGGAGCGGCGGCTGCGGAAGCGATGGATCCAAGAGGAGACGCATGCCTGAAGCCCATTCGACGATCTCGCCCGGCCTGCTCCTCTGGGCCTTCCTCCTCCTGGTGCCCATCGCCATGGGGGCGGCGACGCTCTCCGCCCTGCTCGAGCGCAGCGGCCCCATCCGCCTGCGCCACTGGGCGGAGGAGGCCGGGGGCTCGCTGCGCAAGATGTTCGAGCTGCCGGTCCGCTTCGGCGTCTTCCGCTATCTGCTGTCGCTGCTCTCGCGGACGCTGCCGATCGTGCTCGCCGCGCTGCTCACCCTGAGCCTCGAACATTTCGGGCGAGCCCACCCGATGCTCTGGGGGTTCGCCATCGTCCTCCTCATCGTGGCGGTCGTCGAGGTGGTCAACCGGACGCTCGTCGGCCAGGACCCGGAGCGGGCGCTGCGGGCGCTGACCCGCCTCTACCGCGCCGCGCTCTGGCTGCTGTCGCCGCTGGTGAGGCTGCTGTCCCCCCTGATCCCCGCCGAGGCTTTCGAGCGCCACGAGGAGGGGGAGGACGGCGCTTCCGACGAGGAGATCGAGGCGTTCATCGACGTCGGCACCCGCGAGGGGATCCTCGAGCCCCAGGAGGGGGAGTGGCTGTGGGGGATCGTCGGCTTCGGCGAAACCCTGGCGCGCAGCGTCATGACGC
Source organism: Thermoanaerobaculia bacterium (assembly GCA_039918595.1). Lineage (GTDB taxonomy): Bacteria > Acidobacteriota > Thermoanaerobaculia > Multivoradales > UBA5704 > DATARR01. The sequence goes on from JBDSHF010000278.1 coordinate 7,942, forward strand.
CGCGCATCGACATGGTCTGCGCCCCGGTCGAGGCCACCCTCGACACCCTGGCCGACCGCTTCGTCGAGTCCGGCCACTCGCGCCTGCCGATCTACGAGGACTCGATCGATCACATCATCGGCATCATCCACATCCGCGACGTGCTGCGCGCCCTGCGCGCGCCGGAGCCGCCGGCGATCCGCGAGTTGCTGAAGGCGCCGCTGTTCATCCCCGAGACCAAGCCTCTCGGCGAGCTGCTCAAGGAGCTCCAGGCGCGCTTTCAGCAGGTGGCGATCGTGGTCGACGAATACGGCGGCACCGCCGGCCTGGTAACGGTGGAGGACCTGCTGGAGGAGATCGTCGGCGAGATCATGGACGAGCACGAGGCGCTGGTGGCCGAGCTCGTGCCGCTGGAGAACGGCGCCTACCGGCTCGACGGCCGCGCCCACATCGAGCTGCTCGACGAGCTGTTCGACGTCGAGATCGAAGACCCGGAGTACGAGACCGTGGCCGGCCTGATCTTCAGCGTCCTCGGTTATGTCCCGCAGATTGGAGAGACGGTGGAGAGCCACGGCCTCCGCTTCATCGTCGAGGCGGTCGCCGACCGCCGCATCCAGACCGTGCGCGTCGAGCAGATCGACGCCGCGGAGGAGGCCAGGGAGGCGGAAGCCTGATGCCGAAGTCCGGAACTGTCGCGCTGGTGGGCCGGCCCAACGCCGGTAAGTCGACCCTCATGAACCGCCTGCTGGAAGAGAAGCTCGCCATCGTCTCCGACAAGCCGCAGACGACCCGCCACCGGATCGTCGGCATCCTCTCGGGCGAGCGCGGGCAGATGGTCTTCTACGATACCCCCGGCATCCACAAGCCGTTGCACCGGCTCAACCGGCAGATGGTGCGCTACGCCCTCGACGCGATGAACGACGCCGATGTGAGCTGCCTGCTGGTCGACGCCCCCGAGAAGTTCGGCAAGGGGGACGCCTACGTGCTCGACCTCGCGGGGAAGGCCAAGGAGCCGCGGGTGCTGGTGCTCAACAAGGCCGACCGGATGAAGAAGCCGAACCTGCTGCCGCGGATCGAGCAGTACGCGAAGACCGGGCTGTTCCAGGAGATCGTGCCGATCAGCGCCCAGACGGGGGAGAACTGCGACCGGCTGCTCGACGTGCTCTGGGACCTGCTGCCCGAGGGGGAGCCGATGTTCGATCCCGAGCTGCTGACCATCCACCCCGAGCGCTTCCTGGTCACCGAGCGGATCCGCGAGAAGGTGCTGGAGCTGACCACCGACGAGCTGCCGTTCTCGACCGCGGTCGTCCTCGAGCGCTGGGAGGAGCCCGCCGAAGGTGAGATCCTCCGCATCTACGCCTCGATCCTGGTCGACCGGCCGGGGCAGAAGGGGATCGTCGTCGGCAAGCAGGGCTCGATGATCAAGGCGATCGGCACCGCCGCCCGGCTCGATCTGGAGGAGTACCTCGAGCGCCGCATCTACCTCGAGCTCAATGTCCGTCTGGAGCCCGACTGGCGGGAGGATCAGGCGCTGCTGGCGCAGATCGACCGGGATGTGGATCTGGGGTTGGGGTAGGGGGCAGGACGCCCCACAACTTAAACCAGGGTTCATCCGTATACCTCCGTGGGGGACCACCCTCTAGACAGGAATGCCCGGCCGCCGTATACGTTTAAGGAAATGATGAGACCTCGCCCATCCGCCGCCGCCTGCCTCCTCCTGGCCTGCCTGCCCGGCTTGGCTACGATAGCCGGCTGCTCCGGGCCGGGGGCGCGCGCCGAGTCGGGCCGGGACGATGGAGCCGGGCTGACCGTCCATCGCGGCTCCTTCCGCCAGCGGCAGATCCTCTCCGGCGAGCTGGCGGCCGAACGCGGCGAGAACCTGGTGGTGCCGCGCACCAACTCCTTCCAGCTCACGGTCCGCTGGATGGCCGAGGACGGGACCCTGGTCAAGGCCGGCGATCCGGTGATCTCCTTCGACAATTCGCAGTTCGCCTCGGAGCTGGAGGAGAAGCGGCTCTCCGCCTCCCAGGCCGGGAGCGACCTCGCCACCGCCGAGGCCCAGCTCGAGACCTCCCACTCCGAGCGCCAGTTCAACGTCGCGAAAGCCCGCTCCGAGCTGGAGAAGGCGAAGCTCGCCGCTGCGGTGCCCAAGGATCTCCTCCCCCTGCGCGACTACCAGGAGCGGCAGCTCGCCCTCAAGCGCGCCGAGAGCGAGCTCGCCAAGGCCGAGGAGGTGCTCGCCACCGAGGCGAAGGTGAGCTCGACCGGCGTGCAGATCCAGAAGATCACGCTCGACAAGTCGCGGCGCGAGATCCACACCGCCGAGGAGGCGATCGATGCCCTCGACCTCAAGGCCCCCCGCGACGGCATGGTGCTCGTCGGCACCCACCCCTTCGAGGGGCGCAAGATCCAGATCGGTGACTCGGTCTGGGCGGGCATGACGGTGGCCACCCTGCCGGAGCTCGACTCGATGATCGTCCAGGCCAACCTCTCCGACGTCGACGACGGCCGGATCACGCCGGGCTCAGCGGTCCTCTGTACGCTCGACGCTTATCCCGCCGCGACCTACCGCGGCCGCGTGGTCGAGATCTCGCCGGTGGCGCGGGAGTCGCGGCGCAGCCCCCTGCTGCGCTACTTCCCGGTGCGGATCGCGCTCGAGAAGTCGGACTCCCGGCGCATGCGCCCCGGCATGTCGGTGCGCGTCGAGGTGCTGGGGCCGGAGACCCGGAACGTTCTGCTGGCGCCGCGGGCGGCCCTCGACTTCGCGGCCGGCGGGCCGCGGGCGCTCCTGGCCGCCGGTGGCACGGCGCCCGTGCGGCTCGGGCCCTGCTCGGCGGCGGCGTGCGTGGTCGAATCCGGCCTTGCCGAGGGCACCCGGCTGCGCCGCCCTGGCGACGGGCGCGAGGGGAGCGCCGGATGAGCCCCCGCCAGCGCAAGGTTACCCGCTTCGCGGTGAGCGGCGCGGCGCTGCTCGCCGCCGCCCTCGGACTCTGGCTGGTGGCCGGGCGGGCCGCGGCCTCGGGGACCGGCGACTGGGCCGAGGTGCGGCGCGACGACCTGGTGGTCGGCGTGCCGGTGGCGGGCACGCTCTCCTCGGTGCAGGCGGTGCGGATCGGGCCGCCGCAGATCGCGCAGATCTGGGATTACAAGATCTCCTTCATGGCCCCCGAGGGCGCTCCGGTGCGGCCGGGCGAGCCGGTGCTCGGCTTCGACACCTCCGATCTCGAGCGCCAGCTCCTCGACAAGCGGGCCGAGCGCGATTCGGCGCAGAAGGAGCTGGAGAAGAAGCAGACCGATCTCGAGATCGGCCGCCGCGACCGCGAGCTCGAGCTCGCCGAGGCCGAGGCGCGGCTGCGCAAGGCGTCGCTCAAGGTGGACGTGCCGGCCGAGCTCGTCGCCTCCAGGGAGCTCGCGAAGTCGCGCGAGGACCTCGCCCTGGCCCGCCGCGAGGCCGCGTACCTCAAGAACCGCCTCCACCTGGAGGCCGTCGAGGGCGCGACCGAGGCCGACGCCCTGGCGCGCAAGCGCGACCGCGCCGCCGTCCGCGTCAAGGAAATGGAAGACGCCATCGGCCGCATGACCGTGACCGCGCCGCGCGCCGGCACGGTGGTCTACGTCGTCACCGATGAGGGGGAGAAGAAGAAGGTGGGGGACTCCTGCTGGCGCGGCCAGTCCGTGCTCGAGATCCCCGACCTGCGCCGCATGGAGGCCGAGGGGGAGATCGACGAGGCCGACGCCGGCCGCGTGACCGCCGGCCAGCGGGTGACCTTCCGCCTCGACGCCCACCCGGACGACGCCTTCACCGGCCGCGTGCGCTCGATCGGCGGTTCCGTGCAGAGCCGGTCGGAGACCGACGCCGTCAAGGTGGTCAAGCTCGACATCGACCTCGACAGCACCGACCCCCAGCGCATGCGCCCCGGCATGCGCTTCCTCGGCACGGTCGAGATCGAGCGGATCCCCAAGGCGCTGGTGGTGCCGGTCGAGGCGGTGTTCAACCGCAGCTCCGGGCCGGTGGTCTACCGCAAGACCGGCTGGGGGAGCGAAGAGGTCCGTCCCACCCTCGGACCGCGCAACGACCGGCAGGTGGAGATCAGGAGCGGGCTCAAGGACGGCGACAAGGTCTCGCGCCGCGAGTTGGCGGAGAGCCGATGAACGGGCCGGCTACGAAGGGGAAAGCCAAGAGGAAGACAAAAGGGCGGGCGGCCCGCCGTCTGGGCCTCGCCGCCGCGGCGATCGCCGCGCTGGTCGCCCTCGGGGCGTTCCTGCCGCTGTCCCATCCGGGCGCGGACGTGCCCACATTGCGGATCGAGAAGGCCGAGTTCGTGCGCCGCGTGCCGGCGCAGGGGGATCTGAAGGCGGTGCGGGCGACTCCGATCTCGGTGCCGGCCGGGGTGCCCGGCCCCTTCCGCATCGGCTGGCTGGCGCCCGACGGCTCGCTGGTGAAGCAGGGGGACGTCGTCATCCGCTTCGATCCCAGCGCCCTCGAAAAGCGGCTGATCGACGCCGAGGACGATCTCCGCGGGGCCCGGCTGCAGATGGACAAGGAGCAGCTCTCCGGCCTCTCCGAGGTACGCAAGCTCCAGAAGGACGCGGCCATGGCGCGGGTGGAGGTGGAGAACGCGCGCCAGTTCCAGAAGAAGGACGCGGGGATCTTCTCCCGCAGCGAGATCATCGAGTCGGACATCGACCAGCAGCTCGCGACCGAGCGGCAGAAGCACGCCGAAGGGTCGCAGAGTACCCATCAGCGGCTCACCGGCACCGAGCTGGACCTGCTGCGGATCAAGGTTCGCCAGGCCGACGCCAAGATCCAGCAGGCGCGGGCCGGCCTGCGGGCGCTCGCCGTCACCGCGCCGCATGACGGCGTGCTGATCCTCAAGCGCAACTGGCGCGGCGACACCACCCGGGTAGGGGACAGCGTCTGGAACGGCCAGCCGCTGGCCGAGATCCCCGACCTGTCGGCGATGCAGGCCGAGGTCTACGTGCTGGAGGCGGACGCCGGCGGGCTCAAGGCCGGCAAGACCGCCACGGTGGCCGTCGAGTCGGCGCCCGGGGTGACTTATCCGTCCCGCATCCAGCGGATCGACGCGCTCGCCAAGCCGCGCATCCCGGGTTCCCCGGTGCAGTATTTCGGCGTCACCCTGGAGCTCTCCAAGACCGATCCGCGGGTGATGAAGCCGGGGCAGCGGGTGATGGCGACGCTCCTGCTCGACGAGCGCAAGGACGCCATCCTGGTGCCGCGGCAGGCGGTCTTCGACCGCGAGGGGCGCTCGGTCGTCTACCGCAAGGGGCGGCACGGCTTCGAGCCGGTCGAGGTGAAGCTCGGCGCCTCCACCATGGGCCGGATCGTCGTCGAGTCCGGCCTCGCCACCGGCGACCTGCTGGCCCTGCGCGATCCCACGCGCCCGGCCGGCGCGCCCGCGGCCAAACCCGTTCAGAGGCCCTCCGCTCCCCCCGCCCAGCCGCGGGGTGGTGGTGTGATGATCACCATCGAATGACTCCCCAGGAAGCCCTCCGCTCGGCGCTCGACAACCTGGCGGCGCACAAGCTGCGCTCGGCGCTGACCATGCTCGGCATGATCTTCGGCGTCGGCGCGGTGATCGCCATGATGTCGATCGGCGCCGGAGCCGAGCGCCAGGCGCTCGCCTCGATCGAGCGGCTTGGCCTGCGCAACGTCCTGGTCCGCGCCAAGACCTTCAAGGACAGCGAGCTGAAGGAGATCCGCCAGAAGTCGCTCGGCGTCTCGCAGCGCGACGCCGCCGCCATCTCCGAGGCGGTGCCGGGGGTCGACCTGGTCGTCCCGCGCATCCGCATCGACCCCTACAAGGTGATCTCGCCGGCGGGCAAGAGCGACGGCGCCGACGTCTACGGCGTGACCCCCCGCCACGCCGATCTCGCCCACCTCTCGGTGGCCGAGGGGCGCTTCCTCGATCCGCTCGACGAGAGCACCCATGCCCAGGTCTGCGTGATCGGCCCGGAGGTGCGGCGCGACCTCTTCGGCTACGGCGAGGCGGTGGGGCAACTGGTGAAGGTCAACGACGTCTGGCTGGAGGTGGTCGGCGTGCTCGCCACCGATCTTCCCCAGGCGGCCACGGCCGGCGCCAAGACGCCCGGCGGGGACGAAGAAGGCGGGCCGCCGTCCGCGGCCGGCCCGTCCGCGCGCGAGATCTACCTGCCGCTGTCGACCGCCGACCGCAAGTTCGAGCACCCGACCCTCGCCTCGCCGCTCGACGAGATCGTCATCCGCCTCAAAGAGGGGGTGAGCGGCGCGGAGACCGCCGCCACGATGCGCGACCTCCTCGACCGGTTGCACGGCGGCACCGGCGATTACGAGCTGGTGGTCCCCGAGGCGCTGCTCGCCGAGAGCCGGCGCACGCAGCGGCTGTTCAACGTCGTGATGGGAGCGATCGCCGGCATCTCCCTGCTGGTGGGCGGCATCGGGATCATGAACATCATGCTGGCGACCGTGCTCGAGCGCACCCGCGAGATCGGCGTCCGCCGGGCGGTCGGCGCCCGCAGCAGCGACATCCGCTTCCAGTTCATCGTCGAGTCGTTCGCCATCAGCCTGATCGGCGGCGTGGCCGGCATCGTGGCCGGCCTCGCCCTCGCCCGCGGCGTCGCCGCCTACGCCGGCTGGCAGACCATCGTCACCGGCGCCTCGATCCTCCTGGCGACCGGCGTCGCGATGACCGTCGGCCTCGCCTCCGGGATCTACCCGGCGGCCCGCGCGGCCGCGCTCGATCCGATCGAGGCGCTGCGGTACGAATGAGGGTCCTGATCCTCGGCGGCACCCGTTTCGTGGGGCGCCACCTCACCGCGGCCGCGCTCGCGGCCGGCCATCAGGTCACCCTGTTCCATCGCGGCCGGACGAACCCGGACCTGTTCCCCGAGGCCGAGCATCTCCACGGCGACCGCGGCAAGGACCTCGCCGCTCTCGCGGGGCGGCGCTGGAACGTCGCGATCGACGTCAACGGCTACCTGCCGCGCGACGTCCGGGCGGCGGCGGAGCTCCTCGCCGGCGCCGTCGAGCGCTACGTCTTCATCTCCACCATCTCCGTCTACGCCGGCTTCAAGACGCCCGGAGTCCGCGAGGACGCCGCGGTCGAAGAGCCGGCGCCGGGGGACGCCGAGGCCGGGGAGGTGCCGCCGGGGGGCTACGGCCGGCTCAAGGTCCTGTGCGAGCGGATCGTCGAGGCGGCCTTCCCGCAACGGGCGCTGATCGTCCGCCCCTGCGTCGTCGTGGGCCCCTGGGACCACACCGGCCGCTTCACCTATTGGGTGGAACGTGCCTCCCGGGGTGGCGAGGTGCTCGCCCCCGGCCGGCCGGACCGCCCGGTCGAGCTGATCGACGCCCGCGATCTCGCCGCCTGGGTGGTGAAAATGGCGGACCGCCGCGCGGTGGGGACCTTCAACGCCGCGGGCCCCGAAGAGACCCTGACGATGCGGGAGATGCTGGAAGCCTGCCGCGCCGCAACGGGCGGGGGCGGCGGCAGCGCGGCCTTCACCTGGGTGGGGGACCCCTTCCTCCAGGAGCACGAGTTCACGCTCCCGTTCTGGTACCCCGAGGAGACGGACGGCTACGATCTGGTCGACAACCGCCGCGCCGTCGCCCAAGGGCTCACCTTCCGCCCGCTCACCCGGACCCTCCGCGACATCCACGCCTGGGTCGCGGAGAATCCGGAAGCGCGCCAGCCTCACGATTTCCTGCCGCCCGAGCGCGAGGCCGAGCTGCTGCAAAAGCTCAAGCTCAGGCTCGTCTGACCCCGGGCGTGCCGCCCGGCGGCGGGCACGTGTAACATTACTAAAGAAAAGGCGCCTATCGTTTCGACGGGTAAGCTCCGTCCTGGCCGCTTCCTCCGTGACCCAGGACCGGTGATTCCCGAGAAGGGTCCATGAAAAGAACGCCCCCCCTGCTGCTGCTCCTCCTGGGCCTCCTGGCCGGTATTCCGGTCGCCCGGATCGCGACCGCGCCGGCGGAGAAGACCGAGTCATCCAAGGAGGGGAGCGTCCTGGCGGGAGCGCAAGCGGCGCTCCAGAGCGAGGACTGCAAGCCGAAGGGGGAGCAGGACAAAAAGGCGCCTCCCCATTCCTGGTGCATGCCGGTGCAGGTGCTGCGGGAGTTCTTCGGTCTCCCCGCCGAGCTGGAGAAATCTCGCGGCGAGAGCCTGGCCGAGCTGGCCGTCACCGCAAAAGCTTCCGATTACGACCTGCGCTTCATGGTGGCCCTGGTCCCGGCGCCCCCCGATCCGCGGCTGGACCAGGCTCTGGACGCCATCCAGCGGGGGTTCGCGAATGCCAAATACGAGTCCGGCCCTCTCCGAGGCGGCCCCCCGCAGCCTGACGATTACCTGATCGATCGCATCTGGCTCCCCTGGACGGGCGCCGAGGCGGCCCCGGCGGCGATCTCTCAGCAGGCGCCTGGAATCATGCTTTTCCGGGGCAGCGATCCGCACAGCATCGCGCTGGTCTTCCTGGTCCTCGAAACCTCCAAGCGGGGGATCCAGAAAGACGCCCTGCGCTCATCTCTCGACCTGATCGCCGACCTGCAGGGGGCCTCGATCGAGCCGCGAGTCTCCATCCTGGGCCCCTCGTTCTCCGGCTCGGTGGAATCGTTGCGGTTGGCGCTGCTGAGCTGGCGGCAGGGCGGCGGCGATCGTCTCCAGTTCCAGGCCGCCTCCGGCTCCGCCACGGCAAACGGCTTGGAAGACGTCTTCGACGCCATGAACGTGAGCTTCTGCCGCACCGTCCTGCCCGACGACCTGCTGCACGAACGGGCGCTCCGGTTCCTCAGCGGCCAGATGGGGTGGGACCCAGGGCGGATCGCCCTGCTGACCGAGGACGACACCAGCTATGGCCAGAGCCTGCTCAAGGCGGAGCGGGACGAACAGAAGCTCAGAGACGGGGACCGGCGGGGGAAAAAGCCGCACGGCCAGATGGTACTGATCACGTTTCCCAGCCACATCTCGGATCTCCGCAACGCCTGGGAAGTCGAGGAAAAATCCAAGAAGACAGTGGCTCTGGAGACCCCCCTCCAGACCGAGCGCCGCGTTCTGGACATGGATCTCGCCGGCCGCGAGCAGGTCGGCGATCTGGTGCCCACCTTCAGCCCGCTGACCACGCTCAGCAGCGACATGGTGCTCTCGAACCTGCTGGCGACGATCGCGCGCGAGGGCGTCCGCTACGTCGGCATCGTGGCCACCGACGTCAAAGACAAGCTTTTCCTGGCGGAGAAGATCCGCAAGTTCTCCCCCGACGTGGTGCTGTTCACGTTCGACAACAACCTGCTCTACGCGCATCCGAAATACGCGCAGACGATGGATGGAATGCTCGTCTTTTCGAGCTCCCCGCTGTTCACCGAAGGAGCGCCCTGGCTTCCCGCGTCCCGGGAAGACAGCCAGGGCGGCCAGCGGCGGCAGTTCAGCGGCGAGTACCAGCAGGGCGTGTTCGAGGCGGTCCGCTATCTGCTCGGGGCCGCTCCCGTGCCGCCGCCGCAAGCCTGGATCTCCGCCGTCGGCAACGGTGCGCTCTGGCCGATCGCCGGCCTGACGGTACCGCGCGTCGCCCAGGAGGGAGCGGTCCGGCTCTGCCGCTCGGACGAGACGGCTGAAAACGCTCCTCCGGGGAGCGTTCCGCAAGAACCGCGGGGGAACGGCTTCGCCGGCAAGGACGACCTGCAGATCCTGCTGATCGCCGTGCTCCTGGGCCTGCTCGCGATCGGGTTGAACCGGGCGGCGCTCCTGGAAAGAGTCGAGGGCGCGAAGCAGGACTATGTGCCGGGCAACCGCCGCCTGCTGACGATGGGAGCCCTCCTGCTCGCCGCGGCCGCGGGCTTCCTGCTCGCCATCGGCAGCATCCCGCTCTGGTCCCGGATCTTTGTGCCCTCGCCGCCCGTCGCCTGGGAAGCGGCCCAGTGGGCCTACCTGCTGGCGCTGGCGCTGGCCTACGCGCTGCTCGTTCGCAACGCCGCGCGGGCGGCGCGCGAAGACCGGATAAGCCCGATCGCCGCCATCGCCTGGGCACTGGGCGGGCTGCTCGGGTTCGCGCTGCTCGTCCTCGGGGTCTGGCGGTTCTGCGTGCCGGGAGATCAAATCCAGTTCTTTCACCTGCGGGCGCGGGCCCTCACCAGCGGCCTGTCGCCCCTGGTCTCGCTCGGCGTGGTGGGGGGAGCGATCTATGCCTGGATCTGGAGCGAGCTGGCGCGGCGGCGGCTGATGGCGCGGCTGGCCACCGACTGCCCGCTGGAGGCGATCTGCGATCCGGCCACTTCCGGCAGCATGCCGATCCTGGAATCCTTCCGCGACCTGCTGACGCGGACCCTGCCGGTGGGGTTTGGCTCCTGGGTCCTGCCGCTGATCGCCTTCGTGCCGCCGGTCTCGCTGCTCTGGTGGACCGTTCAGCCGATCGGCGAGACCCAGGGCTACGGACGCTTCTTCGTCGTCTTCCTGGCAGTGGCCTTCGCGCTCAGCGCGCTCTCCTTCTATCGGTTCGTCCGGCTCTGGCGGGGCACGCTCCGCATCCTGCACCGTCTGGATGATGCCTCCCCCGCGGTGGCGAAGTCCTTCGAGGAGATCTCCGACGAGCTGGACTGGCGCCCGATCAAGTCCTTCGGCTGGCAGATCCCGCCGTTCCGCACGCTGGTCCTCTCCGTTTACAAGCTGCGGGCGCTGGTCGAGGCCAACAAGGTGGTGGTCAAGGGGTATCCGGACTCCCTGGATGTCCCTCTGAAGGCGATGTTCGAGCACGAGCGGAACGGCGGCTCGGCGCGGGAGATCGAAAACCGCAACGCGATCGGCGCCCTCTTCGCCCAGGCCTGCCTCGACCTGCGGAGCCAGATCGCGGACCCCGAGGTGAAGCGGTTCCTGGCGCTGCGGGTGGCGGCCTATCTGCGGTACGTCTTCGCCCACATGCGGAACAGCCTGATCGGGGGGCTGACCTGCGGTCTGCTCGCCCTGGTCGGAGTCACCGCCTACGTGTTCGAGCCGAAGCACTTCATCTCTCTGGCCGGCTGGGCGGGGCTGGGGATCGCGGTGGCCCTCACCGTCTGGATCTTCCTGCAGATGGACCGTAACCCGACCCTGAGCCGGATCGGGCACACCACCCCGGGGCAGGTGACGTTCGACCGCGTCTTCCTCACCAAGCTCCTCACCTACGCCGGCATCCCCATCCTCGGCCTGATCGCGACCCAGTTCCCGCAGGTGGG
>JBDSHF010000279.1:0-3759 GCA_039918595.1 Thermoanaerobaculia bacterium
AGCCCCAGACGGTGACGATCTCGGGGCGGCGGTTGGTGTTTTGGCGCATCATCTAAAATCCCGTTGAGGTTCAAGGATATCCTACGGAGTGGCGGGGATGTCAAGCGGGGGGGCGATCCACAGCTCCCTATCTCTCTGGGGCGTCCTGCCCTTCGAATCCTCACCCTCGGTCCCTCTCCCGGGGGGAGAGGGAGGACGATCCGCGGAATGTCTCCGAATCGGGGCTTGCCTCCTCTCCACAATCCTGCTGCCGAAGGGCCCTCCCTCTCCCCCCGGGAGAGGGACCGAGGGTGAGGTTTCGAAGGGCAGGACGCTCCGCCGTGCGACAATGCCCTGCACGCCGAATCGGCGTCTTTGAGGAACTTCAGCGCCATGCACAAGCTCGTCACCTACCTCCTCCGCTACGGCCTCGCCGTCGTCTTCGGCAACGTCTTCCTGGAGCAGATCGGCGCGCCGATCCCCGCGCTGCCGACGCTGATCGTCGCCGGGGCCTTGGCACAGGGGGGGAAGATGCGGATCGTCCCGGTGCTCGCCGTGGCCCTCGTGGCGTCGCTGCTGGCCGACACCATCTGGTTCCTGATCGGCCGCTGGCAGGGGCACCGGGTGCTGCGCACGGTCTGCCGCCTCTCGCTCTCCCCTGACTCCTGCGTCCGCGGCACCGAGGACCTGTTCGAAAGGGCGGGCATGAAGTCCCTGCTCTACGCCAAGTTCCTCCCCGGCTACAACACCATCGCGCCGCCGCTCGCCGGGGCGATGAACAAGACCATCCCCTCCTTCCTCTTCTGGGACGGCCTTGGCAGCCTCCTCTGGCTCGGCTCCGGCCTGACGCTCGGCTACGTCTTCCATCACGCCGTGAACGAGGTGCTCCGCCACCTGGAGGACCTCGGCTTCTGGGCCGGCGCGATCGTAGGCGTGGTGCTGGCGCTGGTGATCGTGGTCAAGTGGTGGCAGCGGCGGCGGATCCGGAAGATCCTCCGGCTGGCCCGCATCTCGGTCGACGAGCTGAAGAGCCTGATGGACAGCGGCAACGCGCCGACCATCGTCGACGTCCGCAACCGTTCGTCCCATCTCCATGATCCGCGGCGCCTCCCCGGAGCCCTGCGGATGACGATCGACGAGATCGACGTCCGGCTCGGCGAGTTGCCGCGGCACCAGGAGATCGTCCTCTACTGTGCCTGACCGAGCGAAGCCTCCGCGGCCCGTGTGGCTCGCGCTCTGATGGACAAAGGCTTCAAGCGGGTCCGCCCCCTCGAAGGTGGGCTGGACGCCTGGGCCGACGCCGGGTATTTCACCGAGGACGAGACGATCGTGGCGATCCGGCGGCCGGGCGCGGGCTAGAATCGCCCTCCAACGCAGAGGAGACGCACCACCTTGCGACACCAGACCATCGCCCGCATCCTCAACCTCGTCGCCGACGAGGACCAGCAGATCCTCAATCTTTCCGTGGACGCCGCCCGCGCCCTCCTGCTCTCGGAGGACCCTGCCGACGTCTTGAAGATCCAGGGCTCCTTCGCCCTCCTCGCCCGCGACGGCCAGCGGGTGCGCCTGGCGCGCAGCCTGGACCGCCCCCTGCGCTACTTTCTGGCCAAGGAGAAGGACGGGCCGATGCTGGTGGTGGCCGACCGCATCGACCAGATCCGCGACGCGCTGGAGCGCGAGGGGCACGGCGACCAGTTCCACCCCTCGTACACGCGGATGATCCCGGCCCATCACGTCACCGAGATCCAGCTCGTCGGCTGCCCCGATCCCAACCCGGTCTACCGGCGCTTCTTCGATCCGCCGCGCGAGGTGCTGCCGCCGGACCTCGACGTCATCGGCGAGGCCTACGTCCGCGCCCTCTGCGAGGAGATCCGCCTCTGGCTGGCCGCCCTGCCCGCGGCCGAGCCGCTGGGCGTCCTCTTCTCCGGCGGCATCGACAGTGGCGCGCTGCTGCTCGCCCTCTACCACGAGTTGCTGGCCGCCGGGCAGAGCCCGGCCCGGCTCAAGGCGTTCACCCTCGCCGTCGACGGCGGCGGCGCCGACCTCGAGCAGGCCCGGGAGTTCCTCCGCCGTACCGACCTCCAGATGTTCGGGGAGGTCATCGAGGCGGCGAGCGCCGATATCGACCCCTTCGCGGCCGTCGCGGCGATCGAGGACTACAAGCCCCTGGACGTCGAGTGCGCGGCGATGAACCTCGCCCTCTTCCAGGGGATCCGCGAGCGCTACCCCGACTGGCGCTTCCTCGCCGACGGCGACGGCGGCGACGAGAACCTCAAGGACTACCCGATCGAGGAGAACCCCGAGCTGACGATCCGCAGCGTGGTCAACAACCGGATGCTCTACCAGGAGGGCTGGGGGGTGGAGGCGATCAAGCACTCCCTCACCTACAGCGGCGGCCAGAGCCGCGGCTGCGTCCGGGGCTACGCTCCCGCCCGGCGGCACGGCTTCCTCCCCTTCAGCCCCTACAGCCGCCCGCGGGTGATCGCCGTCGCCGAGGCCATCCCGTTCGCCGGGCTGACCCAGGGCTCCCACGAGGTGCTCTACAGCCTGAAGGGGGAGGTCCTGCATAGGGGCATCAAAATGGTGACCGGGCTCGATCTCCCCGTCTTCCCCAAGCGGCGGTTCCAGCACGGCGCGGTGCCGGAGGAGACCTTCCGCGGCCGGTTCGATCTCCGCCCCGTGAAGTACCGAAGCCACCTGCTGAGCCTCTACCAGGCCTAGCCTGTGGAGGCGGCCGCGTCATCGCGCTGGGTCCGCTCGCTGCGGAGCCCCCGGCGGCGGATCGATCCTCAGGAGCCGATCGGCCATCTCTGGGAGGAGGAGCGCACGCCGGACGGCGGGCTCCTCCCCGCCTTCACCATCTTCCTCGCCGGCGCCGAGTGCCCCTTCACCTGCGTCTTCTGCGATCTCTGGCGCGAGACCCTCGACGGGCCGACGCCCCCGGGCGCCCTGCCCGCCCAGATCCGCAAGGCCCTCGCCGCCGCCGGCCCCTTGCCGAGGCCGGCGGCGGTGAAGCTCTACAACGCCAGCAACTTCTTCGAGCCACGGGCAGTGCCGGTCGAGGATGAGGTGGCGATCCTCGACCTCGCCGCCCCCTTCGCCCGCGTCACCGTGGAGTGCCACCCCCGCCTGATCGGCGACCGCTGCCTGCGCTTCGCCGAGCGGCTCGCCGGCCGTCTGGAGGTCGCGATGGGATTGGAGACGGTCCATCCCGAGGCCCTGCCGCGCCTGAACAAGGGGCTGACCCTCGACGACTTCGACCGCGCGGCCGCGACCCTGCGGCAGGCGGGAATCGGCATGCGGGCCTTCGTGCTGGTGGGCGCGCCGTTCGTGCCGCCGGAGGAGGCGGCCGACTGGGCGGTCCGCTCCGCCGTCCACGCCATCGAGCAGGGGGCGGAGCGCGTCTCGCTGATCCCCGTCCGCGGCGGCAACGGCGCCATGGAGGCCCTGCGGGATGCGGGGGACTTCACCCCGCCGCGGCTCGATCAGCTCGAGGAGGCCCTGGAGCGCTCCTTGGATCTCGGAATCGTGACGGCCGATCTGTGGGACGTCCGCCGCTTCGCGAGCTGCCCCGATTGCGCGGACGCGCGCCTGGCCCGACTCGATCGCATGAACCGCTCGGGCCAGCCTGAGATACGGGTGAGCTGCGCCGCCTGCGGAGAAGGACGCTCTTGAGAATCGCCATCGTCGGCTCCGGCTTCGCGGGCTCGATCCTCGCCCGCATCCTTCAGATCCAGGGGCACCGCGTGCTCCTCTTCGACCGGCAGAAGCACCCACGCT
>JBDSHF010000280.1:0-14703 GCA_039918595.1 Thermoanaerobaculia bacterium
GGAAGGTCGAGGACCCGCTGGCCCTCTGCCTCGCCTCGAACTACGTGCCCCCCTTCTATACCCATGCTCCCCGGATCGACGGCGAGCGCTACGGCGACGGCGGTCTGACCGACAACGTCCCCTACGAGAAGGCATTTGCCGAGGGGTGCGACGCCGTCGTGCTGGTCACCATGAAGGGGGAGAGTGAAGGGCACCTCTACCGCAACTCCCACGAGCCGGACCACGTGATCCCCTCCCCCTTCCGCGAGCGGACGGTGGTGATCCAGCCCCGCCATCGCCTCCCCTGCGGCTGGACCGAGAGCCGCTGGGAGATGCTGCGCCTCACCATGGACCTCGGCCGACTGCGCGCCCGCGAGGTGCTCCTCGGGGAGATCCACCCGGAGACCCAGGTACGCGCCCAGTTGGGAGCCCTGGACCTCTTCCTCCGGCGGATGATGACCACTCGCCTCCTCGCCGCTTCCAGCCGCCGCAAGCCGCCGTAGGGTAGCGGGCGCGCCTCAGCGCCCCGGCGGCTTGACGGGCGCCGCGGCGGCCGGCGGCTGAGCCGGTGGCGGCGGCACGCAGGCGACCGCGATACCACGGCGGCCGTTGACTCCGACGCTACGGACGGCGAAGTACCCGTTGTCGGTGCTGGTGCCCTCCAGCACGACCTCCCCCGGCCGGTCGACAACGCGCAGGATGTGCCAGCGGGGGTCGGTGGTCTCCCGCCGCAGGATCTCGAACCCCTTGCGCCCGGCGTCGGCGTCGGCCTCGACGGCGATCCTGGCCGAGGGGGTCACGGCGCCGGTGAGCACCGCCGCCTTCGGCGGCGCCGGGGCCGCGGCCAGCTCGCCGAGGAGGAGCTGGTTGAGGGCGGCCACCTCGGCGACGAAGGGGAAATCCATGGACTGGATCAGGTCGCCGTACCGGACCCCCTTCTCGACGCGGACGTTCTGGTGCTGATGGTCGTAGTTCTCGAGCGGCTCGGTGATCCGGATCGCCGGCATCCCGGCCTCGACGAACGGGATGTGATCGCCGCCGCGGCCGAAACGGTCGCGCCGGAAGATCAGCCGCACCCGGCCTGGGGTCGCCAGCTCGTCGAGCCGGCGCGCCATCTGCCGGCCGGGCGAGTCGACGCCGTCCGGTCCCCCTTCGCTGAACACGCGCGGCCGGCGGTCCTTCGACCCGTTGGTGGCGCCGACGATGTCGTTGGTGATCATGCCGCCGACCTGATAGCCCTGCTGGGCGAGCCACTCCTTCATCCGCCGGGCGCCGAGCAGCCCCTGCTCCTCCCCCGCCACGGCGGCGAAGATCACGGTGCTCCGGAACCCCTGGGACTTCGGAGCCATGGCCGCGGCCGAGAGGATGGAGACGATCACGCCCGAGGCGTCGTCGTCGGCGCCGGGAGCGTCCGACTTCGCGTCCATGACGTCCGAGGCGCGCGAATCGAGGTGGCCGGACATCACGAAGGCGGTCTTGGCGCGCGCCGGATCGGTCCCCGCGAGGACGCCGTAGACGTTCTCCATGTGCACCGGCACGTTGCCGGTGCGCGCTCCGCTCGTCTCGTACTTGTCGACGATCACCTCGAGCCGGCCGCCGCTCCTGGCGGCGATCTCGTCGAGCCGCCGCACGACGACGTCCCGCGCGCAGCCGATCCCCCGCTTCGGGTCGGTCCAGGACGACATCGAGTGGCGCGTGCCGCAGGCCACCAGCTCGGTGTCGATGGCCCGGGCCTCCTCGGCGGGAGCGGAAACCTTGGACGGCAAGGCCGCGACAGCGGGGCCGGCCAGGAGAGAGAGGGCGACGAAGACTCGCAACGGGACCATGCGGCTCCTTTCCGGACCGGAAGGTCCGAGCAGGCATGAATCCTACAATCACTCACTCCCTCAGCCGTCGTTGCGGAACACCTCGCCACCCTTCATCACGAATTTCACCTTCTCCATGACGTGGATGTCGGTGAGCGGGTTGCCGGGCACGGCGATGACGTCGGCGGCCTTGCCGGGCTGGAGCGTGCCGATCGTCTGGCCGAGCCCGAGCAGGTCGGCCGCCGAGGCGGTGGCGGCGCGCGCGAGCCCTACCCCTGGGGGTTCATCCGCACCGACGGGCCCGCCGCCGGATCGCCGGTCTGCCTCCGCAGGAGACCCAGCTCAAGCCGGGCCTTGAGCCCGTGGGCGACGTCGCCGATCCGGCCGGCCTCACGAACCGCCTGGCTCAGGATGTCCAGCGCCGTCGCCGGATCGCCGGTCGCGGCCAATACGGGCGCCACGTCGATGTCCACGGCGAGCCGGAGGTCTAGGTCCTCCCCCGCCTCGGCGAGCCTTTCGGCCTCATCGGCCGCCAGCCGCGCCGGCACGCGCTGGCCGCCGGCGAGGAGCGCCCGGGAGAGGCTGGCGAGGGCGCGGGCGCGGAAGCCGGCCATTTCCCGCTGGCCGTACCAGTCGGCCGCCTCGGAGGCGAGGCGGGCGGCTTCGCGGGGGTTCCCTTCGAGCCGGGCGAGATCGAGCCGGACCGCCGCGGCTTCCAACTGCTCGTCCCCCTGCATGCGATCGCGCAGCGCCTCCTCCAGCAGGCGGCGGGCGCCGGGGAGGTCCCCCGCGTCCAGGCTCCGGCGGGCCTGTCCGTGAAGCGCCGAGGCGGCGAGGCTGCGGGAGCCGGTTTTGCGGGCGAGCTCCATCTGCTCGGCGCCGAGCCGCTTCGCCTCGGCCAGATTGCCGAGCCGCTCCTGGAGCCGCGCGAGCAGACCGAGGGTTTCAGCGACACCCAGCAGGCTCCCCCCCCGCCGCTGCATCTCCAGGGCCCGCGAGAGCCGCCGGTGGGCCTCGGGCAGATCCCCCAGCCGCATCAGCACCTCGGCCGAGGCGGCGAGCATCGAGGCGCCGCGGACCGGGTCTCCGACTTTCTGAGTGATCTTGTAGGCCTGGTCCTGGAGGCGCCGGGCCTCGCCGAGCGATCCCAGGCGCGCGAGGGCCAGGCCTTGATAGCTGAGCGACCGCCCCTCGTCGACACGGTTGCCCGTCTGCCGGCTGATGGCGAGCACCGCTTCGAACCGCTGGCGGGCCCCGGCGAGATCCCCCCGCGCCAACAGCACGGTGCCGATCGCGTTGAGCGCCTCCTCGGCCAGCACCCGGTCTCCATCCGCCGTAAACGCGGCATGGGCGTGTTCCAGCAGCGACTGGGCCCGTGGCAGATCGCCGAGATCCTGCGCGACAAACCCCAGGTTGTCCAACTGGATCGCCCCACTCTGAACGCTGCCGGTCCGCCGCAGGGCAGCGAGCGAGTCCTGGTACATCGTCTGGGCCTCGGCGAGGCGCCCCTGCTCGTTGAGCGCCACTCCGAGGTGCGTGAGGACGAGAGCCACGGCGGACTGGTTGCCCGCCTTGGCGAAGAGGTCGCGGGCTTCGGAGAGAAGGGGGATCGCCTCCCTGGAGCGGCCGACCAGGATCAGGCCGTCCCCCTGGAGCATCAAGGCCTGGGCGACCACCTGGGACTCTCCCGACTTGCGTCCTTTCACCTCGGCGGCCCTGGCGGCCCGCGCCTCGACGGCGAAGCTCGAAAGGCGCTGGGAGATCCGCGCTTCGGCGAGGTCGATGCGGGGATCTTCGCCGGCCGGAGCGCCAAGCTTCCGCAGATCGGCCACCATGGCCAGGGCCTCGTTGCCCCGGCCCCTGGCCGACAGGGCGCTCGCCAGGCGCAGGCCATATTCCAGATTGTCGGGATAGAAGGTCCAAAGGGAGCGGTAGATCTCGCTTGCCCGGCTCCAGTCCTTCCTCGCCTCGGCGGCGCGCGCCTCGATCGCCAGCCGCTCCTGCTTCGGCAGGGCGGCCGAGAGCTGGACCGCTCTCTCGGCCTGCTCGCGCGCCTTGACGTCGTCGCCAAGCCCGATCCAGGCAAGCGACAGGGCGGAGTGGATCACCGCCGAATCGGGATTGACCTCGGCCGCCCGCTGCAGCAGGTCGCGGGCGCCCAGGGAATCGAACGCGCGCAGCCGGGTCAGCCCCTCGGCGTAGAGATGAGCCGCCTCCGGATTGGCCGGCAGCAGCGCGGCCGCCGCGCGGGCGTCGGCCGGCGAGGGCTCGGACCAGCCGAGAGCGCCGCGCAGCCGCCGCCCGATCCGCGGCACCAGCTCGAACAGGCCGTCCTCCGTCCCTACCTCGGCGAAGGAGGCCACCGTGTTCCCCTCCGGCACCTTCACCACCCGGAGATCGATTCGGAGCCTGCGCCCCCCCTGCTCCTGGATCGAGAGAAAGGACCCGACCACCACCAGGTCGGTGCCGAGCAGGCTGCTGAGCTGCCGCAGGTTCTCCCCTCCCAGGTTCTCGGTGTAGGGGAGCGAGAAGGTCCGCTTGACGCGGACCACCTCCTCGCTCGGGACCATGCGGACCTTGGAGCCGGCCGACAGCTCGGTGAGCAGCATCTCGGACAGCGCGGTCGAGAGCCAGTTGTCGTCGCGCTCCCCGGCGAGGTTCCGGAACCCCAGCACCGCCACCGTCGGCCGCGGCGGGAGCGCCACCCTGGCCGCCGGCTCCCCAGGGGAATTCTTCCCTTCTTTGTAGAAAAGCAACATCCAGACGACGACCAGCGCCAGCACCCCAAGGATCACCCCCACGGTCAGCAGGCGGCGCCGGTCGCGGGGAGGAGAGAGCGGCACGGCTGGCGGCGGCGGTGAGACGGGCGCGAGCGCCGGCGGCGGCAACGGCTGCGGCTGAAGCGCCGCCGCCGTCGTGGCGATCCCGCGGAAGTCCCGCGCGAGCGAGAATTCGCCGGTGCTGTCCAGCGAAACTTCGTGGACCTCGGCGACGAAGCTGTACCCCCGGCCCGGGACGGTGACGACATACCGGTGGTCGTTCGCCCGCTCACCCAGCGCCTTGCGGAGCGAGGAGATGTTCTGCGTCAGGTTGGCTTCGGTGACGAAAGTGTCCGGCCAGACCCGCTGGATCAGGTCCTCCTTCTCCATCACCAGGCCCCGGTTCTCGATCAGGACGAGCAGGATCGAGAACGCCTTGGGGGTCAGCGACACGATCTCCCCCGCCTTCTGCAGGCGCCGGCGGACGGGATCGACGCGAAAAACGTCGAACTCGTAGACCTGCTTCTCGGCCCGTTGGGGCAGGGGGCTTGTCGGCATGGATAAATGTCAGCGCGGTCCGGTGAGACAGCCGAAGGCCCTCGCGAGATCTCTCGCGAGCCGCCACCTCTACACTGCCTGGACGGTCTGGAGAGATTGTACCTCAGGCCGGGAGGCCCGTAGGAGGTCGTCTTTGATCTTTTTTGAGGAAGCTTGAGCGAAACTGTGAGGACTCCTGAGCGCCCCTCCCCCTAGACTCCACCCAACGCAGCACCCGGGGGGAGAAAGAGGGTGGCGCCGGAGGGATGGGCCGCTTTCGACTTGTAGGTCTCTTTTGAAGTCTTGTTGTTGAGGGAGAGAGAGTTTCTTTTTGTTCTTTTGAGCTACTTTGGAAGTCCGTGGAGAGTGAAGGCCCGGGGGAGTGATCCGCCCGGGTTTTTTCTTTTTCAGCCTGTTTTCCGCGTCTCAGCGCGCGGAGGTGGCGGACGGGCGGCGGGGCGGTAGGATAGGGCTATGCGGGTCGGCGTCCTTTCGGATACTCACAACCTTCTCCGTCCGCGGGTGCTCGAGCTCCTCGCCGGGTGCGAGCGGATCCTGCACGCGGGGGACGTGGGGGACCTGGGACTCCTCGACCGGCTGCGCGGAATCGCGCCCGTGGACGCCATCCGCGGCAACACCGATTCAGGAGCCACCGCCGCCGCGCTGCCGGAGATCCTGGCGGGGGACCTCGGCGGCCTCCCCTTCCGCATGGTGCACCGGCGGGAGGACGTCGATCCGCGCTGGCCGGCGGAGTCGCGCCTGGTGGTCTACGGACACTCGCACCGCCCCGAGCTCTCCTGGCACGGCTCGTGCCTACTGCTCAATCCAGGAGCTTGCGGCAACCGGCGCTTCCATCTACCCCTCACCCTCGCTATCCTCAGGGTGGCCGACCAGCGGATCGTGCCCGAGATCCTGGCGGTAGAGTGAGAGCCGGGGTCGGCCGCTTCCCCAATTGACAAGGAGAGAGTATGCGACACCCACGCCGCATCGTCTTATTGTGCCTGCTCGCCACGCTCGCCGGGTCGAGCCTCGTCTCGGCCCAGGCTTTCGGATGGTTCCAGCATGGCGGCCGCGCCACCGGCCAGGCCGGCGCCTTCACCGCCCGCGCCTCGGACCCCTCGGCCCTGACTTACAACCCGGCCGCCATTGCACGGCTGTCCGGCACGCAGTTCCAGGCCGGGCTCGACTACAACAACCCGACCGACAAGTACCAGAGCGCGAGCGGCACCTTCGACAGCCGCCACATCATCCAGTTCCCGCCCATCGTCTACCTCACCTGGAAGCAGAAGAGCGGCCCCTTCGCTCTCGGCCTGGGAGTCGACTCCCCTTTCTACTACAGCCTCGACTGGTTCCCGCGGCTCTTCCCCGGCCGCTTCGTCACCCGCCGCACGGAGCTGCGGGTCTACGAGGTGCACCCCGTGCTGGCCTATGACCTGGGGGATGGCTGGAGCGTCGGCGGCGGCCTGCGCTATGCCTTCGGCAACCTCGACCGCGACACCAACGGCTTCGTGACGGTCGGGCTCGGTTCCGCTCCCGGCCCGGTGACGCCGGTGAACGTCGAGGTGGAGCGCAACACCAGCGCCGACATCGACGCCATCGCCTGGGACCTCGCCGTCCACTACTCCGCGCCGTCCTGGGGTTGGGGGGGCGTGTTCCGGAGCGCCGAGAGCCTGAAGGGGAACGGCGACGTGAAGTACAAGGGGCTCGACGTGCCGGCAGGGATCCAGGGGCTCGATGGAGTGCTCCGGGCCGGTCGGGTGCGCGAGTCCTTCGAGCTCCCCCGGGAGCTGCGGGGGGGCATCTGGTACGCCCCCTATCCGGAGTTGCGGATCGAGCTCGACGCCAGCTTCCAGAGCTGGTCGAGCCTGCGGGCGACCGACGTCACCTACTCGCCCAACACGCTCAATCCCGCGAATCCCACCGAGAGCACCCCGCGCGACTGGAAGGACACCACCAGCCTGCGGCTCGGGGTGGAGGGGAACATCACCGACAACTTCCTCCTGTTCGGCGGCATCGCCCAGGAGCAGTCGCCGGTGCCCGACCGCACCATCGAGCCCGGCTTCCCCCGCGGCGACTCGCTCGTCTACGCCGCCGGCTTCAGCGTCGATTTCCCCCAGCTCACCTTCGACCTGGGCTATTCCTTCCACACCTTCGACGACCGCGGCGCCAGGAATCAGGAGCTCCAGCATCCCGGCCGCACCGGCACCTACAGCAGCCGTGACCAGGTGTGGGCCAGCTCGGTGAGGTGGCGGTTCTAAACCCTCACCCCTAGCCCCTCTCCCGTCCCCTCGCACCCTCCCTCACCGGGAGAGGGGAACGAAAAAGGCAAACCTCTCCCCTCCTCTCCCAGTGAGGGAGGGTGGGAGGGGACGGGAGAGGAGGGCCGGGGTGGTGAGGGCTTATGCCGGGCTCAGCACCGGCCGCTCGCTCGCCATGCGCGTGAACATCCCCGGCGTATAGGCGGTGATGCGGCCGGTGAAGGCGGAGGCGGCGACGGTCAGCGGCGAGGCGAGCCAGAGCTTGCCGGGGCCGGAGCGACCCTTGTAGTTGCGGTTGATCGCCGAGACCGTAACCTCGTCCGCCGTCTCGGAAACCCCCGGGCCGCAACCGATGCAGGCGCCGCAGCCGGGGTGGATGAGGTGCACGCCCGCCCGCTCGAAGGTGTCCGCGAGGCCGTTTTCCCGCACGAAGCTCTCCACCGCCTGCGAGCCGCACTGGATCATAAACCGCACGCCCGGCGCGATCCTGAGGCCGGCGTCGAGCGCCTCCTTGACCACTTGGTGGTAGAAGATCAGGTCGTCGATCTTCCCCGCCGTACAGCTCCCGCCGTAAGCGATGTCGATCGGCACGTCGCCGATCTCGTCGATCCAGGCGCCGTTCGTCGGATCGGACGGGATCCCCTCGTCCGGGTTGCCCGGGTGGGCGACCATCGGCCGCAGGGTCGAGAGGTCGATCGTGTAGACGCCGCCGGCGTACCCGGCGCCGGGGTCGGGGGCCACGGCGCGGGCCTTGAGCCGCTCGACGTCGATCCCCGGCCGCCACTCGGCCAGCCAGCGCCAGGTCTCTTCGTCGGCGACGACGATGGCGGTCTTCGCGGCGCACTCGGTCGCCATGTTGGTCAGCGTCGCCCGCTCGTCCATCGACAGGGTCGCGACGCCGGGGCCGGTGAACTCCATCACACGGTCGAGCGTGAGCTGCGGCCGGGCATGGTTGAGCAGGATGAACAGCATCAGATCCTTGGCGGTGACCCCCGCCGGCAGCTTGCCGGTCAGCTCGAAGCGGATCGACTCGGGGACCTCGACCTGCGTGAACCCCTGGTGGACCAGGTCGGCGTACTCGGTCGCCCCGACCCCCCAGGTGAGCGCGTTGTTGACCCCGCCCATGCAGGTGTGGCTGTCGGTCGCCTGGATGAAGTCTCCGGGATCGATGAACTGCTCGCGGGCCACCTCGTGGCAGATGCCGGGGGAGATCCGGTCCCTGGCCGAGAAGTCGCGCACCCCGGTGTGGCGCTGGAACTCGCGCTGCAGCTCGCGCAACGTCTCGATCTTGTCGAGGAAGGCGCGCATCTTCGGCACCTCGTCGGCGTAGATCAGGTGGTCCTCGAAGACGGCGAACTTGCCCGGGTTCTTGACCGTGTAATCCGCTCCGTACTCCTGCTCCAGGAAGTAGTGAACCTGGGCGGTGGTGAACTCGTGGGTGTAGCCGCCGTCGACCGACACCACCACGGCGTCGCCGGGCTTGACGTACCGGGGCCCGTCGCTCCCGCCCAGCAGATGGCGGGCGAGGATCTTCTCGGCCATGGTCATCGGGCGCGGGCCGGTCTCGGGGGTGGGCAGCGCGAGCTCGCCGGCGGCCAGGGCCTTGGAGAACGGGAAGAGCCCCCCCTCGCGGATGACGATCTGGGTGATCGGGTCCCAACCCTCGCAGAACTCGGCGAGCGGGATCCCCTCGCCCGCCTGCAGGCGCCGGATCACCTCGTGCTCCCCCATCAGCACGCCCTGGCTGATGTTGTTGCGGGCGTGGATGGGGGCGAAGGAGGCGGCGATTGCGATGCGGATGCCCGACCACTTCTCCGCCTGCACGGCGGTCTCGCGGGAGCTCCCCACCCCCTTGCGGAAGCCGGAGACGATGACCTCGAAGTTGCCGTCGATCAGGGCATCGCGCTCGAACAGACGCTTGCCGTCGACGATCAGGCCGGCGTAGGCGTCGCGGGCGATGTCTTCCGGCCGGTGGCTGAAGCAGACCCAGGCCGGAGTCATGGCGTCGGTGTTGATGTCGTCGAGCAGGTCCTCGACCCGGAGGTCCTCCATCCGCAAATCCAGCTCCCCGCTCAACTGGCGGCGAATCAGGTCCGGATCCTTGGTGAGGAACAGCACCCGTTTGCCGGGGGTCAACCGGATGGTCTCAGGAGGCTTCATCGAGGGACTCTCCTTTCGGGGTTCACGGCGCCGCCCGCGCAAGCGACGGGCAGGTGACGGCGCGGTGCCATTCTATCCAACGCGGGCGCTCCCCGGGGGTATTTCGGGGGCCGGACCGGCGTTCGAGGAGAACGCCTCGCCGCCCCGGGATTGAAATCCCGGGCTACCCACGACCGTCCCATCCGGGACTCCAAAGAACCCGTCCTCACAGAGCCCCGGGAAGGGGCGACTGGCGGCGCCGGCAAACTCCATGAAGAGCCCATGATATAAGCCGGCCATGGCGGACGATCTTGCCGGCAACGTCTATGAGAAGGTCGTAGGGACCCCGCTCTCCTCGGGCGCCCTGCCACCGGCGCGTATCTCGGCGGCGGTGGTGCTCTGGCGGCGTATCGAGGGAGGCGGTCCGGACGACGTCGAGGTCTACTGGGTGAAGCGGGCGGAGACGCTCGCTTTCATGGGAGGGTGGCACGCCTTCCCCGGCGGTGGATTATCGCGGTCGGACGCCGGGATTCCGGTCTCCGGCCAGCCCCAGCTCGCGTCGGATGACCCGGCGGCCGGGGGCATCCCGGAGTCGCTATACGGCCTCGACGAGCCGAGCCCGGACCTCCTTCCCGGGCTCGCGGCCTGCGCTCTGCGCGAGCTGTTCGAGGAGACGGGGATCCTGCTCTCCTCCCCCACCGTCGATCCCGAGGAGCTGCCGGAGCTCCGGCGGGCTCTGCTGGCCGGCGAGCGCGGTTTCGCCGACATCCTCAAGGCCCTGGAAGTGAAGCTCGACGCCTCGCCGCTGGTCTACGCCGGCCGGTGGGTGACGCCCCCCTTCGCGCCCCTCCGCTTCGACAACCGCTTCTTCCTTCTGGAATGGCCGCAGGACGCGCCGGCCGAGCCATCCGTGATCGAGGGAGAGCTCGAGCATGGCGCATGGATCCGGCCCGCCGAGGCCTGGGAGGCCTGGCATCGCGGCGACGTGCTCGCCGCGCCGCCGATCCTTCACACCCTCGAGGTCCTGAGCCAGGATGGCCCGCTGCGCGGCCTCGACCGCCTGCGCGATCCCGCCGAGACCAACCTCGGCCCTTTCCGCCGGGTCGAGCTGCGCCCCGGGGTGGTCATGCTCCCTCTCCTCACCCACACCCTGCCGCCGGCGGTGACCACCAACGCCTACCTGCTGGGACCGCGCGACGCCGTGCTGGTGGACCCCGGCGCCTCGGACCCCCAGGAGCTCGACCGCCTCGAGGCCGCCCTCGCCGCCGCCCGCGAGAAGCTCGGCCGCGGGGTGACCGCCATCTGGCTCACCCACCACCATCCGGACCACATCGGCGGCGTCGAGCGCCTGCGGGCCTCTCTCGGCGTGCCCGTCCTCGCCCACCCCTTGACCGCGGAGCGGCTGGCCGGACGAGGCATCAGGATCGACGGCGAGCTCCAGGACGGCGAGCGCGTCGAGCTGGCAGAGGACTTCGCCGTCCTCATCCTCCACACCCCGGGGCACGCCCGCGGCCATCTCTGCTTCCTGGAGGAAAATCAGCGCTCGCTGCTCTGTGGCGACATGATCTCCGGGGTCAGCATGATCGTCGTCGATCCTCCCGAGGGGGACATGGACGACTACCTCGGATCGCTGGCGAAGCTCGCGGCCCTGCGTCCGGGCACCCTTTTCCCCGGCCACGGGCCGGCGATCAAGAACGGCGTGGACAAGCTCCGCGAATACCTCGACCACCGCCTCTGGCGCGAGGAGCGCATCCTCGAAGCCTGGAGCGCGGGGAAGCGAACCCCCGCCGAGATGCTCCCCACGGTCTACGACGACGTGCCGCAGCAGGCTTGGCCGATCGCCCAGCGGCAGATCCTGGCCCACCTCGACCGGCTGCGGAAGCTGGGGCGGCTCGGGTAGCCGCGGCTCTTCGGCATCCCTCACCCCTGGCGCGCTTATCGGGGCCACCAGCACCTTCTTTTCAGAAAGTTCCCATTCAGGATCTTTCGTAACGGTTGCTGGAGGAAGCATGAGAAAATTCTTTGGTCTGTTGGCTTTACTGGCCCTGGTGGTCGTCCCTGGAGCCGCTTTCGCGGCGGCGGCGCCGACTCCCCTCCTCCCCGCTGAGCTCTCCCTGGCCCTGACGCAGCAGGAGCCCGTGACGAGCCAGGCCTTCACCCTCGAAACGGTTTTCCAGCAGGCGGACCATCAGCAGTCGCTCCTCATTACGTCCCAGTGGGTCTGCTCGCGATCCTGCGCCCCTTGTGGCAACAGCACCTCGGGATTCTGCCCACAGGGGAGCGGCCAGTGCGTTCCCAACTGCCCCTGAAGACCTGAGCGCATACCTCCGGGCGTCCGGCAGTCGGGCGCCCGGGACTTCCCTCCGAGGAGTGTGTGACACGCGGCTCCGGTTTCTATACAGTGGGGTGCGGTGTCTATAGAGTCATGAGACCCACGACTTCGAGAATCCTCCGCGCTATCCTGTTCACCACCCTCGCCGCCACGGTCGCCATCGCTCTCACCGCCTTCGCTGTGCAAAAGAGCCAATTCGCGCCAAAATCAGGTCCTATGGAGATCCAGATCGATCCCGACCTGCAGGCCAGGCTTCAGCGGTTCGAGGCAGAGCTCGAGACCCTGCGCAAGGAGCACAAGATCTCCGGGCTCTCCGTCGCCGTCGTGAGGAACCAGGAGGTCATTTACATGAAGGGGCTCGGCTCCGCGCCGGATGGAGGGCCGGTCACGCCGGACACCGTCTACCCGGTCCCCTCCCTGAACCGGCCGGTCGGCTCCCCCTGGACCGTCCGCGACCTCGCGGCGCTCGACGTCCTGCTCGACCGCGGCGGCATCGTGGAGGTCCAGCCCTATCTCGCCTGGCATGGGGAAGACTCCGGAGGCACCCGAATCCAGGCCGCCTGGGAGCACGAGAAGACCGGCTCGGTCCTCTGCCTCAAGTCGCGGGACAAGCGCCTGACGATGATCCTGCTGGCCAACGGCGAGGTCGACAAGGCCCCCTTCGCCGCGGCCTTCACGAAGGCCTTCTTCTAAGGCTCGCCGATTGAAAATCGGAGCGGGCCTGCTCGCCCTCGCGCTCGTCCTCGATCCAGCGCCGAAAGAGCCCTGGTCCCCCGAGCAGGCCATCGGCGCTCCCGACACCCTGGAAGCCGAGGACGCCCCCACCGCGTGGACGCCGATGGAGCCGAACGCCGGGAACGAATGGCTGCTCGTCCGCTTCGAGCTCCCGGTAGCGGTCGCCGAGGTCCGGATCCTCGAGTCGCTGAACCCCGGCGCCGTCCGCCGCATTTCGGCCCTGATGGAAAACCCGGCCTCTCTGGAGGACAGCGTGTCCTTTCTTCTTTGGGAAGGTGATGATCCAACAGTTCAGGCGCCGTCCTCTTTTGTGGTCAGACCGGACCGCGAAGTCGTGACGCGGGCGATCCTGGTGGAGATGGACACAGCGCGGCGTCCAGGGTGGAACGCCATCGACGCGGTCGAGCTGGTGGGCCGGGACGGCAGCCGCCAGTGGGCCGCCGAGGCGGATGCGAGCTCGACCTATGCCACGGTGGGAGGCATGCTCGCCAGCGAGCTCGCGCCCTCGGCGCGGATCTATACGGACGCGGCGCTCGGGATTAAGATGTCCGCTCCCGGCTATTGGATCCGCGCCAACCCTGCCCTGCTCGACGTACCGGGAAGAATTCTCCGCGCCTGGACGCGGGACGGCGCCGCGACGGTGGTGGTCTTCCAGTGGCAAACCGCTTCGCCGGCGAGCCCCGCGCTCCTTCTGGATCGCCTCGCGGCGGCTCTGGAGGGCGACCTCGGCGCCGAGGTCCAGGCACGGGAGGTGCAAGAGGTTGGGGGCCTGAGAGCGGTGGGACTGGTTGCGACCGGCACCGGCAAGGACGGAGGCGGCCCGCGGATCCAGCAGCACTGGGTCGCCATCCCACGGCAGGGAGATATCGTGGTCCTGCTCCTGAGCACTCCCGTGGACTCATTCGTAGCGGATGAGCGGACGTTCGGCAAAATGCTCGCATCGGTCGAAATTCTGGGCTCCCCGAAATAGGTCATGGGCGCCCGTTCGTTGAGGAGGAAGGCGATCCTGGCTGGACTGGATCCAGGCGGCGATCCCCTTTGCAACATCTTGAACCCTGGCATGGATCGATGCCCATCGATCGCCACTTAGGAGAGCCGAGGAAGACCATGAATCCGCGAAACACACGCGTTCTCGTTTTCGCCACCGTATTGCTCGCCGCGCCACTCCTCCCCGCTTGGTCGCAGTCGCCGACCCACCGTCCGCAGCCGCCGAAGAAGGCACCGGCCAAGGGAGAGGTGATCATCAAGGAAGAGACCCCGATCGAGCAGGGTGCCCCCCAGGATCAGGGGACGACCCAGGATCAGGGCACCACGACCCAGGGGACGACCAATCCGCAGGCGATGCCGGAGACGACCCAGGGGCAGCCGGCCACGGGCACCCCGCCCTCGGGCACCGCGCCCGCGGCTCCCGGCGCGGCGGCCACCACCGGTGGCATTCCGCCGGAGCAGATGGGCCTCTCGTTCGCCCAGCCCACCGGCTGGCAGCAGGGCGACGCCACCAAGTTCACGGTGCCGGGCAACATCTGCTGCGTCTGGTCGCCGGACAACATCTCGTCGATCGCCGTGTTCGCCCAGAACTCCGGCAAGGCCTACAACCCCCGGGTGCTGCTCAACCAGAGCGCGGACGGGCTCACGAAGAGCCTGGGCGTCGAGGTGCGGACGAAGGAAGTGATCAACGTCGGCGGCATGCGCGGCTTCTCGCTGGTGGTGAGCGGCCCCGGGACCGGCGCCGGCATCGACGGCAAGGGCACCGTCCGCACCACGCAGCACTGGGTGGCCGTGCCGCGGGAAAAGGACGTGGTGATCTTCCTGATGACCACGCCCGACGAGAAGTTCGCGGCCAACGAGCCCGCCTTCCAGGCGATGCTGAGCTCGCTGAAGATCACCGGCACCCAGACGCCGGACCAGCAGGCGGCCAAGTAGGAGCCAGCCGGATTTGTTGAGGCCCAACGGGCCGCCCTCCTTTAGCCCAGGGCAACGCCCTGGGTCCGGGGGCGGCCCAACCCCAACCCAAACCCCCAAAGGGTGGCCGATCGGGTTGGATCGGCCACCCTTACAGGGTTTGGATTTCGGGGTGCCTCCCCACCTGGGGTTGAAACCCCAGGCTATTCAAATTCCGCCCCTTCGGGGCGGGGGAGGGGACAAGCCCCTCCCCTACG
>JBDSHF010000281.1:0-9601 GCA_039918595.1 Thermoanaerobaculia bacterium
GGCGATCTGGTGCGCTATCTGCCCACGGGGGAGCTGGACTTCCTGGGCCGGCTCGACCACCAGGTGAAGGTGCGGGGCTTCCGCATCGAGCTGGGGGAGATCGAGTCGGCGCTGACCCGCCACCCGCGGGTGCTGGACGCGGCGGTGCTGGCCATGCCCGACCTGCTCGGCGGCAACCGGCTGATCGCCTACCTGGCAACGGAATCCGAGCTGCCGGCGAGCGAGCTGCGGGCGTTCCTGAAAGCCGGGCTGCCCGACTACATGATCCCCTCGGTGTTCGTGCCGCTGCCGGAGCTGCCGCTGACCCCCAACGGCAAGATCGACCGCCGGGCGCTGGCGGCGCTGCCGCTGCAAGGCGCGCTACAAGGGGAGAACACCGCTACGGAAGACCGCGCCCCCCGCGGCTACGCCGAAGAGGCGCTGGCCGGGATCTGGAGCGAGATCTTCGGCCATCCGGTGGGGGTGAGCGAGGACTTCTTCGACCTCGGCGGCCATTCGCTGCTGGCCACCCGGCTGGTCTCGCGGGTCCGCGAGGCGCTCGGCGTCGAGCTGCCGGTGCGCCGGCTGTTCGAGCGGCCGACGATCGCCGGGCTGGCGGAGAGCGTCGAGGCGGCGCTCGGCGTCGGCGGCGCCCTGGAGTCGCGCATCGAGCCGGTGGCACGCGGCGGGCCGATCCCCCTCTCGTTCGCCCAGGAGCGGTTCTGGTTCCTCCAGCGGCTCGAGCCCGGCTCGGCGGCCTACAACGTGCCGGCCGCGGTGGAGCTCGCCGGCCCCTTGAACGCCGGTGCCCTGGCCGCGGCCTGGGCGGGGCTGGCGGGCCGGCAGGAGTCGCTGCGCACCACCTTCGTGGAGACCGCCGGCGCTCCCTCTCAGCGGATCTCGCCGTCCCCCGCCGCCGCCCCCCTGCCGCTCGTCGACCTCGCGGCCCTGCCCGCCGCGGCCGGCCGCGCCGAGGTGGAGCGCCTGGAGCGGCAGCAGGCGGCCACGCCGTTCGATCTCGAGCGCGGACCGCTCGCCGTCGGGCTCCTGGCGCGCCTGGGCGCGGAGCGCCACCGCTTCCTGGTCAACCTCCATCACATCATCGCGGACGGCTGGTCGATCGGGGTGCTGATCCGCGACCTGGGGGCGCTCTACGCGGCGGCGGCGGGGTTCCCCCCGGCTCTGGGAGCCCTGCCGGAGCTGCCGGTGCAGTACGCCGACTTCGCCGCCTGGCAGCGCCGCCGGCTCTCGGGAGAGGCGCTGGCGTCGGAGCTGGCCTTCTGGCGCCGGCAACTGGATGGCGTGCCGCCGCTCGAGCTGCCCGCCGACCGCCCGCGCCCGGCCCTGTTCAGCGGCCGCGGAGCCTCCTGGCCGGTGGCGCTGCCGGCCGGGCTCGCCGCCGGTCTGGGGCGGCTCTGCCGGGAGGAGCGGGTGACGCTGTTCATGGCGCTCTACGCCGGCTTCTCCCTGCTGCTCCAGCGCTACACCGGGCAGGCGGACTTCGCCGTCGGCACGCCGGTGGCCGGCCGTACCCGCGCCGAGACGGAAGACCTGATCGGCTGCTTCATCAACACCCTGGCCCTGCGCGCCGACCTCGGCGGCGAGCCGACCCTGGCCGGCGTCCTGGCGCGGGCGCGGGAGACCACGCTGGACGCCTTCGCCCGCCAGGAGCTGCCGTTCGAGCGGCTGGTCGGAGAGCTGCAGCCCGAGCGCGACCCGTCGCGGACGCCGGTCTTCCAGACCATGCTGGCACTGCAGAACGCCCCGCGCGCCACGCTGGAGCTGCCGGGCCTGACCCTGAGCCTGCTGCCCGGCGAGGCGCGCACCGCGAAGTTCGACCTCACCCTGGCGCTCCAGGAGGAGGACGGCGGGCTGCGCGGCGAGATCGAGTACAGCACCGACCTGTTCGACCCCGCCACCGTCACGCGCCTGGCTCGCCACTACGAGACGCTGCTCGCCGCGCTTGCCGCGCCCGCCGGCGGCAGCCTCCAGCGGTCCCCGGCCGAGCTGTCGCCGCTCACCGCCGCCGAGCGCGCGCAGCTCCTGGTGGAGTGGAACGATTCGGCTTATCCCCTGGAGGAGGCCACCCTCCACGAGCTGTTCGCGCGCCAGGCCGCGCTCCATCCCGAGCGGCCGGCCGTGGTCTGTGGCGAGGAGGTCCTCACCTACGCCGCTCTCCGCCGCGGCGCCGGCCGGCTGGCGCGCCGCCTGCGCGCCCTCGGCGTCGCCGCCGAGGAGCCGGTCGCGCTCTACCTCGAGCGCTCCCCGGCGGTGCTGGTGGCGATGCTCGGCGTGCTGGAGGCCGGCGGCGCCTACATGCCCCTGGACGTCAGCTATCCGCCCGAGCGCCTGGCGGCCCTGTGGGAGAACGCCGGCCGGCCGCTGCTGCTGACCGAGCGCCGCCTGGCCCCGGCGTTCGCCGATCCGGAGAGCGTGCTCTGCCTGGACGAGATGATGGACGAGATGGTGGACGGGATGGCGGACGGCGGCGGCGAGACGCTCCGGTATCCGCTGGGCCCCGGCGGGCTGGCCTACGTGCTCCACACCTCGGGCTCGACCGGCAGCCCCAAGGGGGTCTGCTGCACCCATCGCGGCGTCCTCAACCTGCTCGCCGACTTCGCGCGCCGCCAGCCGCTGGCGCCGGGCAGCCGCGGCAGCCTGTGGACCAGCCTGAGCTTCGACGTCTCGGTTTACGAGATCTTCTCGCCGCTGCTGGCCGGCGGCGCCGTGCACATCGTTCCCGAGGAGGTCCGGCAGGACGCCGAGCGCTTCCTGGAGTGGCTGCAGCGGGAGCGGATCGAGAGCGCTTACGTGCCGCCGTTCATGGTCGTGGCGCTGCGCCAGCGGCTGGAGCAGGCGCCGGAGGCGATCCCGCTGAGCCGCCTGCTGGTGGGGGTCGAGCCGATCCCCGAGCCCGAGCTGACGCGGATCGCCGAGCTGCGCCCCGGGCTGGCGGTGATCAACGGTTACGGCCCGACCGAGGCGACGATCTGCGCCACCCTCTACGGCGTCGACCGGCGGCGGACCCGCTTCGGCAACCCGCCCGTGACGCCGATCGGCCGGCCGGTGATCAACAGCGCGATCTACCTGCTCGACCGCTGGCTGGAGCCGGTGCCGGTGGGCGTGCCGGGCGAGCTGTGCGTCGGCGGCGCGGGGCTGGCGCGCGGCTACCTGGGGCGCGCCGCGGCGACCGCGGAGCGGTTCATCCCCGACCCCTGGAGCGCGGCGGGCGGCGAGCGGCTCTACCGCACCGGCGACCTGGTGCGCCGCCGTGCCGACGGCAACCTCGAGTTCGTCGGCCGCATCGATCACCAGATCAAGCTGCGCGGCTTCCGCATCGAGCCGGGAGAGATCGAGGCCGCCCTGCGCGCGCACCCCGAGGTGGGGGAGGCCGTGGTGGCGGTGGTGGGCGGCGAGGGGGGGCTGCGGGAGCACCGGCGGCTGCTGGCCTATCTGGTCCCCGCCGCCACCGCCAACGGTCGTGTGCCGGGCGACGCCGAGCTGCGGGAGCACCTGCGCGACCGGCTGCCGGCCTACATGGTGCCGGCCGCCTTCGTCCTCCTCCCCGAGCTGCCGCTGACGGTGAGCGGCAAGCTCGACCGCAAGGCGCTGCTCGCCCACCAGCCGCCGGCGAGCGCCGCCGTGGACGGCCCGGCGGCGCCGCGGACGCCGGCCGAGGAGCTGGTGGCCGGCATCTTCGCCGAGGTGCTCCAGGTCGAGCGCGTGGACGCGGAGACCAGCTTCTTCGCCCTCGGCGGCCACTCGCTGCTCGCCACCCAGGTGGCCTCCAGGGTGCGCCAGGTGTTCGGGATCGAGCTGCCGCTGCGCGCCCTCTTCGAGACGCCGACCGTGGCCGGCCTGGCGGCGGAGATCGCCGCCCTGTCCGCGGCGGGGCAGCGGACGGCGGCGCCGCCGCTGGTGCGCGCCGAGCGGGTGGGGCCGCTCTCCTTCGCGCAGCAGCGCCTCTGGTTCCTCGACCAGCTCTCGCCCGGCTCGGCGGTCTACAACCTGCCCTATCCCCTCCGCCTCGAGGGGGCGCTCGACCCGGGCGTCCTGCGCGACGTCCTGACCGAGGTGGCGCGCCGGCACGAGGCGCTGCGCACCACCTTCCCGAGCGTCGACGGCGAGCCGCTGCAGGCGATCGCGCCGGCCGGTCCGTTCCCGCTGCCGGTGGTCGACCTCGCGGGCCTGCCCGCGCCGGTTCAGGGCCCGGCGGCGGCGGCCCTGGTGGCGAGCGCGGCCGCGCGGCCGTTCGATCTCGCGTCGGGGCCGCTGTTCCGCGCCACGCTGCTGCGGCTCGGTCCGGAGCGGCACGTCCTGCTGCCGGCGATGCACCACATCGTCTCCGACGGCTGGTCGATGGAGGTGCTGCTGCGCGAGCTGGTGGCGCTCTACGAGGCCTTCGTGGCGGGGCGGCCGTCGCCGCTGCCCGAGCTGCCGGTGCAGTACGCCGACTTCGCCGTCTGGCAGCGGCGGTGGCTGAGCGGCGAGGAGCTGGAGCGGCAGCTCGACTACTGGCGCCGCCAGCTCGCCGGCGCGCCGGCCGGTCTCGACCTGCCGACCGACTTCCCGCGCCCGGCGGTGCAGACGTTCGACGGCGCCACCCGCTCGGCCGAGCTGCCGGCCGCCCTGACCGCGGAGCTGAAGGCGTTCTGCGGCCGCGAGGGGGTGACGCTGTTCATGCTCCTGCTCGCCGCCTTCGACGTCCTGCTGGCGCGCTACTCGGGGCAGGAGGACGTGCTGGTCGGCTCGCCGATCGCCAACCGCAACCGGGCGGAGACCGAGGGGCTGATCGGCTTCTTCGTCAACACGCTGGTCTTCCGGGCGGACCTCGGCGCAGCGCGGACCTTCCGCGAGCTGCTGGCCCAGGTGCGGGAGAGCGCGCTGGCGGCGTACGGCCACCAGGACCTGCCGTTCGAGACCCTGGTGGAGGAGCTGCGGCCGCAGCGCGACCTCTCCCGCACCCCCTTCTTCCAGGTGATGCTCTCGGTGCAGACCCTGCGCCGCGAGCTGCCGCGCATGGGCGGCCTCACGCTCTCGGCGCTCGAGCGCCCGCTCGACACGGCGAAGTTCGACCTCTCGCTCTTCTTCACCGATTCGGCGCCGGCGCTGCGGATGACGGCCGAGTACAAAACCGGCCTGTTCGAGGCGGCGACGGTGGCGCGCCTGGCCGGGCACTTCGCCAACCTGGCGGGCGCGCTGGCGGCCGCGCCGGACGCCCCCCTCGCCGAGCTCTCCCTGCTGGGAACGGCGGAGCGCCATCAGATCGTCGGCGAGTGGAACGACACCGCGGCGCCCTTCCCCGAGGCGGTCCTGCTCCACCAGTTCTTCGAGGCCGCCGTGGAGCGCGAGCCGCGGGCGGTCGCGGCGGTCTGCGCCGGCGAGGAGCTGACCTACGCCGAGCTCGAGGCGAGGGCCAACCGCCTCTCCCACCTGCTCCGCGCGGTGGGCGTCGGGCGCGGCGCGCCGGTGGGCGTCTGGGTGGAGCGCTCGCTCGACATGCTCACCGCCGTCCTCGGCATCCTCAAGGCCGGCGGCTACTATGTCGCCCTCGACGACTCCTGGCCGGCCGCCCGGGTGGAGTCGATCCTCGCCGCCACCGGCGCCGCCGCGATCGTCGCCGGCGGCGGCCTGCTGTCCGCGGTCGAGGAGATGCGCTGGCGCCTGCCGGCGCTCGCCGACGTCGTCTGCCTGGCGATCGCCGAGCCGGAGCCGCCGGCCGAGGCGATCGACCCGCGGAGCGTGCGCGAGCTCTGGGACTACGTGGCCGAGC
This sequence comes from Thermoanaerobaculia bacterium, assembly GCA_039918595.1. Taxonomy (GTDB): domain Bacteria; phylum Acidobacteriota; class Thermoanaerobaculia; order Multivoradales; family UBA5704; genus DATARR01. The sequence goes on from JBDSHF010000281.1 coordinate 5,753, forward strand.
GGGCGGTGGACCGGGTGACGGCGGGCGGCTTCGTCAGCGCCTTCAACGGCCTGCCGTTCAGCGAGGCCGAGGTCGACGAGTACCGCGACCGCGTGCTCGCCCTCGCCGCCCCCTGGCTGCGGCCGGGGGCGCGGGCGCTGGAGATCGGCAACGGCTCCGGCCTGCTGCTCTGGGAGCTGGCCTCCCGCGTGGCCCACGTCACCGGCGTCGACCCCTCGCCGCTGACCCAGGAGCGCAACCGCGAGCACGCCGCCCGGGAGGGGTACGCCAACGTCGAGCTGCTGACCGGCTTCGCCCACGAGCTCGCGGATCTCCTCGCCGGCGGCGAGCGCTTCGACCTCGTCCTGCTCGCCAGCACGGTCCAGTTCTTCCCCGGGCCGCGCTACCTGGAGTGGGTGGTGCGCGAGGCGCTCGGCCGGCTCGCTCCCGGCGGCGCCCTGCTCGTCGCCGACGTCCTCGACCCCCGGCGCCGGGACGAGCTGCGGCGGGCGATCGAGGAGCACCGGGCGCAGGCGGGGCTCGAGGCCGCCAGCGCGGCGCGGCGGCAGGAGCTGCACCTCGACGAGGATCTCTTCGCCGACCTCGGCGCCGCCCTCCCCGGGGTGGCGGCGGTCGCCGTCCACCACCGGAGCGCGGGGTTCCCCAACGAGCTGCGCTTCCGCTACGACGTGCTGCTCACCCGCGGCGAGGACGCCGCGGACGGCACGGCGGCCGCCGGCACGCGCCGCAAGCGCACGTGGACCGGCTGGCACGTCGACCGTGGCCCGGCCGGGCGCCTGCCGGCCGTGGCCACTCCGGACGACATCGCCTACGTCATCCACACCTCGGGCTCGACCGGCGAGCCGAAGGGGATCGTGGTCCAGCACCGGCCGGTCGCCAACCTGTTCCACTGGCTGAACCGCGCCTTCGAGGTGGGGCCGCGGGACCGCGTGCTGTTCATCACCTCGCTCTGCTTCGACCTCTCGGTCTACGACATTTTCGGGCTGCTGGCCGCCGGCGGCACGGTCCACGTCGCCACCCAGCAGGAGCTCGGCGACCCCGACCGCCTGGTGCATCTGCTGCGGACGGCGGGGATCACCCTCTGGGACTCGGCTCCGGCGGCGCTGGTGCGGCTGGCGCCCCTCTTCCCCCTCGTGCCGGACACTTCGCCGGACCCGTCGCCGGACCCGGCCAGCCGGCTGCGCCTGGTGATGCTCTCCGGCGACTGGATCCCGGTGACCCTGCCGGACCGGGTGCGGCACGCCTTCCCCGGGGCGCGGGTGATGGCGCTGGGCGGCGCCACCGAGGCCACGGTCTGGTCCAACTGGTTCCCGGTGGGCGCCGTCGACCCCCGCTGGCCGAGCATCCCCTACGGACGGCCGATCGCCAACGCCCGCTACCACGTCCTCGACGCCGGCTTCGCCCCCTGCCGGGTGGGCGCCGCCGGGGACCTCTACATCGGCGGCGACTGCCTCTGCCTGGGCTACGCGCGGCGGCCGGACCTGACCGCCCTGGCCTTCCTGCCGGACCCCTTCGCCGGCACTCCCGGGGCGCGCCTCTACCGCACCGGCGACCGGGCGCGCTACGGGGTCGACGGCAACCTGGAGTTCCTGGGCCGGCTCGACCAGCAGGTGAAGGTCCGCGGCTACCGCATCGAGCTGGGGGAGATCGAGCTGGCGCTGGCCCGCCACCCCGGGGTGCGCGAGGCGGTGGTGATGGCGCTCGAGGCCGAGCGCGGCGACAAGCGGCTGGTGGCCTACGTGGTGCCCAGGGTCCTGCCGGCGGCGCTCGCCGCCACCGAGCTGCGCGACGCCCTGCGTCACGAGCTGCCCGAGTACATGCTCCCCTCCTTCTTCGTGATCCTGGACGCGTTGCCGGTGACCGCCAACGGCAAGCTCGACCGGCAAGCGCTGGCGGCGCTGCCGCTCCACGCCGAGAGGGTGGAGGACCGGGTGCCCCGCGGCTACACGGAGAAGGTGCTGGCCGCGATCTGGAGCGAGGTCTTCGGCCGCGCGGTAGGGGTGAGCGACAACTTCTTCGACCTCGGCGGCCACTCGCTGCTGGCGACGCGGGTGGTCTCGCAGGTGCGGGAGGCGTTCGGGATCGATCTGCCGGTGCGCCGCCTGTTCGAGGAGCCGACGATCGCCGGGCTGGCGGCGAGTGTCGAGGCGGCGCTCGGCGCGGGCGGCGGTCTGGCGGCGCCGCGCATCGGGCCGGCGTCGCGCACCCGGCCGCTGCCGCTCTCGTTCGCCCAGGAGCGGCTCTGGTTCCTCGACCAGCTCGCGGCCCATCCCGCGGTCAACGCGGTCTACAACATCCCGGTCGCCCTGGAGCTCACGGGCGACCTGCGCTCCGGCGTCCTGGCGGCCGCGCTGGCCGAGGTGGTACGCCGCCACGAGGCGCTGCGCACCACCTTCGCGAGCACCGGCGGCGAGCCGTACCAGGCGATCGCGCCGGCCGGTCCGTTCCCGCTGCCGGTGGTCGACCTCGCGGGCCTGCCGGAGCCGGTCCGGACCGCCGTGGCGGCGGCCCTGGCGGCGGACGAGGCCGCGCGGCCGTTCGATCTGGAATCCGGGCCGCTGTTCCGGACGGCGCTGCTGCGGCTCGGCCGCGAGCGGCACGCCGTGCTGCTGACGATGCACCACATCGTCTCCGACGCCTGGTCGACCGACGTCCTGCTGCGCGAGCTGGTGGCGCTCTACGAGGCCTTCGCGGCGGGCCGGCCGTCGCCGCTGCCCGAGCTGCCGGTGCAGTACGCCGACTTCGCGGTCTGGCAGCGGCAGTGGCTGAGCGGCGAGGCGCTGGAGCGGCAGCTCGACTACTGGCGCGGCCAGCTCGCCGGCGCGCCGGCCGGCCTCGACCTGCCGACCGACTTCCCGCGCCCGGCGGTGCAGACCTTCGACGGCGCTACCCGCTCGGCGGATGTGCCGGCGGAGCTGTCGGCGGAGCTGAAGGCGTTCTGCGGCCGCGAGGGGGTGACCCTGTTCATGTTGCTGCTCGCCGGCTTCGACGTCCTGCTCTCGCGCTACTCGGGGCAGGAGGACGTGGTGGTCGGCTCGCCGATCGCCAACCGCAACCGGGCGGAGACCGAGGGGCTGATCGGCTTCTTCGTCAACACCCTGGTGTTCCGGGCGGACCTCGGCGCGGCGCCGACCTTCCGCGAGCTGCTGGCCCAGGTGCGGGAGAGCGCGCTGGCTGCGTACAGCCACCAGGACCTGCCGTTCGAGACCCTGGTGGAAGAGCTGCGGCCGGTGCGCGACCTCTCCCGCACCCCCTTCTTCCAGGTGCTGTTCTCGGTGCAGACCCTGCGCGGGGAGCTGCCGGGCATGGGCGGCCTCGAGCTCGCGCTGGCCGGCGGGGATCTCGCGACGGCGAAGTTCGACCTTTCGCTCTTCCTCACCGATCTGGAGCCCGCCCTGCGGGCCACGGCCGAGTACAGCACCGGCCTGTTCGAAGCAGCGACGATCGAACGGCTGCTGGGCCATTTCGGGCGGCTTCTCGAGGCGGCGGTGAGCGAGCCGGATCGCGGCTGGCGGGATCTGCCGCTGCTGTCGGACGGGGAGCGCGAGCAGCTCCTGGTGGGGTTCAACGAGACCGGCAAGACCGCCGGCCCCGAGGTCACCCTGGCCGAGCTGTTCGCAGCGCAGGCGGCGCGGACCCCCGAGAGGATCGCGCTGGTCGCGCCCGGCGGCGTCCGGCTGACCTACCGCGAGCTGGACGAGCGGGCCGGCCGGCTGGCGCTCCGCCTGCGGGCGCTGGGGGTAGAGCCGGAGGTACTGGCCGGGGTGCTGATGGACCGCACGGCGGAGCTGATCGTGGCGCTGCTGGCGATCCACAAGGCCGGAGGCGCCTACGCGCCGCTCGATCCGA
>JBDSHF010000282.1:0-9152 GCA_039918595.1 Thermoanaerobaculia bacterium
GGCGACGGGGACCACGAGCCTCACCTTCACGCAGCCGCTTTGACTTGACGGGCAGCAAGTCCGGCCCAACGGGCCGGGAGAGCCTAGCCCAGGGCTGAGGCCGGAGGCCGATGCCCTGGGTTGACAGACCCCACAAACCCGGCGGCCTGAAAGGTCGCGAGAAACCTGACCTGAAACGAGATCCGGGCCGACGCCGGAGAAATCTCTCGCGGCCTTTCAGGCCGCCAGGAGGTGGTGCCCCTTGACCCAGGGCATCGGCCTCCGGCCTCAGCCCTGGGCTAGATTCTCCCGGCCCGTTGGGCCGGATTTTTGGATTGCCGGTGGCTCGCCATCCTCTCTAGAGAGGATATCGCCTCCTCCCTAGAGAGGATGGCGAACGCCGCAAAGATCCTCTCTAGAGAGGATGTACACGCCGGAGAGTCGACGGTACCCTGTATAAACCAGAGAGAGACATCGACGGGTGGTGAAGATGTACCACGGCAACTGGCACGCCGATCCCCGCGGCGCCCCCACTACCGTAAAACAAAAGGAGACCGACCATGAGATGCAGGTTCCCCGTGGCATGGATCTTGTTGCTGGCAACGGTCGGGCTTGGCCTGGCGGCTTCCGCCGCCGCCCAGCCGATCGACTATCCTAAGGCGTACAAGATCTCGAACGTCTCCGACGTCAAAACCCGCAACATCATCGCCGGCACCGGCGCGGGCATCTTCGAGGTCGGCCGCGACTACGTCCTCGTCGACGCCACGCAATCCGAGGTCAGGGCCTTGAAGGGCCTGGGTCTGAAGCTCGCGGGTTTCCAGACGCCGTGGGATCTCCAGAAGGTCTTCCCGGCGGCGGACTCGAACTATCACGATTATGCCGAGATGGTGGCCGAGCTTAACCAGGCCGCGTTCGACCATCCGGCGATCGTCTCCCTGTCGAGCGTCGGCCTGGCCTATGAAGGGCGCACGCTCTGGGTGGTCAAGATCTCCGACAACGTGGGCACCGACGAGGACGAGCCCGAGGTCCTCTTCACCCATCATCAGCACGCCCGCGAGCATCTGACCGTCGAGATGGGGCTCTATACGTTGAAGATGCTCACCGACGAGTACGGCGTCGATTCCCAGATCACCAACCTGGTCGACAACCGCGAGATCTGGCTTGTCTTCGACGCCAATCCGGACGGCGGCGAGTTTGACATCGCGACCGGGTCATACGCCTCCTGGCGCAAGAACCGCCAGCCGAACACGGGCTCGTCGAACGTCGGCACCGATCTCAACCGCAACTTTGGCTACAAGTGGGGTTGCTGCGGCGGTAGCAGCGGCTCGACGGGCAGCGATACCTACCGCGGGCCGGCCGCCTTCTCGGCGCCCGAGACCGCGGCGCTGCGCGACTTCGTCGCCAGCCGCGTGATCGGCGGCACGCAGCAGATCACCTCCCACATCGACTTCCACACCTATGGCGAGTTGGTGATGTGGCCATACGGTTACACCTCGACCGACGTCCCGGCCGACATGACCCAGGACGATCACGACGTCTTCGTCGCGATGGGCCAGGCCATGGCCGCCACGAACGGCTACACCGCGCAACAGCTCTTCGACCTCTACGTCACCGACGGCACGATCAACGACTGGCTCTACGGCGTCCACCGGATCTTCACCTACACGTTCGAAATGTATCCGGTGAGCTCCTCGCCCGGCTTCTATCCCCCGGACGAGGACATCCCGGTGCAGACGGCGCGCAACCGCGCCGCGGTCCTCTACCTGCTCGAACAGGCCGCCTGCCCGTATGCCGTGATCGGCAAGCAGGCGCAATATTGCGACGCCGTGCCGGGCGCGCCGAGCGGGCTCGCGGCGACGCCGGGGAACGGACAGATCAGCCTCTCCTGGACAGCGGCGAGCGGCGCCACCGAGTACAACGTCTATCGCGGCACGGCGAGCGGCGGACCGTACACGCCGATCCAGAGCAACATCGCCGGCACGAGCTTCACCAACACCGGCCTGACCAACGGGACCACCTATTACTACGTCGTGACCGGGACCAACGGAGTGGGCGAAGGGCCGAATTCGAACCAGGCCTCCGCCACGCCGGTCGCTCCGCCGACCGTCGTGACCCTCATCTCGGTCGCCGCCCACGACGGCTGGGTGCTCGAATCGAGCGAGACCTCCAACGCCGGCGGCTCGATCGACAGCACCGCCACTACCACCAGCGCCCTGCGGGTGGGCGACGCCACCAGCGACCGCCAGTACAAATCCGTCGTCTCGTTCGACACCTCGTCGATCCCCGACGGCGCCACGATCCTCTCGGCGACCGTGCGGCTGCTCCGCGGCACATCGTCCGGAACCAATCCGTTCACCACCCACGGCACCTGCTGGGCCGACGTGCAGACGGGCGGTTTCTCGGGCTCGACCACGCTCCAGACCGGCGACTTCCAGGCCACGGCAACGGTGGTCCAGGCGGCGAGCCTTTCCAACGCCACCTCGAACGGGACCTGGTCGACAGGCAATCTCAACGCGTCCGGGCTCGCGGCGATCGACAAGACGGGAACGACGCAGCTCCGCGTCTACTTCAATCTCGACGACAACGACGACAACGGCAACGACTACCTCGGCTATTACTCGGGCAACAACACGACCTCCGGCAACCGGCCGCAGCTCGTGGTGACGTACCAGTAGGCGGCTACGCTTTCACGCAAGGAGAACGATGATGAAAACGCATCTCACCCTGTCCCTCGCCCTGCTTCTCGCCTGTACAGGCATCGCCAACGCCCAGGCCACGAACCACTTCGCGAACAGCACCAACCGCGGCACTCCGGACGGTATCCCCCCGTCGGAGGAGGCCGTTTGCGACGGCCTGACGGGAGCCGCCCATGGCCTTTGCACCGCCTATTGTGAAGCCATGGACTGCGACAGCGGCTCTCCCCAGGCCTCGCAGACCGCGTGCAACAAAGTCGGGAACAAGTTCGAGCAGATCACCGGCGGACGCCCGCCGTGCGGCTGTCCCTGCGTCGGCCGGGTCGAGGGCTACATCGAGGCCCTGAACGGCGATTTCGGGTTGGTGTCCTGCGCCGGGTTCGTGGCTCCCCCCTTCATCGATTTCGTGGCCCTGGTGACCGCCGAGGACCCCGCCCGCCAGCCGGGAGCTCAGGCGTCGGGCTTTTTGGGGAACTTCTGCGGATTTGCAGGAGGCGGCGGCGATGCCCTGATGATCACCGATCAGGAGGCCCAGAGCTGCCTCGCTCTTGTTCGCCAGAAGGCGGCCGAGGCGGGGCTCACGTGCCCGACGGCTCCGTGACCTAGATCGGCGTAGCACCCCTGGGACCGCCGGCCTCATCTAATTCCTTTTTTGATGGGAAGGCCGGCAGGATGCCGGCGGTCCCAGGAAGCCAAGATGACCCTTTTGTGCCGCCGCCTCCTCCCTAGGGAGGAGGCGGCCTCCTACCAATAACACTCTGCCTCGCCTGGGGGCGGAGTTGGCCATAAATGGTCTAGGATGATCGGTGTTTGCGAATTACCGAAAGGAGAGAGTGATATGAGGAAGCTTCACGCTTTGCTGATAGTCCTGGCCCTCGCCGTCGCCGCCCGCGCCAATGCGGCGGTGATTTCCATCGCCGACGCCCGCAGCCAACCGCCGGGCACCATCGTCACCGTCGAGGGCTCGGTTACGGTCCCTTCCGGGGACTTCGCCTCCTCGACGTTCGATCAGGGTTTCGCGATCGAGGACGCGACGGGCGGGATCTACGTGAGCACGATCGACAACCTCAACCTCAACTTCCACCGGCGGGTGCGGGTGACCGGCGCGGTCGGCGACAATGGTGTCGGGTTGCTGATCTTGACGCCCGCGTCGTCGGCCGGGGTCACGAAGCTGCCTGGAGCCTCGGCGATCGATCCATTGCCGTTCGCGACGGGAGACATCGGCGAGGCCACCGAGGGATTGCTGGTCGAGGTCACCGGCACGATCACCCAGCCGATCATCAACGACCTGCCCTACGGCTATCAGGTCTTCATCGACGACGGCTCCGGCGAGATGCAGATCTTCATCTGCGCTTCGACAGGGATCAACCCGTTCATGATCCCCTTCATGAAAAAAGGCGCGCGGATCACCGTCGTGGGCTCCAGCGGCCAGTTCCTTGAACATTACGAAGCTCTGCCGCGCCACCGCGGCGACATCCACCGCGCGCATCCGTAGAGCAAACGCGGCCCATGCCGCAAGGAAACCTCGATGAAAACCAAGATCGTTCACACCCTGCTGCCGGCTCCCTGGAGGTGCGCGAGTTCACCGGCGGTGAGGATCCGCTCAATCCCTCGACCGACACCGGAGATCCCATCGCCACCGATACCTTTACCGGACGCCGGGTGAAGGCACACGGGTAGAGGACCTCCCTGGGCGATCGAAAGGAGAAGCTGCTTCACGGACGATTGGGAGGAGGAGCTGAGCATGCCGGTCATCGAAGTCAAGGACGTTTCGAATCAGGAGTTCTTCGCCCGCTACGCCAGCCCGGGACGCGTCGGGCTGGCGGGCGGCAGCGCGTTGATCGAGCGGACGATCCGTAAGATGCAAAGGGCGCTCTCCGAGAAGCGGGAGAGGAGCTCCTGGTCGCACGCCTTCCTGTGCAGCGGGCAGCGGATCGATGGCCATCATTGGGTGCTCGAATCGGACCTGGAGATCCACCGCAAGCAGATCCGTCTGGGCGTGCAAGAGAACCGGGCCGCGAAGTACTCCGACGAGACCACCTATCCCAATCTGGCGATCCTCGACTTCGGCCTCACCGAGGAGCAGGTGCGCCATGTGATGTCCGAGGGGCTTGAGTTACTGTCGGGCCTCGCCCGCTACTCCCTGCGCGAGCTCGTCGGCACCCTCATCGCGATGCAACGGCCGACCCTGCGGCAGAAGGAGAATCTCCTCGCCCGTGAAGGTTCTCTCTACTGCTCGGCCCTGGTGCAGCACTGCTACTCGAAGATCGGCGTCGAGTTCTGCTCCGGCGTCATGACCAAGAACACCACACCGCAAGACATCGCGGGAACGCCGGTGCCGCACACAGCGTATGTGCTGCTGCGGTCAGGAGTGCCTCCGGTATGAACGAGAAGCCACGCAAGTCCGGCCCAACGGGCCGGGAGACTCCCTCGCCGGCTATGGCTCCGGCTTGACCGGCGTCTCCGACACCGGCGGATTGGCCGCGCCGGTTGAGCGCTCTGTCCTGCGCAGGACCCGGCCCGGCTTGAGACCGGTCGCCGCGCCTCCGGAGAACACGGCGCGGCCGTTCACCCAGACCCGCTCGATCCCCGTCGCGAGCGCGTGCGGCTCGGCCGTGGTCGCGCGATCGATCACCGTGGCCGGATTGAAGAGAACCAGGTCGGCGTAGGCGCCCGGCACCAGGCGGCCCCGGTCCTTGAGCCCGGTGTGATCGGCGGCGAGCGAGGTCATCTTGCGCACCGCCTCCTCCAGACTCAGCACCTTGCGTTCGCGCACATAGAGCCCGAGCACGCGCGGAAACGCCCCGAACCCGCGCGGGTGCCGGCCGTCCAACTGGCCGTCGGTGCAGAGATTGGTGTGCGGCCAGGCGAGGAGCCGTTCGAGATCGCCCTCCACCATGCTCGTGGCGATGACGCTCTCGACCCCTTCCTTCCCTTGTTTGCGCATCACTTCGGCGTCGCGGATCAGCGCCACCAGCGTCACCTCGGGGGCTTCTTTGCGCTCCTTGGCGATGTCCGCGATCGTGCGCCCGGCATAGGAAGGATTCGGGAGGTAGCGGCCGAGCAGCAACCCCTCGGCCGGCGCGATCTCCGCGATCACCTGCCGGGCCTCCGCGAGGTTCTCGAAGTCGCGCTCCGGGAAGAGCACCGTGAGCGACGAGTGCCAGTAAAGATAAGGATAGATGTCGGCCGTGACGTCGATCCCCTGGGCCCTCGCCCCGTCGAGCAGCGCCAGCAGACGGGGCGCCTCGCCCCAGAGCTTCTTCATGGCCAGCTTGACGTGCGAGATCTGCACGGGAAGCTTGGCCTCGCGGCCGATCGCGAGGATCTCGTCGATCGCCTCCCAGAATTTCCGGTCCTCGCTGCGGATGTGGCTGATGTACCGGCCGCCGTGCCGCGCCGTGACCTTGGCCAGGTCGATCAGCTCGGCGCGGGCCGAATAGATCCCCGGGTCGTACTCCAGCCCGGTCGACAGCCCCAGCGATCCCGCCTCCAGGTCGCGTTCGAGCAGGCGAGACATCCCGGCCACCTCGCTCGCGGTGGCCGCCCGGCGGAAGTCCCCGCCCAGCATCTTCTCGCGTAGCGTGCCATGCCCCGAGTACGAGGCCACGTTCACCGCCGCCGGCGCGCTCTCCAGCCGCGCGAAGAAATCGCTCAACGGGAAGGCCGATTCGCCATCCTGTCCGCCGATCACGGTGGTGATCCCCTGGCTCACCGCGCCGAGCGCCTCCGGCATCGTGGCCAGGTCCGAGGTGGCGTGAGAGTGTGTGTCGATGAACCCGGGCGCAAGCACGAGCCCCTTGGCGTCCAGCACGGCCTCGCCCGCGACCGGCTTCACCTCCCCCACCTCCACGATCCGGTCTCCGGCAATGCGCAGGCTCCCCAGGCGCGCCGGAGCCCCGGTGCCGTCCACCAGCCGCGCGTTCACGATCCGCAAAGTTTCCGGATCCCCGAACAGGGCCGTGGGGACCAGCAGTGCGAGGATAAAGGAATGGACGAAGCGAGAGAGGCTCAAAGTGGAATCATCGTAGCACTGCTTCTCGTCCGTGCAGGGCCTCCGGAGCTAGAGCCGCCAACCATCACGGAGTCGAGCTGCTGGTGGAGTCGGGGCTCACCCCTCAATGTGGCCGCCCCTACAGAATACCCATCATCCTGGCTGTGACGAGGTACCAGGAACCCACCGGATGATCCTTTTTGTGCCGCCTTTTTCCTCCCCCTTCAGGGGGAGGTCAGGAGGGGGCCGCCCCAGACAAAGAGCGGTCCCGCGGACTCCGCAAAGCCCCCCTCCTGGCCTCCCCCCGTTCCGGGTGGAGGAAAAATTCGCCTCGAGAACCATCCACTTCCTCAGGAGGAGAAGGGGTAGGGGTGAGGTCGCAGCCAAGTGGCCCGATCCGCAAGATATCTTTAAGAAGATGGGTTGAACCCCAGGCTTTATGACTGCGCCTCTCGGAGCGTTTGGCCAGGTCAGTGTTCCTCGATACCCTTGGGGTAACGATCCGCCACAAGATTCAATTGGACGCCGTGCTCGAGGAGCGCCTTGAGGCCCGCGAGCACCAACGTAAACCCTTGCGTCGAGTCGGTGGCCTGTTTCACGAGATCGTCCCCGTCGCCGGTAAAGCCGCTATTCGTAATGCTGACGAACGTCGAGCCATCCTCGAGGGATGTGAAGAGCCATTCCACCAGGGTGGGGCCGCTGTATCCTGGCCACTCGATGAGAATGCGCTTACCCGGCTCAATGGCTTTCACGGTCACCGGAATCGAGATGCCGTACATCTCCCATTCCCATTGAACCTGTTTGCCGGCCTCGAGCCTGCCACTGCCCTTGGTGAACCAGAACCTGGTGGTGATGTCAGGGTCGATGAAGGCCTCGAAGACGTCCGCGACCGGTTTGCGGATGAGCATCCCGGTCTTGACGACCGGCACTTCCGTGAGTTGGAGGTTGTTCATGTCGACTCCTTTGAGGCTCATTCCGTGAGCATAGGCTGGTGCGGCTCCGGCTCTATCGGTAGTGTGGGATGTTCCGTCCGAGTACGATGTCTCGCCGCCCCACCCAGACGCCGTTCTTGTTCCTGGAGACCTCCACGATACCCGAGCCACCGCGGTTCTCCAGTTTGCCGCGCTTCTCCGGGGTCAGGAGAGGGTCGTCGGCGAAGACGTACTCATCCAGGTAGTATTCGTTCTTTCCCGGCTCTTTGACGACAGGGTGGATGTGGGCGGGGATATCGCGGTTCGGATACGGAGCGGGCCTGAGGGTCCGAAACTCGTAGCGGCCCATCCGGTCCGTCTTCATCCAGCCGCGCAGATGTCCGTGCCGCCGCCCCTGGGTCTGGCCGGGAGCGGGCGAGTAGTAACCCTTCGCGTCGGTGTGGTAGACGTAAAGGATCACGCCGGGCGCGGGGGTCTTGCCGTCGCTCCGGTAGATGACGCCTCGCATCTCCAGCGGCTCTCCCGCCTCGCCGTTGCCGGCGATCGCCGTCCGCCAGTCCAGCACCCGCGGCATCCCTTCGAACAGGAGCTCGCAGCCGTCACAGCCGCCGCCGACAAGCTGAGAAGGCTGTGGAGCCTCGTCGGCGCAGGCCATCCCGAGGCCGAAAGCGAGCGCCAGCGGTAGAAGCCAAGCGCGCGGGAACCAAGCGTTATGCGGCTTCAAGGTCAACTCACTCCTTGCGGAGTTTCTCCGCGATCGGAAAGGTCAGAGCCCCTTTCTCGGTGTACCAGGTCATCACCACGGGTTCGAGGCGTCCGGCTTTCACCGCGGGATCTTCCCCGGCCAGCCGCTTCGCTTCCTCGATGCTCCCGGCGCGAAAGATCTCAATGCCGCGCAGGCGAGGGTCTGGCTGGTCCTCAAGAGGACCGGCGACCAGGAGCTTGCCGGTTTCGGCCAGGTGGCGAAGATGGGCAAGGTGAGCCTGCTGAATCTCTTCCAGCTTGTCTTGAGGGTATTCGCGTGGGTGCTCAGGCCGTTGCAGGATGACGAACTGGTAAGACTCGAATTCGAAGGGAGGGGCGGCCGGCTTGGTCGCCGGAGGGCTACCTTCCGCTTTGGGCTGGGAAGGCGGTGCGCCCTGTGCCGGCGCGAGCAGGGTGATGGCGAAGACCAGGGGGAGCAGCATGGTTCAGAGACCTCTCTTTCGAAGCAACAGACATCAGTTACCGCTGGTGCTTCTCACCACCGAATAGTCTAGCCCAAGATGGCCCTCCTGAAGGCCCCGATCCGCGGATGTGTGGAAGAGGATTTGGGACATCGGCCGCGTTAAAAGAATCCGCGGAGGAACGCCGCCGCTTCTTCCGAGATGCCGGCAATCTTGTTCGTGGCCTGACGATAGAATTTGAAATTGAGCTCGGTCTCGGGCCGGCCGTCGTTCCAGTCGGAAAAAGGTTTGAGCTCGCTCCGCCCCAGGCGACGCTTCACGAGCGCGGTGCGTCGGAGGGTGATGCTCACGCGCGGCGTTTGCCGGGCGATCCCGGGTTTTTTCGCGA
>JBDSHF010000283.1:0-11663 GCA_039918595.1 Thermoanaerobaculia bacterium
GCGTCCTCGTACTGGGAGCGCAGCACCCCCTGCTTGGACCGGTCGTCGGCGATCTGCCGCAGCAGCGCGTCCTGCTGGATCCTGGCCACCGGCTGCCCTTTCTCGATCACGTCGCCAACCCCGACCAGCACCTCCTGGACCTGACCGGCGGCGTTGGAGACCAGGTCGGAGATCCCCCCCTGCCGAAGCAGGATGCCGTCCCCCTGGGACGTCGTGGGGATCGAGCCGAAAATTCCCCAGCCGATCGCGGCGAGGAGGAGAGCGCCGATCCCGGTGAGCGCCAGCCATCCTTTCGGGTCGGTGACCTGCACCATCTGGTCGAGCTGCTCGGGGGAAGAGAGCCGCTCCAGCGCCACCTTGCGGAAGATCACCGCGCGCCCTCCCGGGGAGACGGGAGGGTGGTCAGGCGCGAGACCTCGACCTCCCCCGCCATCCCCCCCTCTCCCAGCAGGGTTCCAGTCTGGAACCGGAGCTCGAGCAGCGAGAGGGCGAGGGCGAGCTCGGCCGCGACCTCGGTCTGCCGCGCGGCGATCAGCCGGTCCCGCTGCGAGATCAGGTCGAGCAGCGTCGAGGTCCCCCCCCGGAGCTTCTTCTCCTCGTTGCCGACCGTCCGCTCGAACAGTCGCACCGCCGCGCGGGCCCTTTCCAGCCGCAGGGCGTCCCGGCCCACGGCGTCGAGCGCCGCCGGGACGTCCGCGCCGATCCCCTTGGCCACGAGGTCGATCGCCAGGGCGCTCTGCCGGCGGGCGGCGTCGATCTGCAGGAGGGCGCCGCGGGCGCGCTGGTTCCGGGTCGGCCACGAGAGCGCCAGGGAGGCCAGGGCGCCGGCGCCGGGGACGTTGCGATAGAGCGGCGAGAGGAAGTCGCCGGCCCCCCCGCCGCCTGAGATCCCTGAATAGCCGGGGGAGAAGATCAGGTCGAGCTGCGGCTTGAGCGCGTTCTCGGCGGCTTTGCGCTGGATGTCCAGCTCGGTCTCCCGCTGCCGCGCGGCCTCCAGGTCGGACCGATGACGGAGGGCCAGCTCGATGAAGCTTCGCGCCTCCGCGTTCGCCGGAACCTGCTCCGGACCGAGGCTCGGGAAGGGGTCGGAGGGGAAGGGAAGGGCCGCGATCTCCGAGGGTCCCAGGCCGATCTCGCGGCCCAGGTCCTGTCGCTGCGCGAAGAGATCGCGCTCGCCGCCGATGCGGGCCGACTCCGCGGCGGCCAGGTTCGCTTCGAGCTGGACGAGGTCGGCCGCCGGCACCTGGTCGGCCTGGATCAGCTTGCGGGTGTTGTCCAGCAGCTCCCGCGAGCTCCGCTCGTTGACGCGCAGCACCTCAAGGTTGTGCTCCGCCGCTCTCACCTGCCAGTACTGCGCGGCGACCACCCGCAGCCGCTGGGCCACGGTGTGGCGCAGGTCGAACCCGCTCGCCACCACCTCGCGCTCGGCGGAGAGCTCCTCCGCCTGCACCACGGCGCGCCCCCGGCCGCGCAGCAGCGGCTGGCGGAGCTGAAACCTGACCGTTCCCGTGTTCAGCGCCCCCGAGCCCGCGGTGACGTCCTGGGTACGATCGAGCTGGAGCCGCGGCTCGAGGATCAGGCCGTTGCGGAGCTCCTGGCTGACTCCCAGGGTGCTCTGCAGGGTCCGGGTCTCCTGGCTGGAGGAGAGGGAACGCGGCTCCTTGCTGCTGGTCTGCGTCAGCCCCGAGACGACCACCGGGTCGAACCTTCCGGACGCGATCTGGAGCGCCCCACGCGCCGAATCGACCCGAGCCGCCTCGATCGCCACGTTGGGGTCGTTCGCCAGGGTCAGCCGCACGGCGTCCATCAGCGCCAGGCCTCCCGGAGGCGCGTCCTCAGCCAGGGCGACCAGTCCGCCGAATGCCACCAGTAAAACGAACATCGAGAAGCTAGGGTGAGGCTCCAAAGTACTTTAGGCTACCAGTATGAGTAGAAGGCTTCAACTTGAGGCCCTCGGCGCCTCTCCAGCGGAGGCCGAGGAGCTGCTGGCCTACAACGAGAACGTCTTCGACCTCGGCGCCCTCACCTCTGAGGTGCGCTTCCCGCTTGCGGACGAGCCGTTCGTCGCCTTCTGGGAGGCGGTCGAGCGGGAGGCCGGAACGCGCGGTGCCTTCGCCGTGCTGCGCGAGCGCCTGCCGCAGCTCCGGTTTCCGGTCCGGGCCGGGATCAGCGAGACCGAGGATTACCGGGCGGCCACCCGGCGCGGCGTCGCCGTCGAGACGTTGCCGGAAGCGACGGGGCTGGAGATCGCGCGGCCGGAGGCGATCGAGGTGGTGCTCCACCCAAGCCCGGCCGGCCGCATCCCCCTGCTGATCACCAGGGGCCGGGCGGAGTTCGTCGCCCTGCTCCGGGCGCTCACGAAGCGCAACGAGCCGGAGCCCGTCCCCGACGCCCAGGGGGCGCTGATGGTCTCCGGCTACAACAACTGGAGCCGGATCGGCGAGCTGCGCCGCCGCTGGGAGGCCCTTCCCCCCTCCGAGCGGGAGACTACAACCTGGGGCGAGGAGCTCCAGCGGAGCCCGCGCGAGCTCTACCAGGACCGCTTCATCCTGCTCTCCGACGGCCCCTACAGCGCCGTGCCGGCCGCCGACCTGGGCCTGGACGAGGCGGAATGGCGCGAGATGTCGCTGGTCATCCGCCGCGAGCACGAGTGTACCCACTACCTCACCCGGCGGCTCTTCGGCTCGATGCGCAACAACCTGCTCGACGAGCTGATCGCCGACTACGCCGGGCTGGCCGCCGTGGGGAGATTCCGCGCCGACTGGTTCCTGCGCTTCGTCGGTCTCGAGGAGTTCCCCCGTTACCGGCCCGGCGGGCGCCTGGACCTCTACCGGGGGAAGCCGCCGCTGTCCGACGGCGCGTTCCGGGTCCTGCAGTCCCTGGTCAAGTCGGCGGCCGAGAACCTGGAGCGGTTCCGTGGCCCGCAGGAGACGGCGCTGACGGTCGTGGCGCTCGCCTCGCTGCGACTGGAGGATCTCGCCTCGGAAGGCGCGGAGGAACTGCTCAACCGAGCGGCGATCGCCGCCGCCGCCGCGATGTGCCCCAGCGGCGACCAGTGGGAGTCCTGAAGGAAGTAGAGGATCTCCCCCCGCGCCGCCCTTTGCCGGAAGACCGGCGTCAGGTCGAGGAATCCGGCCTCGGGGTCCTCCCGCCGCACCACGGCGGCCAGCCGGCCGGGGAGGTCGTTCTCCCGCCAGCGGCGCGGCGCGGCGTTGGCGGCGAAGCGGGTGCGGTCGAGATAGATCCGGTCCTTGCTGGGCACGAAGACGACGAGGAACTGGGCCCCCTGGCCACGGCAGAGCCGGCCGGCCTCGCCCAGGGTCCGGCCGACCACGTCCAGGTCGGCGATCTCCTTGGGCGAAAGGGAATGCGCCGCGTACTCGAAGTACATCCGCACGTCCCGGCCATTGCTCGCCCGGAACTCGCCATAGGGGTAGGCCAGGGTGCCGGTGGCGTCCTTCCCCTCCTTGGTGCGGCCGAAACGGCGCAGGGCGTAGAGGGCGTTGCGGGTGAAGGAGCGCAGGGCGAAGGAGTGGTTGCGCCGCGACAGCTCGGGCCAGATCGGCAGCGCCTTGCTGTAGCGCTCGACGTCCTGGAGGTCGTTGCCCTCGAAGAAGGCCCAGACGCAGGCTTTTGGGTGGAGCGGCAGGCCGTAGCGCCGGAGCACCTCCAGCTCCTGCTGCGGGCCGTACCAGGACTGCCCCAGGTTGACGACGCCGCGGTGGAGATCGGCGCCCAGGCGGGCGGTCATCAGCTCGGCCGCCGTCACTCCCCACCCCTCGATGAAGGAGTCGCCGACCACGACGACCTCCGCCGCGTGGGGGTCCGGCCGGTTGCGGAAGCCATTCTGATCGTACTCGTAGAGCACGCCGTCCCAGACGAACCGGTCGTGCGGCCGGTGGAGGTGGAGCAGCGTGGGATCGACCAGGTTGCCCGGATGGCTCCACGGCTGCGCCGCGGGGGTCCCGAAGAGGACACGGAAGTCGAGGACATGCAGCAGGACCAGCGTCTCGAGCAGGCCGACGAAAAGGAGCGCCGAAGCGCTCGCCACCGCGAACCCCTTCGCCAGCTCGCCGCGCCGCCGCCGCGCGATCCAGAGGGCGATCCCCCAACCCAGGAGGTAGAGGGCGAGGATCCCTGAAAGCAGGTAGATGTTGGGGGAGAGGCTCGGGCTCGCCCAGAGATGGACCGCGAGCGCCAGGAGCCCACCCAGGAGCGTCAGCCAAAGAGCCGCCCGTCCCGGTTCCGTTTTCCGCATGGCGGTTCTCGCAGGAAGCAAGAGACAAGCCAGGAACGGCTCAGCCGGCGAGGCTCATGAAGAAGCTCCAGTCCTCCTCTTCCAGCGGGATCCCCTGGCCGCGGCGCTCGGCGGCGGTCTCCGTTTCGAGATCCCCCGGCGTTACCACTCGCGCTCCGTCTACCGCCTGCTCGTCGCGGACCTGCCCGAGGAAGCGGGAGAGGTCCGCGCGGAAAGCATCGGGGGTGCGGAAGGCCGCCACGTCGAGGGCGATGAAGAGGTGCGCGACGCGGCGCGGCTGGTCGAAGGGGGGCGTGTAAAGATGCGAGAGCTCGGCGTCGAGGGGCATCCCGGCGACCAGGGCGCAGAGGATCTCCACCATCATCCCCAGGCACTGCCCCTTGTGCCCCCCCAGCGGCTGGAGGACGGTCTCCTCCCCTTCCACCACCCAGCCGGGCTCCAGGGGGAGCCCGTGCGCCCGGTGGTGCTTGACCTTGGAGTAGGAGACCTGGCTGGTGGCGAAGTCGGCGCAGAAGAGGTCGTCCCCCGCCCCTCGCGCCGCCAGCGAGATCGGGTTGGTGCCGAAGACCGGCCGCGTGCCGCCGTGCGGCGCCACCAGGGCGTCGCTGTTGGTGAAGGCGAGCCCGATCACCCCCTGGCGCGCCATCGCCAGGGTGTAGACCGCAGCGGCGCCGAAGTGGTTGGAGTCGCGCACCGACACCGCTCCCACCCCGTGCTCGCGGGCGATCCGCACCGCCTCGTCCGCCGCCACCCGGCCGGCGACCAGGCCGAGGGCGTTGCCGGCGTCGAGCACCCGCGCGGCGCGCTCCCCCGACCAGCGGAGCTCGGGGCGCGCCTGGCTGCGGCCGCCGTCGAGCTCGGCCAGGTAGGTGGGGAACAGGCGGACGCCGTGCGTGTCGACGCCGCGCAGGGAGGCTTCGAGCAGGCCGTCGACGACGTACGCGGCGTGCTCGGCGGAGAGCCCCCGCCGGCCCAGGGCCTCGGTCATCAGGCGGGCCAGGGTTTCGGCGGGGACGGTCCTCAATCGATCCTCTCGCGCACGAAACGGGCGAAGCGGTCGATCCCCTCGGCGATCCGCTCCTCGTCGACGTAGCTGAAGGAGAGCCGCACCTGCCGCTCGCGGCCGGGGGTCAGCGCGAAGAAGCGCAGCGGGCAGACGATCACCCCATAGTCGCGCGCGCAGGCCGTCAGGCACTCGTCCGTGAGCTCGAAGGGGAGGGTCACGGTGAGGAAGAACCCCCCCTCGGGCCGGTTCCAGCGCACCCCGCCGGCTCCCCCCAGGACGGCTTCCAGGCAGGCCAGCATGCGGTCGCGGTTCGCCCGGTAGAACGGCAGCTTCTCCTCGACCAGCGGGCGTAGCGAGCCCCCGGCCGCCAGGAGGATGCCGCCGGCGATCGCCTGCACCACGGTCGAGGTGTTGACGGTCGTCAGGCTCTTGATCTTCGACAGCTCGGCGGCGAGCGGCACCCGCCGGCCCCCGGGAATCAGGACCTGCTGGTCGGCGACCAGATAACCCAGCCGCAGGCCGGGGAAGAGGGTCTTCGAGAGGCTCCCCATGTAGATGACGACCCCGTGCTCGTCCAGCGCCTTGAGGGTGGGCAGCGGCGGGCCGTCGTAGGAAAACATGCCGTAGGGGTTGTCCTCCCAGATCAGCATGTCGTTCTCGCGGGCGAGGGCGAGCAGCTCGCGCCGGGCCTCCATCGGCATGCGGGTGCCGAGGGGATTGTTGAAGTCGGGCACGTCGTAGAGCGCGCGCGGGCGCCGGCCCAGCCGCCGCGCCTCGGCGATCCCCCGCGCCACGGCCTCAGGGTCGAGCCCGCGCTCCCCCGTGGGGATGGGGATCAGGGTCAGCCCCATGATCCGGGCGAGGCCGGGGACGCCGATGTAGGCGGGGTCGCTGACCAGCAGCGCGTCGCCGGCCGGGTCGATCAGCCCCAGCAGGAGGATGGCCATCCCCTCCTGGCAGCCGGTGGTGACCAGTATCGACTCCGGAGGGGCGGCGATCCCCTCGTCGGCCGCGAGCTGGCGCGATATCAGGTCGTTGATGATGCCGTTGGTCTTGTTGTACTGCCCGAGGTCATTCCAGACCGCGCGCTCGGAAGCGCCGGAGGCGGCCGCCCGCGACTCCACCCAGAGCGCGGCCCGGCCGAGGCTCCCCTCGACGTCGAAGAACCGCTCCGACGGCCGCCCCGGAGCGAACGAGACGGCGTCCGGATAGCGGAGCACCACCTCGTTCAGGAAATTCATCACGTCGAGCAGCGGATCGGCGAGCGAGCTCCTGAGAGTGATATCCATGGGGCTCCGCCACCGGGCTCAGAAGGTGTTCTTCTTCTCGAGCTGCTCGAAGAGCTGCTGCACGCTCTGGTCGGAGAAGTCGCCGCCCAGCCGCTCGATGAACTCGAACATCATGCCGGACCCCGGGTCGCGGGTGGAGAAGATCTGCCGCAGGCCGGGGCTCTGGATCACCGTGGTGTCGAACTCCATGCCCGCGGCCTTGAGATCCTCCGCCATCTGCGGCAGGTTGTCGACGCCGACGGCGATGTGCTGGACGCCGGGCCCGAAGTGCTCGACGAAGCGGGAGACCTGCGACTCGGGGGTGGTCCCCTCCAGCAGCACGATGGTGACCGCGCCGGCGCTGAGCACCGCCGAGATCATCGCCGTGGCCTTGCCCTCGGTCCGCCGGCGCTCCTTCAGCTCGAACCCCAGGACGTCGGTATAGAACCGGATCGACGCTTCGAGATCGCGGACGGCGATCGCGACGTGGTCGATCGATTGGGCATATTTGGCGAGCAGCGCCGCGGGCTTGATTTCATTCGACATAAAAAGACTCCTCTAGCGGGGATTTCCCGAGCGCGACCTCGGGCTGGGCGTCCTGCCCATAGAAGTGCGCTCCCCTCAGGCCAACGGGACGTTTGTCCCCGACAAACTATCACCGGACGCGCGGCGCTGTGGCATCCTGAGCAGGATGGAGGACCGCGCGCCCGCCCTGCGGGCCATTCTGCTGGGAGCGAGCAATCTCAGGATCTCCCTCCCCTTCCTGCTCGACCAGGTCCGGCGGCGGGCCGGCGGGCCCGTCGAGGCGCTCGCCGCCTGCGGCCACGGCCGCTCCTACGGCACCTGGAGCCGCTTCCTTTTCGTCCGCCACCTGCCGGGCATCGCGGGCTGCGGCCTCTGGCGGGAGGTCGAACGGCGCCCTCCGCTCCCCACCTTCGCGCTGGTCACCGACGTCGGCAACGACCTGCTCTACGGCGCCGGGGCCGGCGAGATCGCCGCCTGGGTGGAGGCCTGCCTCGACCGGCTGGTCCCCGCCCAACCGGAAATCGTCATGACCCTCCTCCCCCTGGCGCGCCTGGAGCGGCTCTCCGCCCGCCAGGTCCGGCTGGCGGCCTCGCTGCTGTTCCCCGGCCGGGAGGTCGTCTGGCCGGCGCTCCTCGACCGGGCGAGGGACCTCGACGAGCGGCTGCGGCGTATCGGCGGGGAGCGCGGCGCGCGCCTGGTCGAGCCCGCGGCGGACTGGTACGGGCTCGATCCCATCCATCTCCGGCGGCGCTCGCGCCGGGAGGCCTGGAGCCGCATCCTGCCGTCCGCTCCCACCATCGCGGGGTCCCTCGCGGGCACACGGAGGATCCCGCTCCTCGGCGCGGCGGAGGCCCGCCTGTTCGGTGTCCCCCTGCGCCGTTCGCAGCCCGCGATCCGCCTCGAAGACGGGTCGACGGTCGCCTTTTACTGAGCCGGAGACCCAAAAAAGTGCTCATTTGGCCCTAGAGGTTCTAGGGCGAAGAAGATTCGACCCCGATTTTACGTCTTATCTGGGCAGGAGGATTCATGCCCATGGACGGAACCTGTGACATCGGATACCAGCGTCTCTTTTCCCAACCACGGATGGTCCGGGACCTGCTTCGCGGCTTTCTGCCGGAGGAGTGGCTCGGCTGGCTCGACCTCGTCACCCTCGAGCGGCGGGACAGCGGAACACCCCTTGACCGGCCGGACGGCACCCTGATCTGGCGCCTGCGCTGGCAGGGGGGCTCGGACTGGGTCTACCTGCTGCTCAAGGCCCAGGGGGAGGTGGACCCCTTCATGGCCCTGCGCCTGGAGCTCGACCGCAGCCTGCTCTACCGCGCCCTCCTCCGCCGGCGCCGGGCAGCGAACACGCGGCTGCCGGCCGTGCTTCCGGTGGTGCTCTACAGAGGCGAGACCCGCTGGGCCGCCCCGCTCGACGCCCGCGAGCTGTTCCTGCCCCTGCTCCCCGCCCTGCAGCGCCACGTGCCCTCGACGCGCTACCTGCTGCTCGACGCCGCGAACGCTCCGCTGCCGGCCAATGCCGGGGAGGAGAACCTGGTCGCGCTGCTCTGCGAGCTCGAGCGGAGCCGGACGGCCGAGGCGGTCGACCCCCTCCTGGAGCGGCTGGCGACGCTGCTCGCCAGCGCCGGAACCGAATCCCTGCGCCAGGCCTGGAGCATCTTTCTCGGCTGCTCGTTCCTGCCCCGCCGGTTCCCCGACCTCTTCGCGGCCACCATGCCGGAGGGTGTGCTAGCGTGAACACGAGACGGAGGACCCTACGATGCGGAACACCTTCGACGAGAGCATCCGGATCCCACGCCAGGCCGCGCGCGACCTCGCCGGTTTCCGCGCCTGGGCGGTCTCCCCGCGCTTCCCCAGGCACGGGCGGATCGATTTCCTGGCCGGCGACCTCGAGGTGGACATGAGCCCCGAGGAGCTTCACACGCATGGCCTGACCAAATCAGAAATCGGGGCGGAGCTTCATCTTCTGGTAGCCCGCGAGGGCCTGGGGAACGTCTACATCGACCACGCCCGGATCTCCAACCCTGCGGCAGACCTCTCCGTAGAGCCCGATGTCGTCGTCGTTTTCTGGGAAACCCTCGATCAGGGGCGGGTCCGTGAAATCTCGCGGTCCCGCCGGGATCCCGACCGGTTCATCGAGATGGAAGGGGCTCCGGACCTTGTGGTCGAGATCCTCAGCAACAGCTCCGTCCGCAAGGATCTCACCCGCCTGCCGCCGCTCTACGCCGCCGCCGGCGTCCCGGAACTGTGGCTGGTGGATTCCAGGAACAAGAAAGGCCCAATCCGCTTCAAGATCCTGAGTCTTGGACCCGACGGTTACGAGAAGATAGAGCCGGACGCGGACGGGTGGATGCGGTCGCCCCAACTCGGTCGCCGGTTCCGCCTGACGCGTCGCGAGGTGCACCCCAGACGCTGGAGCTACCGGCTGGAGCACGATTGAGCGGGGAGGACTGCTTCCGCTGGCTTGATACCGTTGGTGAGAACCGTTTCCGGATCGAGATCCCGGCGGCGAGCCCGCTGTTCGCGGGGCACTTCCCTGGCAGCCCGATCCTCCCCGGCATCGCCCACCTCGCGGTCGTCGAGCGCGCCCTGGGTACCCCTCTGACGGCGGTGCGGTCGATGAAGATCCGCCGTCCGGTGGCGCCGGGGGAGACGCTGGAGCTCTCCCTCGGCGCTCCCAACGGGGAGGGCTGGACCCGGTTCGAGATCCGCCGCGGGGAGGAGATGGTGAGCAACGGGTCCGTCGCGACGGGCCCGGGAGGGGCGGAGTGGGAGGAGACGGAGCTCCCGGTTTTGGGCGAGCTCCCCATCCTCCTCCCCCACGCTCCGCCGGCCCGGCTGGTGCTCGGCGTCCTCGAGGTCTCGGCGGCGGGGATCGTCTGCGCGGCCGAGGTCCCCCCATCCCATCCGCTGGCGGTCGCGGGGCGGGTCCCCGCCCTGCTCGGCGTCGAGGCGGCGGCGCAGGCGGCGGCGGTGCTCGAGGCGCTCGCCCGCCGGGAGGAGGAACCGGGTCCCCGGATCGGCTACCTGGTCGGCGTCCGCGAGGCGCGTTTCGCGGCGCCGTCCCTCCCCACCGGCCGGCCGTTCCGGGTGTCCGCCCGGCTGCAGGGGAGCGCTCCGCCACTCTCGATCTACGAGATTGAGGTGGATAGAGCCGTGACCGGCACGGTCAGCACCTTCCTGACCGGCGCTACTCGTGACGACGCTATTCGTGGCGAATAATGGACATCGGATCGACGCGGGTGGCCCGATAGGCCGGCAGCGAGCTGGCGGCGAGCCCCACCAGCGCCAGGAGCAGGGCGACCGAGACGAAGACCGCCGGGTCGGTCGGCGTCACCCCGAAGAGGAGCCCGGAGAGGACGCTGGTCGCCCACGAGGCGGCGATGAGCCCGAGGAAGAGCCCGACGAGGGTCAGTCCCAGACCCCGCCGGAGCACCATGACGATGATCTCCGAGGCCCGGGCGCCGAGCGCCATGCGGATCCCCAGCTCGCGGGTCCGGCGGCTGACGGCGTACGACAGGGTGCCGTAGAGGCCGATCGCGGTCACCAGCAGCGCCGTAAGGCTGAAGGTCCCGAACAGCCAGGAGAAGAGCCGCGGCTGGGCGAGCGTCTCCTCGACCTCGTCGCTGAACCGGCTCACCTTGACCCCGAGGTTCGGATCCAGCTTGCGCAGAATGGCGCGGATGGGATCCACCGCGCTCAGGGGATGGCCCGCGGTCCTCACCTGCAGCGCCATGGTGGGCTCGTAGTGCTGGGCGAACGGCAGGTAGAAGTGGGGGTGGGGCTCGGCCGGCAGCTCCGTGAAGCGGATCCCGCGCACGACGCCGATCACCTCGCAGAGCGTGCCGTCCCGTAGCGCCACGCGCTCCCCCACCGCCTGGCGGTCCGGCCACAGGGTCTGCGCCGCCGCCTCGTCGAGGATCACGACCGGCGGGCCCTCTTTGCGGTCGGCGGCCGAGAAGCCCCGGCCGCGGACGAGCGGGACCCGCAGGGTGTCGAAGAACCCCGGGGTCACCACGTTGTACTCCAGCATCACCGGCGGCCGCCGGACCGGGCCGTCCGCCGGCAGCAGGCTGCCGAGCCCGCTCTCTCCGGCCTCGCGCGCGAGCGGCACGGTCAGCGTCAGGGCGGCGGCCTTCACGTTGGGCAGCCGGCTCACCTGATCGAGGAGCTGATCGTAGAAGGCGTAGCCGGAGGACTCCTGAACGCCGCGCAGGGACAGGTCCATCTTCAGGTTCACGATGTTCCGGCTGTTGAACCCGGTCTGGACCGACCGCAGGTTCTGGAGCGTGCGGACGAACAGGCCGGTGCTGACCAGCAGCATCAGGGAGACGGTGACCTGCCCGACCACCAGGATCTCCTGCAGGCGGGTGCGGCCGCGCTCCTGCGTCCCCTCGCCTCCCCGGCGCAGCATCGGCACGACCTGGCGGCGCGTGGACCACAGCGCCGGAGCCAGGCCGAAGAGCACCCCGGCTCCCAGGGACAGCCCGAGGGTGAAGGCGATGACCCGGCCGCCCACCGCGACGCTGATCGTCGGCTGGAACCGCCCCAGCGAGAGTCCCTGGATCGCATCCACCGCGAAGAGGGCCAGCAGGAACCCGGC
>JBDSHF010000284.1:0-3499 GCA_039918595.1 Thermoanaerobaculia bacterium
CGCCGGCGCCAGTCGTCCGCGGGCAGCGCCGCGATCCGCTCCCGCGTCATCGCGCCGGAGAGCAGGCCGGAGGCCATCGGCGAGTACACGATCATCCCGATCCCTTCCCGCTCGGCGACGGGGAGGATCTCCACTTCGATCCGGCGGTCGATCAGCGAGTACGGCGGCTGCAGGGTCTCCACCGGCGCGATGGCCTGCGCTCGCCGAAGCTGTCTGGCGTTGAAGTTCGACACGCCGATGTGGCGCACCACCCCGCGCTCCTTCAGCTCGACGAGCGTCGACCAGCCCTCCTCGATCTCCTCCTCGGGGACCGGCCAGTGGATCTGGTAGAGGTCGATGGCCTCGACGCCGAGGCGCTCGCGGCTGCCCTCCACCTCGCGCAGCAGTGAGTCGCGCCGGAGGCTCCGTGTCTTGGTCCTCCCCGGTCCCTCGGGCAGCCCGCCCTTGGTGAAGACGTAGGGGCGCGGTTCGACACCGGCCAGGGCGCGCCCGATGACCCGTTCCGAGTGCCCGAAGCCATACTGCGCCGCGGTGTCGATCCAGTTCACCCCGAGCTCCAGCGCGCGGTGGATCGCCGCGATCGAGTCCTCGTCATCCTGCGGTCCCCAGCCCCCCTCGTAGCCACCGCCTCCAATCGCCCAGGCGCCGAAGCCGACGCGGGTGATCTCGAGACCGGTGGCGCCCAGCTCAGACGTCCTCAGCGCCGTGGGCGTCATGGCGTCTCCTGTCAAACCGCGGTTTCATCGGGCAATGATGGCACAATAATCCGGCCCGCCGCGAGGCGCCGAAGGAGGAGGAAAGCCCCTTTGGCGACGCCGGTTTTGTCAGGCACTCCAAGGAGCTGTCCACACCCAAGCCCTTCGTGGCACTTCTATATACTGACCTTACGCGGGGAGGCCGTGGAGCCTTGTGTTTTTCCGTAAGGTTTAAAGGTTTTAAAGACGACATGAAATCCCCCCTGACCACCGATCTCTCCCCGCGATCTCACCCCGGAGGCCCGCTCGTGAGCGGCCAAGAGCCCGGCACGATGGGGTTCCCCGAGCCCGCGGTCGCCGAGCCGCTGGAGCGGCAGCGTCTCCACCGGCAACGCGAGCCGGCCGAGGCGCCGGGCGGGCTGGAGCTGCCGGCGGACCGGCCGCGTCCTCCCGTCTCGAGCTTCTGCGGCGCCACCCGCGCGCTGCACCTGACGGCGGCTGCGACGGCGAGCCTGCGGCAGGCTGCGGGGCGAGCGGCAGTCTCGCTCGACGTGCTCCTCCTCGCCGGCCTCGCCGCCCTCCTGGCGCGCTACAGCGGCGCCGAGGATCTCGTCATCGGGGCCGCCGGTCTCACGCCGGCCGAGGCAGGACAGGACCGGCCTAGCGCGAGTCCCCTGCCGCTGCGCATCCAGTGGACCGGCGATCCGCCGTTCGCCCGGCTGGTGGCGTCGGCGGACGGCGCCCTGCGCGCGGCGCTCGCGAATGCCGATCTGCCGTTCCAGGTGCTCTTCGCCGGGCCGGATGCCGGGCCGGATGCCGGACCCGCCGAAGGCGCGGCGCGCCTCCCCTCCGGCGAGCGGCAGCTCGCGGTGGACCTCGCCTTCTCCGTCCGCGAGGTCGAGGGTGGAGGAGGGGAGCCGCAGCTCCTCCTCGCGCTCGACTACGCCGTCGACCTCTTCGACGCCGCGACCGCGGCGCGCCTTCTCGAGCACTACGCGGCGCTCCTGGCCGGCGCCGCGGCGGCGCCGGAGCTGCCGCTCTCGCGCCTGCCGCTCCTCGGCGAGGCCGAGCGCCACCAGATGCTCGCCGAGTGGAACGACACGGCGTCCGCCTTCCCGCGCCGCGCGCTCCACAAGCTCTTCGAGGAGCAGGCGGCGGCGCGGCCGGACGCGCCGGCGGTGGTCTGGGACGGGGGGGCGCTCACCTATGGCGAGCTCGACCGTCAGGCGGGCCGCATCGCCCGCCGGCTGCGGCGGCTGGGGGTGGGACCGGAGTCGCGCGTGGCCCTGTACCTGGAGCGCTCGCCGGAGATGGTGGCGGCGGTCCTGGGCGTTCTCAAGGCGGGCGGCGCCTACCTGCCGATCGACCTCTCCTATCCGCGGGAGCGCCTGGAGCTCCTGCTGGAGGACGCGGCGCCGGCGGCGGTCGTCGGCACGACCCGCTCGCTGGCGTCGCTGCCCGGCAAGGCGCCGCAGCTCGCGGTCGACCTCCTCGCCGTCCATCCGGCGACGGCCCGGGACCTCGCCCGCCGGCTCGGCGCCGGCTCCGTCCCCGATGAGCCGGCGAAAGCGTTGGTCGATCGGCTGGCCGGCGTCTACCGCGCGACTGGCGGCGACACGCGGGCCATGATGCGGACGATGGCGCGAGCGATGGCGCCGGCGGCCGGGGAGGACGCGGAGCCGGCGGCCCAGACACCGGCCGCGGAGGAGGAGCTCTCGGCCGACGTGTCGCCGGAGAGACTGGCGTACGTCCTCTACACCTCGGGCTCGACCGGGACGCCCAACGGCGTCGAGGTGACCCACGAGGCGGTGGTGCGGCTGGTGCGCGAGACAGGATACTTCCCCTTCGGCTCCGGGAACGTCTTCCTCCAGATAGCGCTCCTGTCCTTCGATGCCTCGACGCTCGAGCTCTGGGGGCCGCTCACGAACGGCGGCTGCGTGGCGCTGCCGCCGCCCGGGCCCTTCGCGCTCGGCGACCTCTACGAGCAGGTGGAGCGCCACGGGGTGACAGCGATCTTTCTGACCACCGGGCTGTTCCACGTCGCCGTCGAGGAGGGCCTGGCGGGGCTCGCGGGGCTGCGCCACCTCCTGATCGGCGGCGACGTCATGTCGCGATCCCACCTGGAGCGGGCGATCGCGGCGCTGCCGGAGGTCGAGCTGATCCACTGCTACGGACCGACCGAGAACACCGTCTTCACCTCCACCTGGCGGGTGCGCCACCCGCTGGCCGAGGGATCGGTCACCATCGGCAGGCCCATCGCGACCGTCCGCGCCTACGTGCTCGACCCGACGCTCGCGCCCGTGCCGATGGGCTCTGCCGGCGAGCTCTACCTCTCCGGCCCGGGGCTCGCGCGCGGCTATCTCCACCGCCGCGAGCTGACGGCCGAGCGCTTCCTCCCCAACGCGTTCGAGGAGGGGAGGCTCTACAAGACCGGCGACCTGGTGCGATGGCGCCCCGACGGCACCCTCGCCTTCCTCGGGCGGCACGACTTCCAGGTCAAGGTGCGCGGCTTCCGCATCGAGCCCGGCGAGATCGAGGCCGCCCTCCTGCGCCATCCACAGGTGCGCGAGGCGGCGGTGGTGGGGCTCGCCGAGGGCGGCCGCGACCACCGCGTGGTGGCGTATTACGTGACGGAGGCGGGCGCGGAGACGACCCGGGAGGACCTGCGCGCCTTCCTGCGCGCGCGCCTGCCGGAGCACATGGTGCCCGCCGTCCTCGTGCCGCTCGCGGCGCTGCCGCTCACCGACGTCGGCAAGCTCGACCGGCGGGCGCTGCCGGCCCCCGAGGCGCTCGAACCGGCGGCG
>JBDSHF010000285.1:0-8558 GCA_039918595.1 Thermoanaerobaculia bacterium
CCGGGTTGGCGCGACGACGCGGTCGAGGCGGCGCTGCCCGCCTTCCTGCGCTCCTGCGGGCGGATCGCCGCGCTGCCGGACGGCTCCATTCTCGGCAGCGGGGTGGCCGGCGAACCGTTCGCCGGCAAGGCCGCGGACTGGAAACCGGCCTGCGCCGAAGCGGCCCAGCTCCCGCCCGGTGACCGCGAGGCCGCGCGGCGGTTCTTCGAGGCCCGCTTCCGCCCCTGGTCGGCGCGCAACCACCGCAACCCCCTCGGCCTCTTCACCGGCTACTACGAGCCCCTCCTCCACGGCAGCCGGAAGCGCCACGGCCGCTACAAAGTGCCGCTCTACGGCCGGCCGCCCGAGCTGGTGATGGTGGACCTCGGCCGCTTCCGCGACGAATTCAAGGGGAAGCGGATCGCCGGCAGGATCGAATCCGGGGCGCTCGTCCCCTTCGCCGACCGCCAGGCGATCGACGACGGCGCCCTCGCCGGCCGCAAGCTCGAGATCGTCTGGGTGGACGATCCCGTCGAGGCCTTCTTCCTCGAGGTCCAGGGCTCCGGCCGCGTCCAGCTCGCCGAGGGGGGGGAGATCCGGATCGGCTACGCCGCGCAGAACGGCCACCCCTACAGCTCGATCGGCAAGGCGCTGATCCAGCGCGGCGCGCTGCGGGCCGACACCGTCTCCATGCAGTCGATCCGCGACTGGCTGCGGGAGCATCCGGAGCAGACCGACGGCGTGCTGGAGAAGAACGCCTCCTACATCTTCTTTCAGCCGACGAAAGGGGAGGGCCCGATGGGCGCCGAAGGGGTCCCGCTGACTCCCGGCCGCTCGCTCGCCGTCGATCGCAAGTACATGCCGCTCGGCGTCCCCCTCTGGCTCGCCGGCGGCATGCCCGGCCTCGATGAAGGGGAGCCCGACCGCAAGCTCCACCGTCTCGTCGTCGCCCAGGACACCGGCGGCGCCATCCGCGGCCCCGTGCGCGGCGACCTCTTCTGGGGCTTCGGCCCCGAGGCCGAGTCGGGCGCCGGGCGGATGAAGCACCGGGGGAAGCTCTGGGTGCTGCTGCCGAAGGGTGTGGGGCCGAGCTGAGGGCTTCAACTCTATGCTTTAGCATGTTAAACTATAGATATCTTGCGGATCGTCGCCGCGGGATTTCGACCTGTAACGCTCCGGGATCGGGCTGTTGTTTCCTCTCTTTACTCCCTCCGCCGTACTTCAGCCTGCAGTGCCGTTCCTACCTCTATCTCGCCCCAAGCGCGAGACATCCTGAGACCGGAACTCTCGAGAAAGAACCCTCATGGCACGTACTCTGATCGCCACAGGATCTCTCTTGCTCGTCACCCTGTTGACGGCCCCAGCCCTTGCACAGACGCCACCGGACGCCGGGCGCTCGCTTCCGGTCCCGAAGACACTCACGTTGAATCACGCGACACTGCCGATCTGGATCGACGCTTCGGTAGCCATCACGGAAAACGGCGCGCCCAATCGCGCGGTCTGGGGCGAGTACACCGGCCGCATCACCGAGCTTCTGCAAAAGCCCACGTCAGGAGGGTGCCTCGAGGTGGGCCCGGCCTACGAGGAGACGCCTCTTCCGCCTCCCAGGGGGACGCTGGATAGGTGACGAGCTGCCAGACCCACCCCGTGCGAAAGATTTGTACTTTATTTGTGGTCGCTCTATCAGAGAGCGATGGCCATCGAGTTATAGGCTTGTAGTTCACGAACCATGGGGCTATTCTAATTTAAAGAACCTGGCAATAAGATCAACACCTCTAAACGCACGTTTAAAACGAGGAAATCGATCATGCATAGCGATCGTTGGCGTTCCTGGGCATTCCGATCTCTGATGCTATTGATCGTCTGCGCGTACAATGCGAGAGTAGCCTCGTCCCAACCGACTTGGTCGTGGGCGCGACAAGCTGGCTCTGACCAGAGCTTCGAGACTGGATACGGCATCGCAACTGATAGCTCTGGCTATGTCTATGCGACGGGAAGTTCAGTGGGCAAATCATTCTCAGTGCCAGGATTCGGCGCCGAGGATATCTTCCTCGCCAAATACGATGCCAATGGCGCCCTGCTGTGGGTGGTTAAATCTGGTGGTCCCCAAGCCGACGTGGCGAGAGGAATCGCGGTCGATGCCGCAGGCTTCGTCTATGTGACCGGATACTTCCATGACACCGCCACATTCGCCTCCGCCGCGCCCTCCGCGCTTATCCAGCAGCTGACCAGCGGCACCGGCAGCAAGGACATCTTCATCGCTAAGTATGATCCGAGCGGCCTGCTGCAATGGGTAACCCGAGCAGGGTCCCAGTCGTTCGGCAATGCGGAGGGGGCATCGATTGCGGTGGATCAGGTGGGGGGCGTCTATGTGGCGGGATACTTCAGGGGTCCGGATATAAATTTTTATAACCAACCCGGAACAGTTTTCGGCCACAATGTGGACCTAAATCACCAACGCACTCCAGCTATCTTCGTCGCGAAGTATAAAAACGATGGAACTTTCGTGTGGGTGCAAACGGCTAGAGGTGAACAGGAAAACCAAGCCAACGGCGTGGCGGTCAACGCCACCGGTACCAAGGTTTTCGTCACCGGTTTCTTCAGCGGCAATGCCGACTTCGGCGATTTGGTCAAGCTTGTAAACAGCAACTCAGTTCCGAATTTTTTCGTCGTCGGCTACGACGGCACCGGCTTGGTCCAGTGGGCACAGCCAGGGGGTGGCGTCAAATTGGGAGGAGCGGTCGCGATGGGAACCGCAATCACTGTAAACGCCTTCGACGAGGTCTACATAACGGGAAATATTAAGGGCTACGCCACGTTCTATACGCTTCCGGCGGAGCATGGCGTTGCCCCTTCAATTGCCACCTATGTTCATAGTGAAGTGGCTGCCAGCGGCACTATCACCCAGGATTTTTTCGTCGCTGAATACGATGCTTTCGGCTACCTTGAGTGGCTTAACACGAACGGTGGCCAAGGGAACGACTACGCCTACGGGATCGCGATCTCCGGATCCAATCTTCTCGTAACAGGATTCTATGAGCTGACGGGGTTTTTCTCTGGGCCGCGTGTAACCAGCGCAGGAAACTTCGACGTGTTCATCGCGAGCTACGAAAGCGGCAAAGGAAAAGCCCAATGGGTAGTCAGCGCGGGAGGGACCGCCCATGAGGGCGGTCGGAGTGTCGCCTTCGGCCCGGGCGCGATCTACGTGACCGGCAGTATCGCGAGCCAGCCCGCCAACTTCGGAGTCAACGCGATTGCCAGCTCCGCGGCAAGTGAGGACGTCTTCACCGCCCGGCTCGACGACGTTAAGGGACCGGACCTTTATCTGCAGGATGCTCCCAATGATACTGGGCAGGAGCCGGACCTAGTGGCCGGCAGCGTCCTTTGGGTGAGCCCAGACATCTGGATACGCAACAGCCGCGCCGTACAGACCGCGAGCAGCCCTCCGCGCTACACTGATGAGCACAATCATGAAAATCCCGAGTACTCGCCGATCGCTTCCAACACTCCTTGGATCTATGCGATGGCGCACAATCGCGGATCTGCCGCGGTAAGCGGGACGCTTCACCTTTATTGGACGAACGCCTCTCTCGGAGGCACATGGCCAAGCGGCTGGCACGAGTTGCCCCTCTCGACGGCCAATACCATCACCAGCCTTCACCCTGGTGACGTGTGGGTCGTCGAGTCGCAGTGGACCGACATCCCCAACCCTGGCCTCTCCATAGGGGGGCATTTCTGCCTCCTCGCCCGTTTCGTGGCGGATGCATCGACGCCGGATCCTATCGTGGGCGAAAACGTCAATTCTTCGATCTGGTTCAACGTTCAACACAGCAACAATATCGCCTGGAAGAACGTTACGATCGTAGACCTCGTCAACAAAAAACATGGGGAACCGGTCGGAGGAGAGGTCAACGTCGGCAACCTGCAGGATCATCCCATAGCGATAGGCCTCTCTTTCTCCGCCAGCAGCGGAGAGTCAGCATCCAATTTCTTGGAGTTCGCGAGCATCGAGATCGACCTCGGCCAGAGTTTGTACCAGAGATGGGTCCTCGGAGGCCGAAAGGGTAACGGAGTGCGGAGCGTAGGCGGCACTGTAATCGCGCTGACCGCGCTCAAGGCATCGATCGGTAACATCGTTCTAGGCGCGGCCGAGCAACAGACGGTCAGAGTGCAGTTCCGGCTGCTCAGTGCTCCCCCAGCGGACAGCCGAGCTAGCTTTGATTTCGATCTTGTCCAGTCCGAGGGTTTCCACTTTCGTGGGGGCCTCGGCCCGCTAGGAGTGGTCGGCGGCGACGATCAGTTCTCGAAGAGTTCCCGCGAAGGGGGCATCAACGGCCCGCTAGCGGTTGCCGGCGGCGAGCGATTCACGGTGCTGGTCAAGCCACGCGTCTGACAGCAAGATGGGCTAGGGAGAAGGGCCAGGGTGATGAGGGCCGCTAATTCACCCACGGCCCCTTGCGCACGTTCGGACCCTTATCGCCCTGATTGTCCCCCTGGATCACCGTGAACCCGCGCTTGCGCCGCGCGCGGTCGAGCTTCTTCTGGATCCACCACTTCTCCAGGCGCAGCCGCATCTCGCGCAGCGTCCGCTTGCCGCCGCGCATCGAGCCGCTCGAGCGGACGTAGAGGTAGGAGAGCCCGACCGCCGTGCAGATCCCCAGGAAGCCCGGGAGGTCGCGCGAGAAGAGGAAGGCCATGAAGGCGAAGAGGATCTCGACCGCCAGCATCCAGCGCGCCGGCACCGGCAGGACGAAGAAGAGGTAGATCGTGGCGTCGCGGTGAGCGGTGCCGAAGGCGGCGATGAAGATCGCCGTGAGCAGCCACTGCCCCTGCATGATGCTGAACGGGGCGGGTACCGCCAGTGCCCCGGTGAGCGTGAGCAGAGCGTGAACGCCGACCGCCACCAGCGCCGCCCCGATCGAGCTCCACAGGATCAGCCGCCAGAAGTGCCGCCGGTAGAGCCCCATGTAGGCGTCGCGGGCGAACATGTAGAGGATCAGCAGGTTGAGCAGGAACAAGATCCCCGATCCCGCGGCGCCGATGAACGGATAGGTGACGAGCTGCCAGACCCACCCCAACCGCCAGACGGCAGGCGTGAGCTCCAGCAGATCCGGCACGATCTTCGTCGACTGGAAGAAACGTAGCGAAAAGGTGACGAACAGGACGGCGAGGATGGCCAGCACGTCCCGGGGAGCGGCTCCCCCCAGGCCGAAGCTGCCCATGTTCAAGCGCGCGGGAGGCGGATTGCGGGTTACCACGGCGTTGTTCCTCTCACGTTGGCATCTTACTCCAGGGGCAAGGACCCCGACTGTGCTACCGTCCCCTCCTCGGGAGGCCCAGAACGCCTAATGAGCACCTTCGACGAATCGAAGCACCCCGAAACCGGCGACCCCTACTTCCTCTCCACCAAGACGATTCCCCCCGAAGATCGGCTGATCTTCGCCCTCGACGTGCCGACGGTCGAGGAGGCCAAGCGTCTGGTCGAGACCCTGTCCGACGCGGTCCAGTTCTACAAGGTCGGGCTCGAGCTGCTCGGCACCGGCGGCTACTTCGAGCTGATCGAGTGGCTGGTCGAGCGGGAGAAGAAGGTCTTCGCCGACCTCAAGCTGTTCGACGTCCCCGAGACCGTGCGCTCCGCCGTGCGCCGGCTGCGCGAGTGGCCGATCACGCTCACCACCGTCCACGCCGGCAGCGCCGCCATCCTGGAGGCGGCCAGCCAGGAGAAGGGGAACCTCCAGATCCTCGCCGTCACCGTGCTGACCAGCTTGAGCCAGGAGGATCTGCGGGACATGGGGATCCAGACGGAAGTCCACGAGGTGGTGCTCTCGCGAGCCCGGCAGGCGGTCGAGCTCGGCTGCGACGGCGTGGTCGCCTCGGGGCTGGAGGCGCGCGCCCTGCGCGCCAGCCTGGGACCGAAACCGCTGATCGTCACCCCCGGCATCCGCCCCGCCGAGAACCGGCCGGCGGACGACCAGAAGCGGGTGGTCACCGTCGAGCAGGCGCTGCGCAACGGCGCCGACTACATCGTCGTCGGCCGCCCGATCCGCAACGCCGCCGACCCCTACGAGGCCGCGCTGCAGATCCAGGGCACGATCGAGGGGCTGTTCCTGTCCGGATAGGCCTTGCATTCAAAAAAGCACGGGCCCTCCCCCGCCAGAGGGCCCGTGGCTGATTCGGTCATTCAGTTGTCAAAGAGCGCACAAGCGGTTCCGGTCCAGGAGACAGCCTGGAATTCGGCGATGTCCGCTTCGGCGGACCCTCATCACCCCGGCCCTCTTCTCCCAGCCTCCCCCCCGACCGCCGGGAGAAGAGGGAGAATTACAAGAAAGTTGCTTTTCTCCCCTCTCTCCCGGCGGACGGGGGGGAGGCTGGGAGAGAGGGGCCGGGGGAGTGAGGGCCCGCCGGAGAGGACACGCCCCAGTCGAACCCGCGACTCAAAAACGGGAGGCGCCCGGTCCAGGCACGCCTCCCTTTCATTACCTACACGCTGGACCTACACGCCGGGCGGCTCAGTCCCACCACCCTCCGGGGGCTTCACCACCGGGTCCTTCTTGCTGCGGCGCCGGAAGGGCGGGATGCCGAACTCCACCAGCTTGTCGCTGCGGTTCCCGTAGTGCTCCCGGAGGCCGGTGCGCAGGAAGGTCGTCAGCTTCTTGCCATTCGCCAGCGCCAGCCGGAGACCCTGAGAGGCGATCTGCTTGTTGGCGGCATGGAGGTCCTGCTGTATGGCGAGGGAGCGCACCTGCTCCAGGAACCCCTGGAGCTTCGCCCGCGGCGCCTCCAGGTGCGGAAGCTCGGCGGTGTTGACCGCCAGCGTGTTGAGGAGGTGCTCCCACTCGGTGACGAAATCGGAATAACGCTTCTGCTGCTTGGCCATGATCTTTCTCCTTGAAAGGCCCAACTTGGGTTGGCCCGGATTTCCCGTCCGGGCAGTCCGGCCACGGCGCGCCCGGGGAACACCCCCAGGGCTCAGCGCTCGAGCCGGTAATGCGATACTGTCTGCAAACATCCTCCTGATGGGACTCGTCCCCGAGTCCTGCGCACCCTCCTTTCAGGGCGGGTTCTTCAGCCACAGAGCTGTTCATTCCGCCAAAGTCTCCGATTCACTCGGCCGGAGTGACCGTTTACGTCATGATGATGCTATTATAGGCACCAGTCGACGCCCCTTGTCAAGCCCTATCTACCCGCATAGAAGCTTGCCACGGGAGCGGGTGAGCTTGAGCCGGGTGGAGCCGAGCCTGGACGGTCGGGGGGAGATTCGCGACGAGGCCGCGCGAGCTTGGATCGGAGCGGCCAGGGTTGGGACGTCGCGCTCCAGGTTTGAGCGGCTCCGGGGCAAGCCTGGCCGGCCCCGCGCGAGCCTGGAACGGTTCCTCTCAACTTCGGGTGCGGAGCGCCGGGCCTGGGACGGGACGAGGCGGGCTTGGGCGGGGCGGCGCGAGCTTGAACCGGGGCGCGGCAAATCCGCAGCGCGACGCCTCAAGCCTGGACGCCGTGAACCGGGCTACGCCGGGGATGGCTGGACTTTGAAGGGAAGCGCGCAAGCCGGCGACGGCTCGCCGCAAGCACGTTCTTTGACAACTGAAGCATCGGGTGCCAGCCCGCAAGCCTGCCGGCGGCGAGAGAAGGGAGATCTTCGCCGTGCCGGCTGGCACCCACCCTGTTCAGGGTTTCTTCGACGGCTTCCTGGCCTTCTTCGGCTTCGCCTCTTCGGCCGCCGGCTCGGCCAGCGGCTGCGTGAGATGACCCGAGACTTCGCCGAGAACGCGGCCCAGCGTCCGCCGGAGGGCGCGCTCCAGCTCCTCGTCGGTCACGCTCTGCTTGTGGACGTTGCGGATCACGAACGTCCCGACCGGCGGCTGCCCGCCGACCCGCTGCCAGAGCTCATAGGCGGCCGGGCTGGCCGGGTCCTTGAGCGTGGGATAGACGAACGCGAGCAGCTCCTCGGGGTCGACCTCCAGCGCCTTGGCGACGTCGATGACGTGCTCCATCTTGAGCTCGATCGTCCCCGCGAACACGCGGCTCAGATAGCCATGGCTGTACCGCAGCTTGTTCTCGATGTCGCGGACGGTAAACCCGAGGATCTTGATGGCGCTCTTCAACGCGTCGAGGACGTACCGCACCTCGTCGCGGAGGGGGGGCTTGGCGGGGCTCATGGGGAGACTGTATCGCAGCGCTTCGATTCCCTGGACGCTCCAGCCGGGCTGGCCGGGCCATCGAGCCTGGGGTATCCTGATGTGGAGGTTTCCAGATGCACTCCATCATCCAGGAACATATCGAGGCGCTGAGAGCGCTCGCCCTCAAGCACCGCGTCGAGCGGTTGGACCTCTTCGGCTCCGCCGCCCGCGAGGACTTCGACCCGGAGACGAGCGATCTCGACTTCCTGGTGAGCTTCGAACCGATGCCCCCCGTGGAGCACGCGGACAGCTTCTTCGGCCTGCTCGAGGATCTCCAGCGCCTGTTCGGGCGGCGCATCGATCTCCTGGAGGCGGAGCCGATCGAGAACCCCTATCGCCGGGAATCCATCGAGCGCTCCCGCAAGGTCCTCTATGAAGCGGCCTGACGCCCGCGCCTTCCTC
>JBDSHF010000286.1:0-25727 GCA_039918595.1 Thermoanaerobaculia bacterium
CGGCCCTATGATCGCCGTATCCGACCTTGGAAAGTCCTTCGGCCCCCAGACGCTGTTCGAGGGGGTCTCGATTCAGTTCAACCCGGGCAACCGCTATGGCCTCGTGGGGGCCAACGGTTCGGGCAAATCCACCTTTCTCAAGATCCTCGCCGGGGACGACATTCCCAGCGAGGGGATTGTCGCGATGCCAAAGCGCCTCAAGCTGGGCGTCCTCAAGCAGGACCACTTCCGGTACGAGCACATGCCCATCCTGGAAGTCGCCATGATGGGCAACCACGACGTCTGGGAGGCGATGGTCGAGAAGGAGCGCCTGCTCGCCAACGCCGAGCAGGAGTTCGACGCCGACCGCTACTCCGAGCTGGAAGACCTGATCCTCCGCCACGACGGCTACACCCTCGAATCCCGAGCCGGCGAGGTGCTCGAGGGGCTCGGCATCCCGACCGAGGTGCACCGGCTCGCGCTCTCGACCCTCTCGGGCGGCTTCAAGCTGCGCGTGCTGCTCGGGCAGGTGCTGGCCTCCGACCCCGACGTTCTGCTCCTCGACGAGCCCACCAACCACCTCGACATCCTCTCGATCCGCTGGCTCGAGAAGTTCCTGGTGGACACCTACAAGGGCACGGCGATCGTCATCTCCCACGACCACCGCTTCCTCGACAACATCTGCACCCACATCGTCGACGTCGACTACGAGACGATGATCCTCTATCCCGGCAACTACAACGCCTTCCTGTCCGCCAAGACGGGCAACCGGGATCGCAAGGAAGCCGAGATCGGGAAGCGCGAGGCCGAGATCGCCCGCCACAAGGAGTTCGTCGACCGTTTCAAGGCCAAGGCGACCAAGGCTCGGCAGGCGCAGAGCAAGATGAAGATGATGGAGAAGATAGTCATCGAGCGCCTCCCCCAGACCTCGCGGCGGTACCCCACCTTCAAGTTCAAGCAGGTCCGGCCGAGCGGCAAGGTCGCGCTCGAGCTCACCGGGATCTCGAAGGCCTACGGCGACAAAGAGGTGCTCCGGGACGTCTCGCTCACCGTCGACCGCGGCGACCGCATCGCCATCATCGGCCCCAACGGCATCGGCAAGTCGACCCTGCTCAAGATCGCGGTGGGCGAGACCGAGCAGGATGACGGCAAGGTCGAGTGGGGGTACGAGACCTACCAAGGGTACTTCTCGCAGGATCACCACGAGCTGCCGAAGGGGAGCAAGCAGAGCGTCGATGCCTGGCTCTGGGAGGCCGTCCCAGGCGAGCCGATCGGCTTCGTGCGCGGCAATCTCGGGATGGTGCTGTTCTCGGGCGACGACGTGAAGAAGCCGATCGGCAGCCTCTCCGGCGGCGAGGCGGCGCGGCTGGTCTTCTGCAAGCTCTCGGTGACCAAGCCGAACATCCTGATCCTCGACGAGCCCACCAACCACCTCGACCTGGAGGCGATCGAGGCCCTGGTCGAGGGGCTGAAGGCCTATGACGGCACGCTGATCTTTGTCTCCCACGACCGCTGGTTCGTCTCCCAGCTCGCGGACCGCATCTTCGAGATCTCGCCGCGGGGGATCAACGACTTCCGCGGCACCTACGAGGAGTATCTGGAGCGCCTGGGCGACGACCACCTCGACGCCGAGGCGGTGCTGCGCATGAAGCGCGAGCAGAAGAAGAAGGCCGCGGCGGCCGCGCCGGTGGTGGACCTCGACCCCGCCGAGGCCCGCCGGCGCCAGAACCGCCAGAAGGAGCTCACCAGGAAGCTCGACCTGGTGACCTCACAGATCGAGAACGCCGAGTCCCGCATCAATGCCATCAACGAGATGTTCTGCGATCCCACCTTCTTCGACCGCAACCCCCGCGAGCAGGTCAAGAAGCTCGAGGCCGAGCAGAAGACCCTCTCCGGCAAGGTCGAGGAGCTGATGGCGGAGTGGGAGCGGATCGAGAGCGAGAGGGCGGACCTGGGCGCTTAGCGCCCCTCAGGCCATTACCGTAGCGCCACGCGCGTCGTCGTCCCCGGCGGAGTGCGGGGCGGCAGCAACCGGATATAGCCGCCGAGGGCCAGCTTCCAGAACAGCATCAGGGCATCCAGTTGCGGCATCGGCGTGATCTTCAGGATCGACTGGATGTCGTAGGTGCCGTTGATGCGGGTCAGCATGAACCCCTCCTGGGGGGAGAGGTTCGAGGAGGTGAGCTGCTCCATGGTGGCTGTCACCTGGGGGATGGAGGCCAGGGTGACGCCGGAGCGCTCGATGTGCTCGCGGGTCTTCTTTTCGGCCTCGGTGAGGGCCTCGTGGGCGTCCGGGTTCTCCGGCTCCAGGGCGCGGGCGGCCCGCAGGTGGCGTAGCGCGGCGTCGAACTCCCCCTGGGCCAGGAAGGCGCTCCCGGCGGCCACCAGCATCTCCGCGCTCACCCCGGCGGCGCCGTCGCCGTTCACCGGAGTCTGGCGCCCGCCGCGCAGCTTGATCAGCTTCAAGCGGCCGAGCTGCCACTGGTCGAAGATCAGCTTGCAGGTGAGGTACTCGGTCGAGTGGGTCTGCTGGCGGATCTCCTCGATCGTGCGCTCGTCGTTGATCAGGCTCACGATCCGCTGGTCGCCGGGTCCGAGGCCGGGGATAGTCGAGAGGTCCACGATCGCCACTGGGATGATCTGCTCGTTGGGGATCACCTGGCGGATGCGCCGCCACTCGTCCACCCGCTGGACCCCCTCCATCACGATGCCGGTGACGTCCATCCTCATCGGCACCATGGCGCTCTCGGGCAGCACGTCGTCGAGGAAGCGGAAGTCCCCCTCAGCCCAGGAGAAGATGTCGTAGATGCTCTCCTCGGCCTTGAGGCGGAGCATGCGGGCGAGGTCCCGCTCGGCGATGGCGCCGTTGTTGACCAGGATCATCCCCAGCAGCATCCGGCTCTTCTCCTGCAGCTCGATGGCCCGGCCAAGCTGCCCCTCGTTGATCAGCCCATGGCTCATCAGGAAGTGCCCCAGGTACTCCTCGGGCTTGTTCGAGGCGGAGGAGAGGATCAGGCCGTCCTTGAAGAAGATCTTCTTCTCGGTCCGGCCATGGACGATCTCCAGCGTCCCGCTTTTCTTGCTTTGCGAGAGCCACTGGAGCAGCTCCTCGAGCTGCATCGTTCTGAGATTGCCGACGATGCCCATGATGACTGGGCCGATTATAGTGCTATGTAAATACTGAGTGCTGTGCGAGTACGACGAGCACGAAGAGATGGATCGGGCGGCCATTGCGCTCCGCAGGGGAGGAGCACCTCATCTTCGGGCCGGAGTCGTCCCCCTCTGGCCCTGGTAGTGACTCGAGGAGCCCGGATCGCCATACGCGACTTCCGGCTCGGACTCCATAGCGATGAAGATGAGTTGGGCAATTCGCCTGCCCGCCTCGAGGACGAACGGCTGGGGTCCGAGGTTCTGAAGCTCCAGGGTGATCTCCCCCTGGAATCCAGGATCGCACCAGCCGGCCAGCGAGTGGTTGATCCACAGCCGGCCGAGGGTGGATTTGAGCTTGAGGTCGCAGGCCACGTCGCGCGGAATGCGCACGTACTCCAGGGTCGAGGCGAGCACCACCTCGCCCGGGAAGAGCTTGATGTGGGGCGCCCGGAACTCCTCGGGGTCCCGGGTGGGACAGATCCAGTGGTCGGAGACGCGCACATCGTAGCTGGCCGCATTGACTTGTGACTCCTCGAACGGGGTAACCCCGTTGTTCTGTCCCCACTCCCGGATCCAGCGGTCCGGCTTGATCATTCGGACTCTCCCAAAGACGGCTCTCCCAAAGACGGCAAGGTGTAGGGGCGCTCTACAGGAAGCGGACCGGCGTCGTCACCTGCTCGCGGTGGATCGTATCGACAAACCGGATGATCTTGCGCGACAGCGACATGAAGAGGGTCGAGGTGCGCGAGCCGCCGCCGAAGAAGCGGACCCCCCGCAGCAGCTCGCCGTCGGTGACGCCGGTGCAACTGAAGAGGATCTGATCCCCCGGGGCGAGGTCTTCCGTCTTGTAAATCTTGGAAACGTCGTGGAAGCCAAGGGCCCGGAGCCGCTCCTCCTGCGCCTCTTTCTTCTCGTTGTCGGCGTCCTGCGGCTTCAGCCGCGCCTGGATCTCGCCGCCCAGGCAGCGCATGGCGGCGGCGGTGATCACGCCTTCGGGCGCGCCGCCGGTCCCCATCACCGCGTGCACGCCGGTGCCGCGCACGGCGGCCGAGATGCCGGCCGAGAGATCGCCGTCCGAGATCAGACGGATGCGCGAGCCGGCCTCGCGGATGTCGGCGATGAGCTGGGCGTGCCGCGGACGGTCGAGCACCACGATGGTGAGGTCGCTCACCCGGCGCCCGAAGGCATTGGCGATGTTGCGCAGGTTTTCGGCCACCGGGGCGTCGATATGGGTGACGCCGCGGGCCGTCGGGCCCACCACCAGCTTATCCATATAGACGTCGGGGGCGTGGAGCAGCCCGCCGCGCTCGGAGGCGGCGAGCACGGTGATCGAGTCGGAGGAGCCGGTGGCGCAGAGGTTGGTCCCCTCCAGGGGATCGACGGCGATGTCCACCTGGACGGCGCCTTCCTTGCCGCGCAGGGCGCCCAGCTCCTCGCCGACGAAGAGCATCGGCGCCTTGTCGCGCTCCCCCTCGCCGATGACGACGCGGCCGTCCATCTGGATGGAGTCCATCTCGCGGCGCATCGCCTCGACCGCCACCTGGTCGGAGTACTTGCGCTGGCCGAAGCCCATCGTCTTGGCGGAGGCGATGGCCGCCTCCTCGGTGACGCGGATGAAGTCCTGCTCGAGCAGGTGATCCATGACCGCGGGCATCAGCGGGCGCTCCCGGCGGCCGCGACCGGCTGTTCCTTCGGTTTCGGGGCCGGCCGCTCCGGCGCGTTGTAGGCCGGGATGCCGGTGATCGCCTCGCCGATGATCAGGCCGTGGATGTCGTGCGTCCCCTCGTAGGTGTAGACCGATTCGATGTTGAGCATGTGGCGGATCACCGGGTAGTCGTCCACGATGCCGTTGGCGCCCAGGATCTCGCGGGCCATCCGGGCGCATTCGCGGGCGAGCCAGATGTTGTTGCGCTTGCCCATCGAGATCTGGAAGGGCTTGAGGCGGCCGTTGTCCTTGAGCTTGCCAAGCTGGTAGGCGAGGAGCTGCGCCTTGCTGATCTCGGTCGCCATCCAGGCCAGCTTCTCCTGCACGAGCTGATGGCAGGCGATCGGCTGGCCGTTGAACTGGATCCGCTCCTTGGCGTACTCGAGCGCCGTGTAATAGGTCTCCATCGCCGAGCCGACGCCCCCCCAGGCGATGCCGTAGCGCGCCTGGTTGAGGCACATCAGAGGGCTCTTGAGCCCCGTCGTGCCGGGCAGGACGGCGTCCGCCGGGATGCGGCAGTCGTGGAAGCCGAGCTCGGAGGTGGTGGAGGCGCGCAGCGAGAACTTGCCGTGCTGGTCCGAGGAGGTGAACCCGGGGGTCCCCTTCTCGACCAGGAAGCCGCGGATGCCGTCGTCGGTCCTCGCCCAGACCACGGCGACGTCGGCGAGGGTGCCGTTGGTGATCCACTGCTTGGAGCCGTTGAGCACCCAGCCGTCGCCCACCCGCTTGGCGGTGGTGCGCATGCCGCCGGGGTTGGAGCCGAAGTCGGGCTCGGTGAGGCCGAAGCAGCCGATCGCCTCGCCGGTGGCGAGCCGGGGGATCCAGCGGTCCTTCTGCTCCTGGGAGCCGAAGGTATGGATGGGGTACATCACGAGCGAGCTCTGGACGGAGACGAAGCTGCGCAGCCCCGAGTCCCCACGCTCCAGCTCCTGCATGATCAGGCCGTAGGCGACGCCGTGCAGCCCGGGCAGCCCGTAGTCGGAGATGCTGGCGCCGAAGAGGTTGAGGGCGCCCATCTCGGGCACCAGCTCGAGGGGAGTGCGGGCATC
The DNA here is from genome assembly GCA_039918595.1 of Thermoanaerobaculia bacterium. GTDB lineage: Bacteria > Acidobacteriota > Thermoanaerobaculia > Multivoradales > UBA5704 > DATARR01. The sequence goes on from JBDSHF010000286.1 coordinate 5,884, forward strand.
CCGGTGGCACTCCTCGATGATCGGCTTGACTTTATCGTCCACGAAGGCGCGAACCGTGTCGCGCACCAGGCGCTCCTCTTCGGTGAGGAGCGCGTCCAACTCCAGCAGATCGACGCCTGGAAAGCGGCTCAAGGGGTCTCCTCCTTACAGTTTACGCTCGCAGTACGCGCTCGGAACTTACGGGCGGAATAGGTGAGTCATGGCGGTCAGGAAACCGCGCACGATAGGATACCACGCGACCGGAGACCGCCTTGACCGACCCTTCTCAGCCCTTGCCACCCCCCCGACCCTGGCTGACCGCCCTCGCCACCCTGACCGGCAACCTCTTCCTTCTCGTGGGGTCGACGATCCTGGCGATCGCGACCATCCTGGTCTCCTGGATCCCGCCGCGGGGGATCTGCGCGTTCGCCGTCATGCGGATCTGGGCCAACGGCGTGCTCGCCGCCAGCCTGATCCGCGTCGAGGTCCACTGCTCGCCGGAGCTGGAGCCGGGGAAGAGCTACGTCTTCCTCGCCAACCACCAGAGCCTGTTCGACATCCCGGTGCTGCTCGCGACTTCCCCCGGGCAGATCCGGATGATGGCCAAGCGGGCCCTGTTCCGGATCCCCATCTTCGGCTGGGCGCTGAAAGTGGGCGGCTTCATCTCCGTCGACCGCGCCGACCGCAGCACCGCCACCCAGAGCTTCTCCCTGGCGTTCACCCGGCTGCGCGAGGGGACCTCGATCCTTCTCTTCCCCGAAGGGACCCGCGCGCTCGACGACACGCTTCTCCCCTTCCAGCGCGGCGGCTTCCTGCTCGCCATGAAGAGCGGCCTGCCGATCGTGCCGGTCGGCATCCGGGGCTCCCGCGCCGTTCAGCGCCGCGGGAGCTTCGCGATCCACCCCGGCACCGTCGCCGTCACCTACGGCGCGCCGATCGATCCCGCCGCCTACGGCATGCGGCGCAAACGGGAGCTGATCGCCGAGGTGCGGCGCAGCATCGCCGGGCCCGCCGGGCTGCGGGTCGGGGAGGAGGGGGAGGATGCTTGACCGGTGGTACGCTGTCCTCTGGAAGGCATTTGGAAGGAAACTGACGCTATGACGACCGATTTCGAATCCGCGGTGTGGGAGGCCCTGAAGGGGGTGAAGTTCCCGGGCATGAGCCGGGACATCGTCTCCTTCGGCTTCGTGCACCAGGTGCAGGCGAGCGCCGGCTCGGTGGTGGTGGACCTCCAGATGTCCACCCACAACCCGGCGGCGGGCGAGAAGGTCCGCGACGAGGTGGAGAGGACGCTGCGCGCCCTCCCCGGGGTGGCGGAGGTGCGGGTCAACATGAACGTGGTCAAGCCCGCCGCCCGCGAGGAGGCGGCGTCGAAAGCGATCGCCCAGGACACCAGCCTGATCCCCAAGGTCCGCCACGTGGTGGCCGTCGCCAGCGGCAAGGGGGGCGTGGGGAAGTCGACCGTGGCGGCGAACCTGGCGGTGTCGCTGGCGCAGCTCGGCCACCGCGTCGGCCTCCTCGACTCGGACATCTACGGCCCCTCGGTGCCGACGATGTTCGGCATCACCCAGAAGCCGCGGGTGATCGGCAACCGCATCTACCCGTTCGAGAAGTACGGCATCATCCTGATGTCGCTCGGCTTCATCCTGGAGATCGACACGCCGGTGATCTGGCGTGGCCCGATGGTGATGCGGGCGATCGAGCAGATGCTGGGCGACGTCGAGTGGGGTGAGCTCGACTACCTGATCCTCGATCTGCCGCCGGGCACCGGCGACGCGCAGCTCACGGTGACCCAGCGCATCCAGCTCGCCGGCGCGGTGATCGTGACCACGCCGCAGGACGTGGCGCTGATCGACGCCCGCAAGGGGCTCGCCATGTTCCGCAAGGTCAACGTGCCGGTAATCGGTATCGTCGAGAACATGTCCACCTTCGTCTGCCCGCACTGCGGCCACGCCACCGACATCTTCAAGCGCGACGGCGGCCGCAAGACCGCGGAGCTGCTGGGCACGGCCTTCCTCGGCTCGATCCCGCTCGATCCGCAGATCGTCCTCGGTGGCGACGCCGGCGTGCCGATTACCGTCGCCGATCCCAAGGGGCATCACAGCGAGGCCTTCCGGCGCGTGGCCGAGTCGGTCGTCGCCGAGGTGGCGCGGCAGGAAGAGACCAAGCACAAGCTGACGATCGTCTAGATGATCGCCGCTTCTTCCGTCGCCATCGTCGCGGACGCCCACCTGAGCGGCCCGGGCGGCCCCGCCGGTCCGCTCGTCGCCCAGTTCGAGGCCCTCCCCGGCCAGGGGTGCCGGCACCTGGTGCTGATGGGCGACCTCTTCCAGGCTTGGGTAGGATTCAAGAGCTTCGAGACCGACGATGTCCGGGCCGTGGCCGCCGCGCTATTGGCCCTGCGCTCACAGGGGGTCACGGTCGAGTACATCGAGGGGAACCGTGATTTCTTCCTCGCCGGCAGCCCCTACGACGACGTCTTCGACCGCGTCGCGCTCGAGACCGCTTTCGAGACCGGGGGCGTCCGCTACCTCGCGGTCCATGGCGACGGGCTGAACGACAAGGACTGGAAGTACCGCTTCTGGCGCTGGCTGTCGAAGAGCGCGCCGGTCCGCTTCCTGATTGGGACCATCCCCGGCGCCCTGGCCAACCGCCTCGTCCATCTGACCGACCGGCGGCTTTCGCAGACCAACTTCAAGCACCGCGAGGTCCTCCCCGAGCAGGCCATCCGCGCCTACGCCGAGCGGCGGCTGGCGGAGGGGTACGACGTGCTGCTGCTGGGGCATTTCCATGAGCCCCGGGTCTGGCAGGTGAAAGGCGGGGAGGTGCGGTTGCTGGATGCCTGGTTCCGGAGCCGGGCGGTGGAGTGGCTGCCACCCGGGCATTGATGCCCGGGCGCTGCGCTAAACTCCCTGGTCCCATGTCTGTGCGCGTCACCATGCTCGGCAGCGGTACCTCGACCGGGATCCCGGTAATCGGTTGCGCCTGCCGGGTCTGCACCTCCGACAACCCGAAGAACAAGCGGTCGCGGCCGGGGCTGAAGCTGGAGATGGGGGAGGGGGTCGTGCTGGTCGACACACCGGTCGACCTGCGGGCGCAGGCGCTCCGGTTCGGCCTGCCGCGGGTCGACGCCATCGTCTTCACCCATTCCCACGCCGACCATATCTTCGGGCTCGACGACGTGCGCATCTTCAACTTCCGCCAGCAGGCCGCGATCCCCTGCTACGGCTCGGCGGAGACCCTGCGCGCCATCCGCCGGGCCTTCGCCTACGTCTTCGAGCCCGGCCAGGAGGGGGGCGGCAAGCCGCAGCTCGACCTCGTCGAGGTGCGCGAGCCGTTCGAGGTGCTGGGGCGCCGGTTCGTCCCCATCCCGGTCTGGCACGGCGAGATGGAGGTCTTCGGCTACCGGGTCGGCGATTTCGCCTACGTGACCGACTGCAATCAGATCCCGGAGACCAGCCTGCGGCAGCTCGAAGGGGTGGAGATCCTGGTCCTCGACGCGCTGCGCCATCGCCCCCACTCGACGCACTTCTCGGTCGAGGAGGCACTGGAGATCTCAGAGCGGATCGGCGCGCGCCGCACGATCCTCACCCACATGGCGCACGAGGTGGATCACGACGATCCCCTCCCTCCGGGAGTGGAGTTTGGCTATGACGGACTCGTCTTCGATTTCGATTGAGCTGCCGACGGAGCCCTTCGCGGTGCCGACCGGCCGGAAGGCCCGGGGGCGCGTGCGGGTGCCGCCGTCGAAGAGCATGACCCATCGCTATCTGAACCTGGCGCTGCTCTCGGGCGCGCCGGTGGTGATCGAGCGCCCGCTGGTCGCGGAGGACACGCGCCTGTTCCTGAACGCCCTCGGCCGCTGCGGCTTCGCGGTCGAGGAGAGCGAGGACGAGGTCCGCCTGACGCCCGCCGGGCGGCCGGACGGCGAGGTCGAGGTCTTCTGCGGCAACGCCGGCACCATGCTCCGCTTCCTGGTCGCGACCCTCACCGTGGTCCCTGGCCTCTGGCGGCTCGACGGCGTCCCCCGCCTGCGCGAGCGGCCGGTGGGGCCGCTCGTCGAGGCGCTCCGGCGGCTCGGCGCCAGCATCGAGTACCTCGCCGGCGAGGGGTACGTCCCCCTGCGGATCGAGGGGGGCACCCTGCGCGGCGGCACGACCACCCTCGACGCCGGCGAGTCGAGCCAGTACCTCTCGGCCCTGCTGATGGCGGCGCTGCGCGCGCCATCGGAGGTGGTGGTGGAGGTCCCGACCCTCACCTCCCGTCCTTACGTGGACGTGACGATCGCCGCCGCCTCGGCCTTCGACGGCCACATCGAGCGGTCGGGGCCGCGCGCCTACCGCGTCCGCCCGTCGGCGTTGCGCGGCGGGCGCGCCCGGGTGGAAGGGGACTACTCGGCGGCCTGCTACCCGGCCGCCGCCGCGGCGCTGACCGGCGGCGAGGTGATCCTCGACGGCCTGTCCCCCGATTCCAAGCAGGGGGACCGCGAGTTCATGGACCTCCTCGCCGAGATGGGGGCCGAGGTCTTCTGGAAGGGGGACGATCTCCGCATCCGCGGCGGCGAGACGCTGCGGGGGATCAAGGCCGACCTCTCCGGCATGCCCGACCAGGTGCCCACCCTCGCCGCCCTCGCCCCCTTCGCCGAGGGGGAGACGCTGATCCACAACGTCGCCCATCTGCGCATCAAGGAGAGCGACCGCCTGGAGGCGATGGCGACCGAGCTCAAGAAGCTCGGCGCCGACGCCCGCGAGGGGCGCGACAGCCTCTGGCTCCCCGGCCTCTGGGCCGGCGTCCAGCCCCCTGGCGAGACCGTGCACATCGATCCCCGCGGCGACCACCGCATCGCCATGAGCTTCGCCCTGGTCGGGCTGCGCCGCCCGGGCGTGGTGATCGACCACCCCGAGGTGGTGGCGAAGTCGTATCCGGGGTTCTGGCGGGATTTTTTGAAGATGATCTAGGAAAACAACACGGACGAAAAGGACGGACACGGACGGGCACGGACCAAGAAAGGTGTCCTTGTCAGTCCGTGCCTGTCCCTTTCGTCCGTGTTTTGTTTTCCCTCCCTCCCCGGCACCTCTTTCCACTACAATCCCCTTCCAATGTCCTTTCTCTCGGAGACTCGCCGGGCGGCCGGTGTCGTCCATCCGTGTCTCGCCTCGCCGCCGCGGTCGATCGCGCTGGCCGAGGCGCGGCTCACGGACCGCCGCAAGGTGGCGGCGCTGCTGGAAGCGGCGGGACTGCTGTCGCTGCTCGAGCGCGCCGGGTGGCGGCTCGCCGAGGGGTGGAGCGCGGCTTGTATCTCGCCGGCGGACCGGCTGGTGGTCGGCGCGGATGGCGCCGCTCCGGGCCGCTCGTCCCTCCCCTGCCAGGAGGCGCTGCTCGATCTCATCCGGCGGCTGTTCGGCGGGGGGGAGGTCGTCGGGCGCTGGGAGGCGCGGCGGGCCGTCCGCGCGCTGATCGACCTCTGGCGGCAGGCCCCCGCTCCCGTGCCCCCGGATGAGGCGGTGGCGGCGATCCTGGAGACCGCGCCCTTCCTCTGGGAGCGGCCGGAGCTGGCGATGGCCCGCGAGGCGCTGGCGGGGGAGATCGTGCGCGAGGACGGCAACGTCCGGCCGTGGATCGCGGGCCCGCGATCCTTCCGCTCCCGCATGCTCGGCCAGGGGCGCCCGGCGAGCGGGATCGTGGAGCTGCTGGCCACCGCGGGGGCGCGGGCGCTGTGGCATGGCGAGGAGGCGGGATCGCCGCGCGAGCTGGCCGCGGCGGGGCGCTGGCGGGCGGCTGTGACCGCCTGGGAGCGCCAGCCGCCCCGGGACGACGAGGAGCGGGTCGAACGGGCCACGGCCCTGGCGGCTCTCGGGCGCCGCGAGGCCGCCCTGGAGACGCTGGCCGGCATCCCCACCGCGGCGGCGCGCGTGCTCGCCACCCGCTGCCAGCTCGAGCTCGGCCGTCTGGGGGCGGCGCGGACCGCCCTGCGCGGATTCGAGGAGGTGGCGCTCGCGCCGGCCGAGGTCGCCGAGCTGGCCGAGGTCGCCTCGCGGGTCTATGCCAGCCACGGCAAGCCGGAGCGCGCCGGCTACTGGATCCGCCGGGCGCTCGACGAAACCTCAGGCGATCCTCGGGCGTCCATCCTCGCCCGGCTGGCCGCCGCGGGCGCGGCCTGGGACCGTCAGGACGCCGACGCCCTGGAGCGCTTCCTGAGGGCCGCCCGGGGCGCGCTGGACGACCCCGGCCTCGCTTGGCGCTGGCACCAGCTCCGCGCCCTGCAGGCTGGCGGCACCGGCGACCTGGACGGCGCGGCGGCCGCCGCCGAGCGGGCGATCCGCGCCGGCCGCCGGCGGCTGACCCGGCGCCAGGCCGGGGGGCTCTGGAACGACCTCGGGCTCGCCCGCGCCCGGCGTGGCTATCTCGCCGGGGCCGAGCGTGCCTTCCTGCACGCCGCGTGGCTGACGGCGGGCTGTGACGGTCCGGGCAGATCGACCCTCTCGCTGTACAACCTCGCCGAGATCCGGCTCCGCCAGGGGCGCACCCAGGGAGTGAGCGAGATCGTCGCCCGCTCGGAGAGCGAGAACCGGCGCTCCGGCAACCTGCGCGGCCTCGCCATGGATGCCGAGCTGTGGGTCCGCTACGAGCTGGCCCAGGGGCGGCCGGCGGCGGCGCTGGCCGTCTGCCGCGGCGCCCTGAGCGATCTCGAGCGCCAGCGTCTCGCCGGGCGCCCCGAGCTCCGGCTCCTCGCCGCCCGCGCCCTGGGCTGGCTCAAGATGCCGGAAGAGGCCGCCGCCGAGCTCGCGGACCTGCCGGCGGAAACCCTCGGCGAGCTGGAGCCCGAGGAACGCCCCGCCGTGCGGGCGCTGGCCGGCGACTCCGAGGGGGCCCGCCGTGAGGCGGCCGGAACCCCCTTCGCCCCGCTCTGGGAGGCGCTGCTCGCCGGCGGCCTGCCGCCGGTCCGCGACTGGGAGGCGCTGGCGGCGCTCGGCCCCTACCGGGCGGCGCGGCTGATCTACGACCTCGACCTCCTCTCCCCCGGCTCGGCGCCGCCGTCGTGGCGCCGGGAGGCGATCGCCACCTTCCGCAAGCTCGGCGCGGCGGCGCCCGCCGAGCGGCTGGAGGCGCGGGACGGCGGTCCGTGGGCGGTGGTCGCCCTGCTGCTCCAGAGCTTCGCGGGCGACGAGGCAGCCAGGGAGATCGGGAAGGAGCCGCTGCCCGCGACGGCCGGACGGCCGGCGGCGGACGATCTGGTGAGGAACGACCTGGTGGGAGAGAGTCCGGCCCTGCTCGCCGCGATCGACCGTCTGGACCGGCTGGCTCCCGGCGGGCTGCCGGTGCTGATCCTGGGCGAGAGCGGCACCGGCAAGGAGCTGGCCGCCCGCCGGCTCCACCGCCGGAGCGCCCGCGCCGGCCGGCCGTTCGTCGCCGTCAACTGCGCCGCGCTCTCCGAAACCCTGCTGCTTTCGGATCTCTTCGGTCACGTTCGCGGCGCGTTCACCAGCGCCGAACGCGATCGCAAAGGGGTGTTCGAAGCCGCTCACGGCGGCACGGTGTTCCTCGACGAGATCGGCGATCTCCCGCTCTCCGCGCAGGGGCTGCTGCTGCGCGTGCTGCAGGAAGGCGAGATCCGGCGGCTGGGGGAGAGCGAGGCGCGGCGGGTGGATGTCCGCGTGCTCGCGGCCACCCATCGCGATCTCGCCGGCATGGTGACGGCGGGATCGTTCCGGCGCGATCTTTACTTTCGCCTGCGCGTCGGCTGTGTCGAGATGCCGGCGCTGCGCGAGCGCGGAGATGATCTGTTGCGAATCGCCGATCACCTGCTCGATCGACTCGCTCAACGCGATCGCGGCCGGCCGCCGGCGCGGCTCAGCCGCGAGGCGCGGGCGAGTCTGCTTGCCCATCGCTGGCCCGGCAACGTGCGCGAATTGGAAAACGTGCTTTCGGTGGGCTCCGCGCTCGCCGGCGGCGGCGTGATCGAACCGGCGCATCTGGAGCTCCCGGCCGCGGCGGGGAGCGAGCCCGCGGGCTCCTATCATCAGCAGGTCGACGCGCTACGCCGGCGGCTGGTCGCCGAGGCCCTGGAGGATTGCGCGGGCAATTACACCCGGGTCGCCGGCCGGCTCGGCGTCTCGCGCCAGGCGGTCTCCTATCTCATCCGCCAACTGGGGCTCGAACGGAAAAAGTGACCCGAAGCCGTTCGGCGATGCGCTCGAGCCCTTCGCGATCGATGTCGTCGAAGGCGGCGGGCTGATGGGAATCGATGTCGAGCACGGCGACGAGCTCGCCGCGCGGATCCAAGATCGGAATCACGATCTCCGAGCGTGCCCCCTCGTCACAGGCGATGTGCCCCGGAAACTGATGGACGTCGGCGACCACCTGCGGCGCGCGCTCGCGGGCGGCGGCGCCGCAGACACCGCGATCGAAGGGTATTTCGAGACACCCGAGCGGTCCCTGATAGGGACCGACGCGCAGCAGGCGCGGCGCGACCACGCGATAGAAACCCGTCCAGCTCGCGGCGGGCAGGCGATGGTGAAGGATGCAGGCGCAGGTGGACATCGCGGTGATCGGGTCGTCGACGCCTTCGAGCACGGCGTCGAGCTCCCGCAGGGCTTGGCGGTAGAGCTCATGTTTGGCGGTAGTTTCTTCGTTCATGGCAGCGATTCTACTTGAGTCCATATAGCTGGAGCTTTCGCTCAAACGATCCCCGGCGATTCCCTAATACCAGCGTTGGATTCAGGTCCGGAAGCGAGTACAGGGAACCAAAACCGGCATCCGCGCAGTTTGGAAAGGTGGCGGAATCTCTCCTGAGGGCTCCCTTTCCATCCCAAAGCATCCGGAATCGCTCCTTTTGAGGACATTTTTCGTCGGAACTATTGACATGTCGCCTTTCCTTTTTGATAATGAGTGCGGATTTTTTGATCGAAGGCTTATTTCACTCCCTTTTTCATAGCGCCACGAGGAGGCAAGAACAACATGGCTGAAACCGAATCCCCGGATTCAAGACTCTACACACTCTCCGAAATTTCTACCAAGACCGGCATTTCGATGCCGACTCTGCAGAGATACAAGAAGCTTTACCAGGACCGCATTCCTTCCGAGGGGCAGGGGCGCAAGCAGCGTTACCCCGAGAGCGCCCTGCCGGTTTTCGATGTGCTGAAGAATGAGAACGCGGGCAAGCGGGGCCGTCCTCGCAAGGATCCTTCCGCTCCCCGTCCGGAGCGTCCGGCCGCGAGCAAGCGCCGTCCGGGCCGTCCCGCCCGCGCCGCCAAGGCCACTCCCGCCGCCGCCACGCCGGCCAAGCGTGCTGGAGGCCGCAAGGCCGCTACCGCGACGCGCGGCGCCGCCGCCGCCGCCGCCAAGCGGACCCCGGGCCGCAAGGCCGCCGCGACGCCGACCGGCCGCCGTCCGGGCCGTCCGGCCAAGACCGCGCAGAAAACCGCGCAGAAGCCGGCTCAGAGGCCTGGAAATCTCATGACGCTCACCCAGATCAGCGAGACCACCGGCATTTCTTATCCCACCTTGGTCCGCTACGTGCGCATCCATGCCAATCGTCTGCCGAGCGAAGGCAAGGGGCGCGCGCGCCGCTTCTATCCGCAAGCGGTGGACGTGTTCCGTCAGCTCCGTTCCGAAAGCGGCCGCGGCGGACGCAAGAAGGGGAGCGGCGCCGCGAAGCCCGCTGCCTCCACCGGCCGCGGCCGGGGTCGCGCCGCCGCGCCGCAGTCCACGGGCGAGGCGATCAGCGGTGCGATCGGCCAGCGTCTCAAGCAGCTCGAGAAGACGCAGCAGAATCTCGAAAAGCGGTTCAAGGGCTTCGTCGACAGCCTGCAGAAGCTCTTCCGCTGATCGATCCGTTCATCCAGGTTGTTGAAAAATCCCGGCGTGACCCGCCGGGGTTTTTTTGTTTTACAGCGCCTTTACGACGCCGCCAGATGATCCCAGCCCAGATCCGGCAGTGGCGAGCGGTTTCCTTCCCGCAGCAGCGTCACTCCCTTCCCCTTCACGATCTTTCCGATGCGCCGGGCCCCTTTCTCCGGCGGCGCGATCCCTTCCGGCAGCGTGAACAACAGGACGTAGTCCTCTCCGCCGCCGAGCGCGAGCGCGAGCGGATCGGCGCCGATCACCGCGCAGAGCCTGGTAAAACGATTGGTGAGCGGCAGCGCTCCGGCGTCGATCTCCGCGCCGGTGCCGCTCGCCTTGCAGAGGCGATGGAGATCGCGCGCCAAGCCGTCTGATACATCCATCGCCGCTCCTTCCTGCTGAGTCCCGAGCCATCGGCCCAGCGCGAGCTGAGGGCGCGGTTCGAGATGGCGGCGGATGGCTCGCCGTATGGCTGTTTGCAAAGAAGGAAACGCTTCTTTGAGCTCGCCGCGTTCGATCAGCATTCTTCCGGCGGCCGATTCGCCGATCGTTCCGCCCAGCCAGAGCGCATGTCCGGGACGCGCGCCGCTCCGCTCGAGCCAGCGCGATCCCTCGGGTCTGGTTCCGAACAGGGTGAGGCTCGCGGTGAGCCGCTCGGGATGGCGCGCCAGGTCGCCCCCCGCGAGAGTGAGCTCGTGGCGGCGGCAGGACGCGAGCAGCGCGGTGAAGAATCGGCGGTGATCGAAACCGGGCGGCGCGGCGAGAGCGAGGAACGCGTAGGCGGGAGTGGCGCCCATCGCCGCGAGATCGGAAAGGTTCACGGCGAGCAGGCGCCGCGCCACCGCCGCGGGATCGAGTCCGGGTGGGAAATGAACGCCGGCGATCTGGTGATCGACCGTGATCGCGAAGAGACCCGCGAAGGGGCCGCCCGCCGGCAGGATCGCGGCGTCGTCGCCGATCAGCGAGCCGCCGGGCTGTTGGCCCAAGCGGCGTCGCAGCCAATCGATCAGGCGGTCTTCGCGATCGAACGGAGGGCGGCTCACACCGTGGCGGGCTGCGGCTGCTCGCTGGCGATCTCGGCGGGCTGGCCGTCGGGCGTCACGTCGGGCTGCCGGACGTCGGGATCGATCAGCGCGAGCTTCAGCACGTCGTCCATGTGCTCGACGAAGTGGAAGGTGAGCCCGTCGGTGATCGTCGCCGGGATGTCGGCGAGATCGCGCCGGTTGAGCTTCGGGACGATCACTTGCTGAATGCCGGCGAGCTTGGCGGCGAGCGTCTTCTCTTTCAGGCCGCCGATCGGCAGCACGTCGCCGCGCAGCGTGATCTCGCCGGTCATCGCCAGCCGCCGGTTGATCGGCTTGCCGGTGAGCACGGAGAGGATGGCGGAGCCGATCGTGATGCCGGCCGAGGGGCCGTCCTTGGGGATCGAGCCCGCGGGCACGTGGATGTGGAGGTCGTGCTTGGCGAAGAAGTCCTCGCCGATCCCGTGCGTGGCGGCGTAGGCGCGGGCGAAGGAGACCGCCGCCTGCGCCGATTCTTTCATCACGTCGCCGAGCTGGCCGGTGAGCAGGAGCTGCCCCTTGCCGGGCACCGCCACCACCTCGATGAACAGCAGGTCGCCGCCCACCGATGTCCAGGCAAGGCCGGTGGCGACGCCGACGCGGTCGCGGGTCAGCAGCTCTTCCGAGAAGTGCTTGCGGGCGCCGAGGAACTCCTCGACCTTCGCCGGATCGATCACCATCCGCTCGGTCTCGCCGCGCGCCACTTTCACCGCCACCTTGCGGCAGATCGCCGCGAGCTCGCGCTCGAGGTTGCGCAGCCCCGCCTCCTTGGTGTAGCCGGAGATGACGTCGCGGACCGCTTCGTCGGTGAACTCGATCTGCTCGTCGGAAAGACCGTTCTCCCTCGTTTGCTTGGGAATCAGGTGGAGGCGCGCGATGCGCAGCTTCTCCTCCTGCGTGTAACCGGTCAGGCGGATGATCTCCATGCGGTCGAGGAAGGCCGGCTGGACCGGCTCCAGCATGTTGGCGGTGGCGATGAACATCACCCGCGACAGGTCGTAGGGGATGCCGAGGTAGTGATCGACGAAGCTGAAGTTCTGCTCCGGATCGAGCACCTCGAGCAGGGCGGACGACGGATCGCCGCGAAAATCGGCGCCGATCTTGTCGATCTCGTCGAGCACGAAGACCGGATTGCTCGTCCCCGCCTGGCGGATCCCCTGGACGATGCGGCCGGGGAGCGCGCCGACGTAGGTGCGGCGATGGCCGCGGATCTCCGCCTCGTCGCGCACGCCGCCGAGCGAGATGCGCACGAATTTGCGGCCGAGCGAGCGGGCGATCGAGCGGCCGAGCGAGGTCTTGCCGACGCCCGGCGGGCCCACGAAGCAGAGGATCGGGCCGCGGGTGTCCGGCTTCAGCTTGCGCACGGCGAGGTATTCGAGGATGCGCTCCTTGATCTTTTCGAGGTCGTAGTGATCCTCGTCGAGCACGTCCTGGGCGTGCTTCAGATCGAGGTCGTCCTCGGAGGTGACGCCCCAGGGGAGCGCGGTCAGCCAGTCGAGGTAGGTGCGAATGATCTGCGTCTCGGCGCTCTCCGGATGGCTGCGCTCGAGCCGGCGGATCTGCCGCTCCAGCTCCTCGCGCGCCTCGTCGTTGAGCAGCTTGTCGTCGGCCTGGCGGCGGTAGTTGGCGATCTCCTCGGTCAGCTCCTCCCCCTCGCCCAGCTCCTGCTGGATCGCCTTGAGCTGCTGGCGCAGGAAGTACTCGCGCTGGCTGCGGTCGATCTCGCCGCGCGCCTGCGAGGAGATCTCCTGCTGAAGGTTGAGGACCTGGATCTCGCGCGCCAGCAGATCGCTCACTTTCTTCAGGCGCTCGATCGGATCGATCGTCTCGAGCACCGCCTGCGCCTCGCTGAGCTTCAAGTCGAGGTTGCTCGCCGCGAGATCGGCCAGCCGGCCTGGATCCTCCAGGTTGGCGGCGATCACCATCACCTCGGCCGAGATCCCCTTGCCGAGGGTGACGGCGCGGTCCAGGCTCTCCTTGACGCTGCGCACCAGGGCCTCGATCTCCATCGACGGCGCCGCCGGGCGCGGCTCCTCGATCCGCTCGATCTTGGCCTGGAGATAGGGCTCCATCTGGCTGATGTGCTGCACGCGGGCGCGCGACAGCCCTTGCACCAGGATGCGGATGCGGCCGTCCGGCAGCTTGAGCATCCGCATGATCACCGCCGCGGTGCCCACCTCGAAGAGGTCGGCCTCGCCCGGGTTGTCGGCGGCGGCGTCGCGCTGGGCGACCAGCATGATCACGCGGCTCTCCGAGAGCGCGCGGTCCACCGCCAGCACACTCTTGTCGCGCCCTACCGAGAGCGGCAGGATGATGTACGGAAAGACGACGGTATCCTTGAGCGGCAGGACGGGGAGAACGTCGGGAATCTTGATGGATTCTTCCTGTGGTTCTCCTGGCGGTCGACTACTCATCCACTGTTTCCTCAGCCTCCAGAATATGCAATACCCGAGCCTCCTGCCGCTTGTCCTGAATCTTGGGGAACTCCAGGATCAGCAGACCATCCTGCAGCCTGGCCGTCCCCTGGTGGGTGTTGACCGGTGGCAGGACGTGGATCTCACGGGTGAACCGTCCGTGCCCGCGCTCCAGACAGTGGAAGCGAACTTGTCGGGCCTGGGGCAGGGCGGTCGACTTGGTGCCGGAGATCACCACCCGCGTTCCGCGCACCTCGATCTTGAGGTCGGCGGTGGTGAAGCCGGGGAGCTCGGCGAGGATCTGAATCACCGCGGGCGTCTCGACGACGTCGATCGGCGGCTGCCATTCGCCGAGCGGCACGTCGTTCTCGCCGATCTGCATCGCCTCCTGGAACAGGCGGTCGAGCTCGGCCTGGAACCGGGAGATCAGGAACAGGGATTCGTATCGGGCGGCCATCTAAAACCTCACCCCTCCGTGGATTCCTTGCTCGGCTTGAGCAGCGTTTTGACGACGTCCATGAAGGCGTCGATGTCCTCGAAGCGGCGGTAGACCGAGGCGAAACGGACGTAGGCCACCTGGTCGAGCTCGCGCAGGCGCTCCATGATGAAGGCGCCGATCTCGTGGGTGGAGATCTCGCGGTCCTCACGCTCGTTGAGCATCGTCTCGGTCTGATCGACGATCGATTCCAGCTTCTTCAACGCGATCGGCCGCTTCTCGCACGCCTTCAGCAGGCCGCCGAGCAGCTTCTTGCGGCTGAACTCCTCGCGGGTGCCGTCGTGCTTGACGACCATGTAGGGGATGTCCTCGATCTGCTCGTAGGAGGTGAAGCGCCGGCCGCAGCTCAGGCACTCCCGCCGCCGGCGGATGGTGGCGCCGTCGCGGCTCTCCCGCGAGTCGACCACCCGATCGCGGTTCTCCGAACAGAACGGGCACCTCATCGCGCCCTCCCTCTCACTCCTTGGCGTTCAGTGAGATGTTGAGGCGCAAGAGCAGCTTCTCCAGGGTCCCGGCGTCCTTGATGTCCACCGCCAGGTCGCGCACGGCGTCCATCACCCGGTGCTGGTCGTCCTCCACCTGGAAGCTGACCAGCACCCGGCGGGCGCGCTGGAAGTCGGCGCGTCGGAGGGTCAGCTCGATGCTGCGCGTCAGCTCGCCGCGGCCATTGCCGGAGGCCGCCTGAGCGGCAGCGAGGGCCGGGGGGGCGGCGGGCGGAGTCACGATCGGCCGCGGCGAGGTGGATTGCCGCGGAGCGGCGGCCTCGCGGCGGAGCTTCTCGAGCTCGCCCAGCACGTCCATCGTGCGCCCCCTGGCGGCGACCGGCGGTGCCGTGCCCGGGGGCGCAGCCGGCGGCGCGCCCGGCGGCGAAGCCGGCCGGGGAACCTGAGGGTACGAGCCCGACTGCACCGGCTGTGGCGGCGCGGCGGCGGCCGGGCGGGGCGCCGGGGCACCGGCTGGCGGAACCGGAACCGGCGCCGCGGCCGGGGGTGCTGCCGCCGGAGGAGCCGCGGGCTTCGGGGCGGCGGCGGCGCCCGGGCGCGCCGCGGCCGGCTCGTTGCGGCCGAGCCGCTTCTTGAGCGACATCAGGGTGAACCGCGAGATCCCCTTGAGGGTCTCGAACACCCCCATGCCGGTGACCGCCGAGCTCTCGAAGTACGGCCAGTTGTGGCGGTTGAGCGCCGCGTTCATCTCGTCGACCGAGCAGATGTCGGCGAGGTCGCGCTTGTTGAACTGGAGGACGAGGGGGAGGGTGTCGACCGCCAGCCCCATCTCCGCCAGGTTCTCCTCCAGGTTGCGGAACGACTCGATATTGGTCTGCAGCATCGCCCGCTGGGAGTCGGCGACGAAGACGACGCCGTCCACCCCCTTCAGCACCAGCTTGCGGGTGGTGTTGTAGAACACCTGCCCGGGCACCGTGTAGAGCTGGATGCGGGTATTGAAGCCGGCGATCGAGCCGACGTCGATCGGCAGCAGATCGAAGAAGAGCGTGCGGTCGGTCTCCGTCTCCAGCGAGACCATCTCGCCGCGCGATTCCCCGGTGGTGTGCTGATAGATGTAGTGCAGATTGGTCGTCTTGCCGCAGAGGCCCGGGCCGTAATAGACGACCTTGGCCGCCATCTGCATCGTGCTGTAATTGAAGAAAACCATAGGGATTGGGCGCGGACTGAAATGGACCCGGAGCATAGCACCCGTGGCCGGGGGTGCGTCAATCGCGGCGGCGTATTGCGCGGCGCCGGAGGAGAGGAGGGGCCATCGTCCCGGGACGACGGCCCGTCGTCGCTGGAGAAAAACCGTCGCCGCTGGAGGCAGAGCGCCGTCCCGGGACGACAGCTCGTCGTCGCCGGAGAAAAACCGTCGCCGCTGGAGGCGGAGCGCCGTCCCGGGACGACGGCGCATCGTCTGGAGACGACGGAGAATCTCCTATTTTCCCGGGCGGTTCGGCGGCGCCTATATATAAAGGAAGGGGACGACCGTGGCCTGCGACCTCACCCTCGGTCCCTCTCCTTTAGCTTCGGCAGCTCGGCGGGCGAGCAGATGGTGGCGAAGAAGCGGCATTTTTCCTCCCCCTTCAAGGGGAGGTCAGGAGGGGGCCGCCCCCCAGACAAGGAGCGGTACCTGCGGTTCTTCGACTCCTCGGCGCGCCGCGCGGTCCGGAGAGCATCACGGTGCCGACCGCTGCCGGGGTCGCCCCGGTCTCCCTCGTAGTCGGTGACTTCGGCCGCCCAGGCCTTCGCCGGGAGCGCCCTGGTGTCGGCTGCCTTCCTCTACTTCTCCGGCCTCCGGCCCAGGAAAGCGCCGGGGCGCTCTCCGAGTAGGGCGCTTTGACGGAGGGGATCGCTGTTCTGACATCCGGAGTGCCTGCTTTCGCCATGCTGGGCGCTTCCACCACGCTTGGGCCAGACGATCCCCTGGGTACGGTCCAGCCCAATCGTGGGCCCGCCGGCCCCAGAACAGGGACGGTCTGGCCCGAGCGTAGGTCGACCGCCGTGCTTGGTCAGGGTCTCGCAGTCGTTGCGGGTGGTGGGTCGGTAAGGGGTGGCGAGCAGGTTACTTTCTCCAGCCGTTAGAGTTCGCTTGCTGAGCTCGCTCACGCAATTTGTTCTCCGAATGGTAGGTGATAATATGAATTTGTGGCAGAAACTCCATTAGAGCTGGCCTATGATTCTGCGGTTCAGGCACTGGCTCGCCAATCAACGAATTTAGATGAACTGCGCGCGCGTACAGGCGTATTATTGGCTGCCGCATCAGTCTCAACAGCCTATTTGGGCTCAGAAGCTCTGAAGGGAAGCCATGCCGGTTATTTTGACTGGCTAGCCGTAGTTTGTTTCTTCGGAGTAGGAATCATGGCTGTTATTATCTTGTGGCCTCGAAGTGGTTGGCTATTTGTTGTAGATGCTGTCAGCCTAATTCGAGATTATATTGATCTAGCAAATCCTCCTGAACTAGAGAGAATCCGCAGAGAGCTGGCGCTACATTTTGGCTATAATTATAGGTATAATCAAAAGAGGCTAGACTTTTTATATTGGTGCGTACAGCTGGCAAGTTTCTTGCTAGTTGTAGAAATCGTGGCATGGCTAATCTCGCTATCGGAGAAATAAATGGCAGACACCAAAGAAGATCCTAAGCCCACTTACCCGAATCCTACTCCTACAGAAATAAAAAACCCCCCAAAGTGGTCCTAGAGTCCATCCGATTTGGGGTAGGGTGAGCAGCACGGGATATGAGACAACCCGTCTCCATTGTAGAGGGGCCTACTCACCCGACCTCCGCCTCGTCCCGTCCCGTCTGATGCAGGATCTCGCCGAGGAGAAAGATCGCCAGCGGCAGCTTCCCTGGAGTCAGGCTGCCAAGGGCGGCGAGGTGCTTGCGCAAGGTCTCGCGGTCGTCGCGGGTGACCGGGCCGGTGATGGCGGCGGCGAGCGGCTTCCCCTCGTCCAGGGCGCGGGTAGCGGCGGCGAGAGAGCCCCGGGCGAGCTCCAGGTAGCCGCGGGTCACCTCCTCCGGCAGGCCGATGCCACCGGCGATCTCCGCGGCGGCGGCGAGCAGGGTCACCACCCCGCCGGCCGCCAGGGTGGCCGCGAAGTGGTAGAGCGGACGCGCCGCGGCCGGCACCTCGGCGGCCACTCCCCCCCAGGCTCCGGCCAGCCGGAAGGCCAGATCCCGCGCCTCAGGGTCGCCGTCGACGGCGAAGAAGACCCCCCTGCCCTCGGCGGGATCGGGGAGCGGCTGCGGGAGAGCCTTCAAGGGGTGCAGCGAGCCGGTCGCCGATCCCGCCGCCCGCAGGGGAGCCAGCGCCGAGGCGTCCAGGCTTCCCGAGGTGTGGAGGACGACCCGCGCCTGCGGCCTGGAAGCGAGCCGGGCCGCCACCTCGGCGACCGCACCATCTCCGACCGCGATCAGCAGGAGGTCCTGGCCGGCGGTGTCGAGGTCCGCCAGCGCCACGCGTTCGGGTCCGCCCGGCCAGGCCGGCTCGCCCACGCGCCGTCCCGCCACCGCCACCAGCTCCGCCCCGGCCGCCATCGCCCAGCGCGCGAGGCTCGACCCCACCTTGCCAGGGCCGGCGACCGAGAAGCGGAGACCCGCGAGAGGCGTCTGCATGAGGTTACGATAACAGAGAAGTCCCATTTTCTCAGTGGTTTGGACGCAGCGCGGCTTGACAGGGAAGAGCCGGAAGGGTACCATGCGTTAGCACTCTCGTGTTGAGAGTGCCAGCCTTTCAGGACTACCAAGCCATGCCGGACGCCAGGGATTATGGAAGTTTGAGCCCGCGGGATCGCGAGATCCTGAAGGACGTCATCCTTACGTACATCCTGAACGCCGAGCCGGTCAGCTCGCGCTCGGTGGCCAAGCACAACTTCGGCCTCTCGGCGGCGACGATCCGCAACGTCATGGCGGACCTCGAGGAGTGGGGCTACCTGATGCAGCCGCACACCTCGGCGGGGCGGGTGCCCACGGCGGCGGCCTACCACCTGTTCATCCAGTCGATGATGGAGGCGCGCTCGGTCCCGGCCAAGGAGCGGCGCTACATCCAGGAGAACCTGCAGGGGGTGACGGCGGACGCCGACCATCTCCTGGGCACGGCGTCGCACCTGCTCTCCGAGCTGTCGAGCCAGGTGGGGGTCGTGGTCTCGCCGGCCATCGGGGAGACGGTGCTCAAGGCGGTCGACTTCATCCCCATCGCCGGCCGCAAGATCCTCTGCGTGGTGGTCTCCTCGACGGGGTTCATCGACAACAAGGTGATCGAGACCGAGGAGGAGATCCCCCGCGAGGAGCTGACGCGGATCTCCAACTACCTGACCGCGAATTTCGCCGGCCAGACCCTGGGCGACATCCGCGAGCGGCTGGTGCGCATGATGGTCGAGGAGAAGGCGCAGATGGACCGCATGCTGGCGCGGACGATCGAGCTGGCCCAGGCCGGCCTCGCCTCCGACGGCGCTCAGGGCGTGATGGTGGACGGCACTTCGTTGCTGCTCGCCAAGCCCGAGCTCGCCGACGTCCAGCGGGTGCGGCGGATGTTCGACGCCTTCGCCGACAAGGCGCGCCTGGTGCGCATCCTCAACCGCTGCATCCAGGGGGGCGGCGTGCGCGTGCTGATCGGCGAGGATTCCGAGCTGACCTCGGAGCTGGAGTTCAGCGTCGTGGCCGCCCCCTACGGCGTCGGCCAGCGGCCGCTCGGCACGCTCGGCATCGTCGGCCCGTCGCGGATGGACTATGAGACGATCATCCCGCTGGTCCACTTCCTGGGCGAGACGCTGAGCCGGGCCCTGGCCGACACCTTCTCGGGGGACGAGCGGCGCCCGGAACGGCGATAATCCAGATCATCCGGAAGACACCCCTTCCTTTATCTATAGACCAAGAGCGAGGACTGCGATGGCAGACAACATGAAAAACACGGGCGACGCCCCCGAGGTGGCGCTCGATCTGGACGATCAGACGACCGATATCGAGGCCGCCATGCGCGAAGCGGTGGCGGCGGTGGAAGGGGTGGAGTCCGGCGCGCGGGGCGAGGCGACCGCCGCCAGTGCCGCTGGTGCCGCCGCTAGTGCCGACGACCCGGCGAAGCTGCGCCAGGAGGCCACCGATCTGCGCGACCGCCTGACGCGCACCCTGGCCGACTTCGACAATTTCAGAAAGCGCGCCGAGCGCGACCGCCAGGAGCAGAAGCGCTACGCCCTGTTCGAGCCGCTGCGCGACTTCCTGACCGTGGCCGACAACCTCGACCTGGCGCTCTCCGCCCAGGGGCCGGCGGAGGATCTCAAGCGTGGGGTCGAGATGATCCAGCGCCAGATGATCGAGCTGCTGCGCCGTTTCGGCGTCACCGAGGTGAACGCGATGGGGCAGCCGTTCGATCCCACGGTGCACGAGGCGGTGGCGCGCGAGGAGAGCCCGGAGGTCAAGGGGCCGACGGTGGCGGCCGAGCTGCGGCGCGGCTACAAGCTGCACGACCGGCTGCTGCGGCCGGCGATGGTGAAGGTGGCGGTGCCGGCCGAAGCGCCGGCGCCGGTCACCGGCGCCGGGGGGAGTGGGGAGGAAGGGCCGGCGCTGTAG
>JBDSHF010000287.1:0-19671 GCA_039918595.1 Thermoanaerobaculia bacterium
GGGCGTCAGCGCGCCGCCCTCGGTGCTCGCCCAGTCGGCGGGGTCCAGTCCCAGTACGCCCAGCATCCGGCGTACGACGCGGAAGACGCCGCCGACGGGCGTTCCCGCAGCCAGCGCAGTGTTGCCCTCGCGGACGGCGTCGTGGATGACCCCGAGCGCACGCGAGACGCCCAGGTCGTCGTTCATCGCCGCGGCGAAGGCCTCCCAGACGCCCTCGGGCTCGGGCGCGTCGGGTGAGCCTGCGGCGTTGCGCACGAAGGTCTCGAGCCTGGCGTAGGCCGCCGCAGCCTCGGCAACGACGAGGTCGCTCCACTCGATGGTGCTGCGGTAGTGGGCGGCGCCCAGGGCGTACCGCAGCACGACCGGCGGGATGGTCTGCAGCGCCTCGGCGACGGTCACGCTGTTGCCCAGGCTCTTGCTCATCTTCTCGCCGCCCTTGGCGGTGACCAGCCCGTGGTGCAGCCAGGTGCTCGCGAAGGGGTGGCCGGCGGCGGTGCTCTGCGCGTCCTCGTTCTCGTGGTGCGGGAACACGAGGTCCAGCCCGCCGCCGTGCAGGTCGAACGCCTCGCCGAGGTAGGTCACGGCCATCGCCGAGCACTCGATGTGCCAGCCGGGCCGGCCGGGGCCCCAGGGGGATTCCCAGGAGGGCTCGCCCGGCTTGACGGCCTTCCAGAGCCCGAAGTCGCGCACGTCCTCCTTGCCGTATTCGTCGCTCGCCACCCGCTCCCCCTGGCGCGCCTGGTCGAGGTCGAACCCGGAGAGGCTGCCGTAGGTGGGGTCGCTGGCGATCTTGAAGAAGACCGAGCCGTCGGTCTCGTAGGCGTGCCCGTTGGCGATCAGGGTCTCGATGATCGCGATCATCTCCGGGATGTGCTCGGTCGCCTTGGGGAAGTGCTCGACCCGCTCCATGTGCAGTGTGTCGAGGTCGCGCAGGAAGGTCTTGATGAACGGCCCGGTGTACTCGGGCAGCGAGAGCCCCGCCTTGTGCGCTCCCTGAATGGTCTTGTCGTCGACGTCGGTCAGGTTCATCACCTGGATGACGCGCAGCCCGAGATGCTGGAGGCTGCGCCGCAGCAGGTCCCCGAAAAGGAAGGTGCGGAGGTTGCCGATGTGGACCTCGTTGTAGACGGTGGGGCCGCAGATGTAGACGCGGGCCTCGCCGGGAACCAGCGGCTGGAACGGCTCGAGCTTGCGCCCGAGGGTATTGAAGAGGGTGAGCTCGGTCATGGGCTTGGGTTCCCCGGAAGGTTCTACTTGGTGACGGTCACGGAGCCGGCGAGCCAGGTGAGTCCGGGGATGGCCCGGCCGGCGGAATCGAGGCCTGAGTTGCGCGAGAGGGCGAAGCTTCCGGAGCCGGCCGCCACGGCGCTGAACTCGATCGTCAGCACCACGCCGGAGCCGTTGGATCCCGGGGTGGTGCCGAGATGGGTGCCGCCGATGATCAGGGTGCCGGGCGAGGAGACCGCCGCCTGCACCGCGCCATTGCTGAGCAGCGGTCCGGCCGTGATGCGGACGTACTGGAGCTGGGTGGCCGGATAGGTGAGGTCGAAGGCGACGCCATAGAGGTCGGTCACCTGGTTCGCCCGCAGCTCGAGGACCAGGGTGGAGGCCGTGGTGGCGGCGCCGCTCGCGAAGTAGAGGCTGTTCGCCGCGGGAGCCGACGGGGCCGTGAAGACGATCCCGGCGGTAGGCGGCGGCGGTGGTGGCGGCGGCTCGGTCGACGTGCCGCCGCCCCCGCCTCCGCCGCAGGCGGTGAGAAGGAGGGTGAGGAGGAGGACGGTAAAGAGTTGGCTCGATTTCATAGACGTCGCGCCGCCCTTCGCCCGGGATTGAAATCCCGGGCTACCCACGGCCGTCCTCCGGACTCCGGAATGAATCAGATGGTTTTCGGAAGTCCCGGCTCAGGGACGACCGTCGGTAGCCCGGGATTTCAATCCCGGGCGGCAGCCCCCGCCTCAAACCCGTACCTCCTGCTCTTCCGCCAGACGCTTGAGCTGCCGTTTCGACCGCTCCTTGCGCAGGCCGCGGAGATGGTCGGTGAAGAGGATGCCGTCCAGGTGGTCGACCTCGTGGCAGATGGCGCGGGCCAGGTAGTCGTCGGCCTCGAGCTCGAAGGGCTTCCCTTCCAGGTCCTGCGCCCGCAGGGTGATCGAGAACGGACGGTCCACCTTGTCGGTGATCCCCGGCAGGGAGAGGCACCCCTCGGTGTCGGTCTCCACCCCCTCGCGCCGGACGATCTCGGGATTGACGAGGACCCGGATCGCGGCGGGGTTTTCTCCTATTGAGATGTCCACCACCGCGAGGCGGAGATCGACCCCCACCTGGGGGGCCGCGAGGCCGACGCCCGGGGCGGCGTGCATGGTGTCGACCATGTTGGCCGCGAGCTTGCGCAGGCCGGCGTCGAACGTCTCCACCGGGCGGCATTTCACCCGCAGCACGGGGTCGGGATAGATACGGATCGCAAGAATCGACATCAGGTACCACTCCGCAGGCGCTGCACGATGGCGGCGACTTCGCGGTCGTTGTGCTGCTCGCGCAGCGTCTCCAGGAACCCGCGCGGGTCGGCGTTGCCGACCAGGCACTTCTCCAGTCCTTCGCGGGTGAGCTTCAGGGCGGTGACCAGCTCCGCCGTGCGGTAGCGGGCGGGCCACTTGCCGCGCTCGAGCAGGACCGCCTCGCCGAGGAGGTCGCCGGCGCCGAAGCTGCGCACCGTTCCGGCATGGCCCCCGGATTCTATCGTGGCCTCGACGACTCCCTGGATGATCAACAGCAGGAAGGCCTCCTCGCTTCCCTCGCGGGCGACCACCGTTTCGGACTCCAGGCGCAGGAGCTCCATGGCCGAGAGCAGCCGCTTCAGCGACTCGCCGGGGAGGTTGCGGACCACGCTGCTGGCGGCCAGGTGGTGCCAGAGCCGCGTCAGCTCGAGGGCGGTCCCGGCCTGGACGCCCCCGGCCTCGCGCAGGCCCTCGAGGGCGAGCGTCCGCACCTGCTCCGAGCTCTTGCCGCGCTGGAGCTTCTCGGTCTTCTGGCGCAGCGACGGGTCGAGCGGCGCCAGCTTCGTCGCCTTCGAGAGCAGGGCGATCCCCTTGTCGTGAAAGCCGTCCTGGGCGTACTCCTCGGCGACGAAGACGTATTCCATCACCGCCCGGTCGAACTTGCGGAGATGGGTGTAGACCTCGGCCAGCTTGAGGTGGCAGTGCAGATCGTCGGGGTTGTCCTTGAGGCGCGCGCGCAGCCGCTCCTCCGCCTCGTCGTAGCGCTCGAGGACGACCAGGTCGTCGATCGTGTACTCCTGCGGCTCCTGCTGCTGCTTCTTGCCGCCGCGAAACCAGTTGATCGCCAAGGACTCCTCCCCCACAATGGATAGAAGAACAGATCGCGGATCCGTATCCACCGGCCGTGTCACCCGGAGAGGACGCCGCCGCAGCCGAATCAGCTCGTCATGGACTGTGAATGATAGGGCGAAGGGAGCGGCGAAGCAATTGAAAAATAGGGAGTTCCCGCTCCCTCGAGAGGAATAAAGCAGGTGGTCCGGAAGTTGCTATTTCCACACGGAAGACAGCGGGCGAGTGCATCGTCCGACTTATGGAGACAGACAGATGAAGACTCTGAGCAAAGTCCTCTTGGTCCGTTTTGCGCTTGCCCTCGGGCTGCTCGCCCTGGCGGGTCCCGCGCTCGCCGACGTCCCTGACGCCGGCTATGAGGACGCGGGCGGCAACGGCAGCAACGAGGGTTATGGCTATTTCCGCGTCGTGGAGGGCTCGCCCACCCTGGTGCAGGCCGGCACGAACGAATCCGCCGCCGCCGAGATCAACCAGCCGGTGCTGGCGGGCGACCACCTGCGGGTGCCCAACCAGTCGCGGGTCGAGATCCTGCTCGCCGACCAGAACATCCTGCGGGTGGACGGCGGCAGCGAGCTGATCCTCGAGCGCCTGGCCGCCTCGCCGGACCGCAAGGACCGGGCAACGGTCGTGCGGCTGATCGCCGGCAACGTGCAGCTCGTCGTCACCCAGGATTCGCTGGGCGACCAGCTCCCCCGCGTCGATACGCCGAACGCCACGATCTACCCGCAGAACTACGGCGTCTACCGGATCACCGCCGACGACGGCTGGAGCCAGGTGGTCGTCCGCCGCGGCACCGCCGAGGTGGTGACCGACCATGGAACGTCGCGCGTCCGGGCGGACGAGGAGGCGGTGATCGACGACCGCGCCGAGGACGAGGACCGCCGCGCCGACGTCCGCGAGGCCGGCGGCTTCGACACGCTCGAGCGCTGGGCGCGCCAGCTCGACGACGAGTACTCCTCCGGCAGCGATCAGCGCTACGTCGACGACAACCTGCGCTACGCCGCGGCGCCGCTCACCCGCTACGGCTCCTGGATCGACGTCAACGGCTCCTCCTACTGGCGGCCGCGGGTGGCGGCCGGCTGGCGCCCCTACTGGCAGGGGCGCTGGGTCTACACCCCCAGCGGCATGACCTGGCTCTCCTCGGAGCCGTGGGGCTGGGTGCCCTACCACTACGGGAGCTGGGACTACCTGCCCACCTATGGCTGGGTCTGGCAGCCGGGCTCGGTCTGGTCGGCGGCCTGGGTCTACTGGTACTGGGGGCAGGACTACGTCGGCTGGTGCCCGACCGGGTACTACACCCGCTATTACGGTCCCAGCTTCGGCGCCGACATCGGCTTCCGCAACGGCATCTACGGCTGGGCCGGCGGCGGCTGGGGGATCTACGACAACTGGAACTTCGTGTCGACGTCTTACTTCCGGGACGGCTACCGCACTGGGTACCATGACGGCTACTGGGACGGCCGCCACGACGTGCGGCGCTACGCCGTGCCGGTCGACCGCCATCACGGCGAGATCGGGCGCGGCATCATCACGACCGACACCCGGCCGCTCAAGCCGAGCGTCTGGAAGGATCCCGGCGGGCCGCTGCGCGCCCTGCGCGGCGGGCGCACGGCCGAGCTGCCGGACGTGACGCCGTTCGTCGCCCGTAAGCCGAACCTGCCGCCGGCGGTCGCCCGCACGGTGATCTCCGAGAAGCCGCAGGCCCTCGACGGCACGCCGCTGCGGCCGGGCACCCTCGGCCGTCCGGGTCGCCGGGCCTCGGAGGGGCGCCCCGCCGTCCAGGGCGCTCAGCCCGGTACTCAGCCCAGTAAGCCGGGCCCGGTGATCGGAGGAGGCGGCGGCACTCCGGCGGGACGGCCGGCCGTGCGCGAGACGCCGGGCCGGAACGGCCGCCCGGGTCCCCAGGTGGACGGCGGCGCGCCCAACCCACGCGTGATTGGCGGAGACCGCGGCGACCGCGACAACGGCAAGCCGGTCGTCCGGGAGCGCCCCGAGCGCCCCGCGGCCGAGGCCGACGGCGGCGCCCCGCGGCCGGAGCGCAAGCCGGTGGTGATCGAAATCAAGCCCCAGGCCCGGCCCGACCGCTCCGAGCGGCCGGCCGCCGAGGACCGTCCGCCGGTGGTGCGCGAGCGCCCCGCGCGGCCCTCCTCCGAGGCGGACGGCGGCTCTCCGCGGCCGGAGCGCCGGCCCGAGGTCGAGCCGCCCAAACCGGACCGCTACGAGCGGCCGCAGACGCAGGATCGTCCCCAGGTGCGGGAGGAGCGGCAGCCGGAGCGCCGGCCCCAGGTCGAGGAGAGGCGGCCCCCCGAGCGGCAGCCGGAGCGCAGGCCCGAGGTCCGCGAGGAGCGGCAGCCCGAGCGCAGGCCGGAAGTCCGCGAGGAGCGGCGGCCCGAGCGCAAGCCGGACGACGACGACCGCAAGCCGCCCCGCGGCTGAGGCGGCTCTTCCAAGCCAAACCAGGAAGCCGGGTTCGCCCGGCTTCCTTTTTTCGTCTTCGATGCGGCTACAATCTCCCCCTCCATGCGCTCCTCCTCCCTGTTCCGCATCCTTTTCGTCCTGTACTGCATCGAGGCGGGGACGTTCCTCGTGCTGGCGCCCTGGAGCCCGGTCTGGGACCGGATGCTGCTCCAGCTCCCCGGCGAGATCCTGCGCGCCATCGCGCTCTACCCCTTCGTGCGGGCGGCGGTGACCGGTTTCGGACTGATCCACCTCGTCTGGGGCGCCCACGATCTCGACGAGCTCCTCTTCCGGCGCCGGGTCTCCCGTGCCACCACCGACGTTTAGCCTCCTCGCGATCAGCGACCGGACCTCCCTCGGCGCTCTCGGGATCGAGATGGCGGACTGGCTCCGCGCCGCCGGGGAAGCGGGGATCGGCGCCGTCCAGCTCCGCGAGAAGGATCTCGACGACCGCGCTCTCTACGCGCTCACCCGTCTCGCCCGGTCGATCCTGCCGCCGGCCGTCCGCCTGCTGGTCAACGGCCGCCTCGACGTCGCGCTGGCGGCCGGCGCCGACGGCGTCCATCTGCCCGCCGGCGGAGTCCCGGTGGCGGCGCTGCGCGCGCGGTTCGGAGCGGATCCGCTGATCGGTTGCTCGACGCACACCGTCGCCGAGGTCGAGCGGGCGCGCGACGGCGGCGCCGACTACGTGGCCTTCGGCCCGGTCTACGCGACCCCTGGCAAGGGATCTCCCATCGATTCCGGCGAGCTCGCCCGCGCCGCGGCCGCCGGCCTTCCCGTCTACGCTCTGGGAGGCATTACACTAGAGCGGTTCGGCGAGCTGGCCACGGCGGGAGCGGCGGGGATCGCGGCGATCCGGCTGTTTCAATCGACCTCGGTCCCGCATCTGGCGGAGCTGACCCGGGCCGCCCGCGAGCGCTTCGGCCCAGACAAGAGGAGAGCCCTTTGGAAATGACCCTCGGATCACGGTTCCGCAAGCTCCGGTACCTGCTCGTCTCGCTCGCCGTGATCGTGCTCGATCAGTGGACGAAGTGGCTGGTCGAGGTCCATCTCCCCCATCACACGACGCAGCCGGTGATCCCCGGCTTCTTCAACCTGACGCACGTGCGCAACACCGGGGTCGCCTTCGGCCTCTTCGCCTCGGACAACGGCGGCGGCGCCGGCTGGCTGCTGACCGGCCTCGGCCTCGGCGCCCTGGTGGCGGTGGGCCTCTACTTCTGGTTCACGCCGTCGCGCGACCGGATGCTGCTGGTGGCCCTGGCGCTGGTGGTGGGCGGCGCGGTCGGCAACCTGATGGACCGGGTGACCAGCGGCGCCGTGACCGACTTCCTCGACGTCTACATCGGCCTCCACCACTGGCCCTCCTTCAACGTCGCCGACAGCGCCATCTCGGTCGGTATCGTGCTGATGGCGATCGACAGCTTCCGTCCGCACCGCCACGAGGAATCCCGCGAGGCCGCGGCGGCGGCTACGGTCTCCGATTGACCCCTTCCCCCCCGGGGGCGAGCGCCTGGAGCGTCGAGCCGGAAGGCGCCGGCGAACGGCTGGACCGCCACGTCGCCGCCCGCCTCGACGTGCCGCGCAACCAGGTCCAGAGGTGGATCGCCGAGGGTCTGGTGCGGGTCAACGGGCGGGAGGCGAAACCCTCGGCCGCGGTCGCCGCGGGGGATCGGGTCGAGTGCAGCCCGCCGGAGCTGAAGGAGGAGCGGGTCCTCCCCGAGCCGGGCGATCTCCGGGTGCTCCATGAGGATGGCGAGATCGCCGTGCTCGACAAGCCGGCGGGCCTGACCGTGCACCCCGGCGCCGGCCGCGCCACCGGCACCCTCGCCCATCACCTCCTCGACCGCTATCCCGAGATGGCCGGCGTCGGCGGCCCCGGCCGGCCGGGCATCGTCCACCGGCTGGACCAGGGGACGAGCGGCGTGCTGGTGGTGGCGCGGACGCCGGCCGCCTACGCCCGCCTCTCCCGCGCCTTCGCCGCCCGCGAGGTCTCGAAGCACTATCTCTCGATCGCCTATGGCGCCCCGTCGCCACCGACCGGCACGATCGAGGCGCCGATCGGACGCCACCCCCAGGAGCGCAAGGAGATGGCCGTACGCCCCGGCGGCCGGCCGGCGCGCACGCACTACCGGACGGTGGCCGCGGCGGCGGGGATCTCGCTGCTCGAGCTGGACCTCGCGACCGGCCGGACGCACCAGATCCGGGTCCATCTGAAGCACATCGGCCATCCGCTGGTGGGCGATCCGGTCTACGGCGAGGCGCGCTGGAAGGCCCTCCCCCGCCCCTTGCAACCGGTCCTGCGGGACTTCCCCCGTCCGGCGCTCCACGCCTGGCGGCTCGCCTTCCGCCATCCCGCGACGGATGAGCCGCTCGCCTTCGAGGCGCCGGTGCCGGAGGATTTCAGTGGGCTGTGGGAGAGGGTGACCGGGAAGGCGTTTCCGGTCAGATCAACTCCGTGAACGCCTTGTACGGCCGCCCCTGCGACTCGGCGACCGCCTGGTAGGTGATCTGCCCCTTGTAGGGGACGACGCCGTCGACCGGATCAGTCGATCGCAGGTTTGGGTTCCGGCCCGGCCTTGCCGCGCGCGGTCGAGGCCCGGTCTTTCCGCATGTCCACGATGCCCTTGAAGAAGGCCCCCTCGGCGATGATGATCCGCGGCGCCGAGATGTTCCCCTCGAGACTCCCCGAGGGGGAGACCTCCACGCGGTCGGAGGCGATCACGTTCCCGATCACCCGGCCGCCGATGCGGACGACCGGGGCCGCGATCGGTCCGGTCACGACCCCCTCGGCGCCGACCGTCACCGTCGCGTCCACCCGCACCTCCCCCTCGATCTCCCCCTCGACCAGCAGCTCGGTTCCCCCCGTCACCTCGCCCTGGAGGCGGGTGCCGGCGGCGATGTGGGTGAGACGGTATTTCTGCTGCGAAGACTCGGACGGCCCGCCGGACGCGGACGTGGAGGGCGTAGGATCACGACGGAAGATCGACATAGCTCCCCGGCCCCGTATTCGGTCTCTTGTTGTGTAGAAAGGGTGAATTGGAGCGGGCAACGGGACTCGAACCCGCGACATCAAGCTTGGGAAGCTTGCACTCTACCAACTGAGTTATGCCCGCTCGATGGGTCGAGCGTGAGGAAATCTAGCCGAGCGGCGCGGCGGGGTCAAGTGGCGGGTCGAGGAAGGCCGCCGCCGGATGGCGCATTGCCAGGACAAACGGCTATACTGGGAGCATGCAAGGCACAGGATCGGGTCGAGGCCGCGACACCGTGGAAGGCAAGGACTCTCTCTACTTCTTCCCCGATCAGAAGATCACCGAGCAGGAATTCCTGCACCTCCTTCATCAGGGCACCTCGGAGCAGCGCGCGTGGGTCATCTCCCACCTTCTCCGCTACGCCCAGTGGGACGACATCTGGACCTACGTGACCCGCGACGAGGTCAAGGAGATCTTCCCCACCCTGGATCTCCCCGAGAACCTCCGCAACGCCTGGGGCCGGATGCTCAAGGTCGAAGCCCCCGTCGGGTAGTCCACTCTCCGAGCGGCCCCATAGGCCGCCCCTACATCTTCAGGCGCAACGCGAAGATCTCCGTCTGCTCGAAGAGGTGGAAGTTGTTGTCGCTCACCAGCACCAGCGTGGGCGAGCCGTCGGGCAGCCGCGGTCCGAACGCCATCCCCTCGAGGTTGTCCGGCACGAAGCCCGAGCGGGCGAAGTCGTAGACCAGGGTCTTGCGGACGGGCTTGTAGCTCCGCCCCGCCAGCGACTCCATCCCCGACACGTCGGTGGCGCCGGCGAGGGAGACCCGGAAGATCTGGATGCTCATGCCGCGCCCCTCGACGAACTCCCGCTCCAGGGCCAGCAGATCCCCGTCCGGCAGGGCCAGCAGATCCGAGAGGCCGCGGACCTGGAAGCCGCCGCCGGGCTTCGCGATCGGCTCCACCCCGTAGACGAACTGCCCGCCGGGGACGAAGCCGCCGCCGTGCCGCCCGTAGCACAGCAGGCGGACCGGGCTCGCCCTTGTGACGTCCTCGGGCGCGTCCTGCCGGAGGGCGCGCTCATTGGCCGTCCACAGCGCCTCGCCTCCCGGCGAGAGGGTCAGGCTCTCGAAGCCGAGGTTCCCGCGGACTCCCCGCTTGTCGGTTGACAGAAAGAGCTTCGGCACCGGCAGGGCGCGCAGCAGCTTGCCGGCCGGGGAGAACTCGCGGATCGACGGCCCGATCTCGGAGGCGATCAGCATCTCCCCCGCGGGCTCCAGGGCCATGCCCTCGCCGTCCAGGGTCTTGCCGGTGAACCCTTCCAGCGGGATCGCCGCCAGCGACATTTGCAAAGGCGTCTTCCCCGCCGGCGGGGCCACCCCGTTCCCGCTCACCTCGAAGGCGAGCCGGAACACCCGCGCCGGGGTCGCCTCATCGTTGTCCACCAGGGCGAGCCAGGTGCCGTCGGCGGCGCGCGCCAGCGCCGAGAGGCCGCCGACCCGGAAGCCGTCCACCCGGGCACTGTAGGGGACGATCAGGGGACCGGCGCCGAGCAGGGAGAGGGCGGGGGCGGAGCCCTGCCGTGGCGCCGGCGAGCAGGACAGGCGGGAGCCCTCCGCGAGCGCGAGGGGCACCAGCAGCCCGAGCGCGATATCGCGCCCGATATGGCGCCAGAGGCTCATCGCGGCACGAACTGGACTTCGAACATCTTCGGCCAGAGCTTGCCGGTGATCAGGAAGGTCCTGGCCTTGGGGTCCCAGGCGATGCCGTTGAGCACGTCGCTCTTCTGCCGCTCCTCGGGGGTGAGCAGGCCGGAGGCGTCGACCACCGCCGTGACCCGGCCGTCCTTGAGGTCGATGCGCAGGATGTCGTCGGTCTGCCAGACGTTGGCCCAGACCACCCCGTCGACGCATTCGAGCTCGTTGAGCTTGTAGGCGGGCTGGCCGGCGAGCGTGACGCTGAGGGTGCCCTGCACGGCGAAGGTCTTGGGATCGCGGAACGTGAGCCGGTCCGAGCCGTCGCTCATCACCAGCCGGTTGCCGTCCAGGCAGAGCCCCCACCCCTCGCCGTCGTAGCGGAACTCCCCCGCCGGCTTGAAGTCGGCGCGGTTGTAGACCAGCGTCCGCTGGTCCTGCCAGGTGAGCTGGAGCAGCTTGTCGTCCACCAGCGCCAGCCCCTCGGCGAAGTACTCCGCTTTCACGGCCAACTTCCGCTTGACGGCTCCGGTCCGCGGATCCACCTCGCGCAAACTCGACCTGCCCGGGAGCCCGGTGCTCTCGTAGAGCGTGCCGCCGTGGAGCAGCAGCCCCTGGGTGAACGCCTCGGGATCATGCGGACGGACCGAGAGCACCTTCACCTTCAGCCGCTCGGGAGCCTCGGGAGCCTTGGGAGTGCTCGCCGCGGCCTCGGCGACCTGCGGCGGGGTGGCGCGCTCCGGCCTGGAAGCCGGGCGGAAGTGCCAGAACGCGGCGAGTGCGATCGCGGTGATCATGACCAGGATAATAGGCCAGGCGCGGCGGGAGGCCGGCACAGGGGCCGATCGAAGTTTCTTGGAACGGGTTGCTTGGCCCATGATCAGTAAATATCCCTCTGAATCTGCTCCGCCCGCAGGGCGGGATTTATCCAGCCTGGGGTGTTAACCCCAGGACCGGATGCCGGCCCTGCGGGCTTGTTGATCTTGGGCGCCTCCTACCTGGGGTTGACACCCCAGGCTGGACAAATCCCGCCCTGCGGGCGGCCCCATCCATCTACCCGCCCCACGAGCAGTCGTCCATCCCGCCCAGCAGCGAGGAATCCGGCATGCCGATGGGCTGCCCCGGCGGTGGCGGCGACGGCTCCGGGCGCTTGGCGGCCTCCTCGACGCCGCGGCGGTCGAGGTGGCGCTCGATCTCGCGGGCGAGGAAGGCCCGGTTCGCGGCCTCGGCCCCCTGCGGGGCGCCGCCCTTGCCGAGCCGGCCGGCCAGGGAGTGCAGCTCGGCGTCCACCCGCGAGCGCACGCCCGGCGCGGCCTGGGGATCGCTCGACAGGCCGATCAGCCGCCGCACCACCACCCACTGCTCTGTCCGCCGCACCTCGGCCAGCCGCTCCGCCTTCGGCGCCGTGCCGCCGAACACCTTGTCCTCCATCCCCTTCAGCACCTCCTCCAGCCCGGGCAGCGAGGGGTCGCGGCGGTGGAAGTCCACCAGCCGGGCCGTCCGCTCGGGGCGCAGCAGCAGCCGCACCGCCATGTCGGCGCCGGTGGCGGCGGCCGAGAGCGCATCGAACGTCGGCGCGGTCAGGCCGGTGAACATCTCTTCGTTGGCGTGGTATTCGTTCGGACGCGGCAGCAGCAGGGCGATCACCGGCTCGGGCAGGTCGAGCGCCTCGGGCGTCAGGACATCCAGGATCGCCCCCAGCGCCCGCCGCTGCGCCGCGCCGTCCACCGGCTTCGAAGGGGGCTGGCCGTCGCCGCGCAGGGCGTAGGTGTATTGCAGCCCGCCGACCACCTTGGAGGCGGCCTCCAACTGGTACCGGTGATGGAAGTAGAGCGGCACCAGCACCTCCTGCAGCAGCGACAGGGGCTGCCCGGGGGCGATGTTGTGCTCGCCGAAATTGGCGAGCCCGATGCGGCGCACCGCCAGCTCGTGGCGCAGCCCCTCGGCGGCGTCCGGGCCGTTGTCCCAGAGATGGGTGAGCGGGCTGGCCGAGCCCTCGGGGCGGGCGTCCTCGTCGGTGAGGAAGATCAGGCCGCGGGCGAGCCCCTCCTTGACGATCGCGTCCAGCCCCGCCCGCTCGTCAGCCCCCGGCGCGAGCTCGGTGTAGCCGTAGCGGATCGCCTGCGCGTCCCACTCCCCCATCCCGGTCGCGTAGGCCTTGGAGAGGTCGAGCTTGCCGTCCGCCGTGATGTCGACCTGCGGCGCCGGATAATCCATTACCGAGGCGCGGCCGTAGGTCGAGGCGGCGAAGTTGTGGGCGAGGCCCAGGCTGTGCCCCACCTCGTGCGCGGCGAGCTGGCGGATGCGGGCGAGCGCGATCCGCACCGGATCGTCCGGCGCGCCGGTGCCCGACTTGTCGGCCCCGAGGAGCCCCTCGAAGAGGAGCCGGTCCTGGCGCACGCGCAGCGAGCCCAGCGTGACGTGCCCCTTGAGGATCTCCCCCGTCCGCGGATCGATCACCCCGCCGCCGTAGGACCAGCCGCGGGTCGAGCGGTGCACCCACTGCACGACGTTGTAGCGGACGTCGAGCGGATCGGCCCCGGGCGGCAGCACCTTCACCTCGAAGGCGTCGATCAGCCCGGCCTTGTCGAAGGCCTGCTTCCACCAGCTCGCCCCCTCGACGAGGGCGCTGCGGATCGGCTCCGGCGCGGCGGAATCGACGTAGTAGACGAGCGGCTGCTTGACCCGCGAGCGCGCCGCCGCCGGATCGACCTTCTCCAGCCGGTGGCGGGAGAGGAAGCGGACGTCGACCGGCTCGGCGATCGGCGCCGCGTAGTCCTTGAACTCGACCCCGAAGTAACCGGCGCGCGGATCGAACCGCCGCGGCTTGTAGCCGGCGTCGGGCAGGCGCACCAGCGAGTGGTGCTGCACCAGGGTGATCGCGCCGGGCGAGGGCGCCGTCTCCCGCACCAGGCGCCCCGGCTCGGCCGACTGGTAGGTCAGCAGGGCCTCGAGCTCCACGTTGTCCGGAAAGGCCAGGCAATTCCCGGTGTCGACGACGCTCCGGCCGGCGTCGAGCGACCAGCTCCCCTGCTGGGCCATCTTCAGCCGCGCCACGATGTCGTGGGCGTCGCGGACCAGGAACGGGGTGAAGTCGATCAGCGCCCGGCCGTCGGCGTCCTCGGCGGCGATCTCGCCGGCCCAGAGGATCGAGGTGGCGAACGATTCGCGGACCGCCTGCCGCTCGCCGGCGTCCTCGGTCAGCGCCCGGAACTTGAGGTTCGGCTGCTCCAGGAACACGCGCCCGCCCAGCCGGCGCAGGTTGACGATGCGGGTGTCGCCAATCTGGCCGCGGTCGAGCCCTACCGGGTTCGAGCCCAGGCCGGTGGCGATCCCCTCCTGATAGATGAAGCTCGCCACTTGGCCGCTCTTCTCGGTGGCCGGCGGCACCTCCAGCCAGACCTTCCCCTTCTGGCGGTCGACGTAGAAGGTGACGAGCCCCGCCCGCTTCTCAAGGCGGCCCGCGATCTTCGCGATCGGCGGCGGTCCGGCCTCGGCGGGGGCGGCGGCGGGAGCGCTCTTCGCCTCGGCTTCCTTCGGAGGCGCGGCGGCGAGGGGGAGGGAAACCAGCAGGGCGGCGATGGCGGCAAGAGACTTCAGGTGGAGTAGTGGCATGGCTTCCCCAGAAAAAAGATACAGGCCGACAAGGGCCCGGGCAGTCTACCATCCAGCCCGCCTCGACAAATCCAAGCCGATCCGTAAAGATGACCCGCGACGGCGCCTGTCCGGCGTGCGACCGCAACCTCCCATGGCGCCCAACGTGCCCTCCGCTCCAGACTCCGAAATCACCCCCAGCGACATCGGACGCGAGATCCGGGACTTCGACCGCCGCCAGGAACGGCGGCGCCGGATCGTCCCCCGGGCCACGCTCGTGGGGGTGCTCGCCGGCCTCGTCGCGGCCGCCTTCCGCCTCGCTCTCGAGACCGCCGACCGGGCTCGGGACGGCCTGTTCCGGGCCGCGCACGCCCTGCCCGGCTTTTGGGGCCTGCCGCTCGTGCTGGCGGTCTGCGGCGCCGGCGCGGGAGCCGCGGTCTGGCTCGTCCGCCGGTTCGCCCCCGAGACCGCCGGCAGCGGCATCCCGCATCTCAAGGCCGTGCTCCACCGATTGCGCGGCATGAACTGGCGGCGCGTCCTGCTCGTCAAATTCACCAGCGGCACCCTGGGCATCGGCAGCGGCCTGGCGCTGGGACGCGAAGGGCCCACCGTGCAGATGGGAGGCGCCCTGGGCCAGATGGTGAGCGGCTGGCTCAACAGCAATGCCCGCGAACGGCACATCCTGATCGCCGCCGGCGCGGGAGCCGGGCTCGCCGCGGCCTTCAACGCGCCGCTCGCCGGAGTCATCTTCGTCCTCGAGGAGCTCCGCCGCGACTTCGCCCCCGGCGCCCTGACCGGCGCTTTCGTGGCCTCGGTGACGGCCGACGTGGTCGTGCGCCTGATCACCGGGCAGTCGCCGGTGTTCCACGTCGCCAACCCCCCCGTGCCGCCGCTATCCACTCTTCCCCTCTTCCTGATCCTCGGAGTGGTCGCCGGCCTCCTGGGTGTCGTCTTCAACCGCGCGCTGCTGACCAGCCTGCGTCTGTTCGAGCGCGCGTCGCGATGGCCGCTCGGCCTCCCCGCCGCTCTCGTGGGGGTCGCGATCGGCCTCGTCGGCTGGTTCGCGCCGGAGGCCCTGGGCGGCGGCGGTCCCCTGGTCCAGGATCTTCTGGGCGGAAAGATGGGGATCTACGCCCTCTCGGTGCTCCTGCTGCTGCGCTTCGGGCTGACCATGGCGAGCTATGGCACTGGCGCGGCCGGTGGAATTTTCGCGCCCCTGCTGGTGATCGGCGCACAGGCCGGCCTGCTGGTGGGCCTGCTGGGCCAGAGGGTATTCCCATCGGCGGCGGGATTCGGGACCTCGTTCGCCATCGTCGGCATGGCGGCGCTGTTCACCGCCATCGTCCGGGCGCCGCTCACCGGCATCGTGCTGCTCCTCGAGATGACTCTGAGCTACCCCCTCATGCTGCCGCTGCTGGCCGCCTGCTTCACCGCCTACGCCCTCGCCGACCTGCTCCACGACCGGCCGATCTACGAGGCCCTTCTGGAGCGCGACCTGCTGCGGAGCCAGAAGCCCGCCCCAGGCGAAACCGGCCCGACCATGATCTTCGAGGTCCTGGTCGAGGCGGGAGCTCCGTTCGACGGGCGGCGCGTGGCCGACCTCGGCCTCCCCCCGGGCTGCCTGCTGATCGCCATCCAGCGCGAGGACCGCGAGGAGGTGCCCTCCCGCGATACCATCCTCCACGCCGGCGACCGGCTCACCGCCGTGGTGGCGGCCTCGGCGGCCGGCGGTGTCGAGCTGCTCCGGCACGGGGCGGCGTATTAGGGAACTTGGCTCCGCTTGCCGCAAAGCCGCCGATCGGCTATAAGCAAGAGTCATGCAAAGTCTGGCCATTCCACAACATCCAGTTGAAACCACGGAGAAAGATTTCGACTCGCTAGGACTCAGTCAATCGATCCTCCGCTGCGTGCGGCTCGTCGGATTCGAACATCCGACCCCCATTCAGGCCGCCGTCATCCCGGCGGCGCTCAGCGGGCGAGACCTGATCGGCCTCGCCGAAACCGGCTCCGGCAAGACCGCGGCCTTCACCCTGCCGATCGCCGAACGGCTCGCCCAGGATCCCAAGGCCCGCGCCCTCATCGTCTCCCCCACCCGCGAGATCGCGCTCCAGACCCAGGCTTTCCTCGACGCCTTCGGCGGCGACTTCGGCCTGCGGACGGTCTGCCTGATCGGCGGCGTCAAGATGGGGCCCCAGCACACCGGGCTGCGCCGCCGCCCCCACGTCATCGTGGCGACCCCGGGCCGCCTGCTCGACCACGTCGAGCAGGGCACGGCGAGGCTCGCCGACTTCAATCTCCTGGTCCTCGACGAGGCGGACCACATGCTCGACATGGGGTTCATGCCCCAGGTCAACCGCATCCTGCAGGAGCTGCCGAAGAAACGGCAGACGCTGATGTTCTCCGCCACCATGCCGCCGCCGATCGAGCGGATCTCGCAGCAGTTCATGAACGATCCGCTCCGGATCGACATCACCCCCGAGGGCAAGGCGGCCCACGGGATCAGCCACCGGCTCTACATGGTCGAGCCGGACAACAAGAAGGCCTGCCTGCTCGCCCTGCTCCACCAGGAGCTCGGCAGCACCCTGGTCTTCATCCGCCGCAAGAGCGACGCCGAGTGGCTCTCCGGCGTGCTGATGCGCGAGGGGCACCCGGTCGAGCGCATCCACTCCAACCTCTCCCAGGGGCAGCGGACGCAGGCGCTCCAGGGCTTCCGCGAAGGCGAGCACCGCATCCTGGTGGCGACCGACATCGCCTCCCGCGGCCTCGACATCCCTCGCGTCGGCCACATCATCAACTTCGAGATGCCCGAGACGGTCGAGGATTACATCCACCGCGCCGGCCGCACCGCCCGCGGCAACGCCACCGGCATCGTCTCCACGATCGCCACCTGGATCGACAAGATGATGGTGAAAGAGATCGAGGCGACGCTCGGCGCGGATCTCCCCCGCTGCACCGTCCCCGGCGTAGCCCCCTACGTCGAAATGAAGCCGAGAGTCACCCTCGGCGCCCGCAGGTCCACCCTCAAAGTGAAGCGGCGGTAAGACCGCCTTAGTCAAGGATAGTAGGGGCGCAGCCTGCTGCGCCCCTATGATCGAGCTTCGGGCCCGCCCCGCTGGACAGAAGACCCCCCAACCTCTATCCTCCTTGCTTAGATCTGCAATGCTGAATACATTGCATGATGCTCGCGGTCCCTGTCCGTTCCCTTTGACAAGGAGGTTTGCGTGAGAAACAGAAGCGTCCTCGCAATGCTCGTGGTCTCGCTCCTTCTCGGACTCTCCCCTCTCGCCGCCGATCCCGTGATCCGGCACGGCATCGACATCTTCACCACCACCACCGACGGCACCACTTCCTACGACTTCGCCCAGAACCCCATCCCCGCCGGCTTCTTCTGCAAGGGCTCCAAGGCTTTCACCAGCCGGGTGGCGCTTAAGGGCCTGCCGCTCTCGACCGGTATCCCGGGGCAACTCGGTAACGCCGACACGATCATCGAGCGGCTCGACGACGCCGCCTTCGACGCGAACGGCGTCGCCGCGACGCGCATCCAGATGCGGGCGCTGTCGCTGGTGAGCATCGCTCCGATCAAGACCGCCTGCGGGAACTTCCACGTCTATGTCTCCCTCGGCGGCAAGCAGCGGATGACGACGATGAACATCTACCGCACGCAGGAGGGTGGCGGCAACTTCGTCGCCCCCCTCGCGGTCAATGCGCGGCTGACCTTCATCCCCGTGAAGCCGGGAAGGAACAAGGCCGCACAGAAGCTGGCGCTCGACGGGAGCTTCACCTTCCCCGCCAGCCCCCTGCCCTGGAGCCACGCGGGCGGCGCAATGGCGAAGAGAATCGGCTCCGTGGTCGTCGACACCAATGGCGACCTGATCCCCGACACTGCGCTTCCCGCCACCTCGAACTTCTCGCCGGGCTCGTTGCCGGAGCATCTCACGTTGAACAAATCGGTGGGATATAACTGCCCCGACCCCTGCGCTGGGCCGACCTGCCACATCGATCCCTCCAGCGGTGAAGAGCACTGCACGTACCCATATCGCCCCTCCTATTGCATGGACACAATTTGCCCGTAGTAGGAACTCAGGCTTCGTGAGGATCGAACAGGGGTGCAATTGGCTGCGCCCCTGTTGATTCAAAGTGCCTTATCCGTTCCCTTTGACAAGGAGGTTTGCGTGAGAAACAGAAGTGTCCTCGCAGTGCTCGTGGTCTCGCTCCTTCTCGGACTCTCCCCTCTGGCCGCCGATCCCGTGATCCGTCACGGCATCGACATCTTCGCCACCACGGCCGACGGCACCACCTCCTACGACTTCGCCCAGAGCCCCATCCCCGCCGACTTCTTCTGCAAGGGCTCCAAGGCTTTCACCAGCCGGGTAGCGCTCAAGGGCCTGCCGCTCGCGACCGGTACACCGGGGCAGCTCTGGAATACCGACACGGTCATCGAGCGGCTCGACGACGCCGCCTTTGACGCCAACGGCGTCGCCGTAACACGCATGCGGATGCGGGCGCTGTCGCTGGTGAGCATCGCCCCGATCAAGACCGCCTGCGGGAGCTTCCACGTCTACGTCTCCCTGGGTGGCAAGCAGCGGGTGACGACGATGAACATCTACCGCACGCAGGAGGGTGGCGGTAACTTCGTTGCGCCCCTCGCGGTCAACGCGCGCCTGACTTTCATCCCCGTGAAGCCGGGGAGGAACAAGGCCGCGCGGAAGCTGGCGCTCGACGGCAGCTTCACCTTCCCCGCCAGCCCCCTGCCGTGGAGCGTGGCGGACGGCGCGATGGCGAAGAGAATCGGCTCCGTGGTCGTCGACACCGATGGCGACCTGGTCCCTGATACGTCCCTTCCCAGCACCTCGAACTTCTCGCCGGGCTCGTTGCCGGACCGTCGCACGCTGAGCAAGGGGATTGGGGAGTATGATTGCCCCTGTTGGGATGGGCAACTGACCTGCCACACCGATCCCAGCACCGGCAAAGAGCACTGCACGACACCTCCACGCCCCGACTATTGCGAGCTCAGGCTTTGCGGGCCGACTGCTGAGTAAGATCAAAACAAGGGCGGCCAGGCAAGCCGCCCTTACGGCCACGCAACTCTCGTCCCCGACTATTGTGCGGAGCCAACCTGCCATGCTGATCCCAGCACCGGCAAAGAGCACTGCACGGCTCCAACATACCCCTACAACGGCTTTTGCCCGGAACTACAACCGTGCAATTAAACGTATAAGTTCGTGGGGCTCGAGCAGGCGGCCAGGCAGGCCGCCCTTACCGCCCCGCAGCCCGGTCAGCCGCGCCCGAAGAGCTCGACCGGCAAGCCGGTTCCGGCGCCGAAATAGGAGCGGGAGTTCGCCCCCGGCAGCGCGAAGCCGTTGATCGCGATGCGCCGGGGGGCGGTGCCGCGGTTCTCGGCGCTGCGGTGGACGACGTAAGGACCGAAGAAGGCGGCGCTCCCGGCCTTGAGAAGGGCCGGGACGCCCGGGCGGTCCTGGTAGCTCCGCCGCACCGCTCCGGGATCGAGATGGCCCTGGCTCCCGCTCTTTGGATAGAAGACCAGCGGGCCGTTCTCGGGGGTCGAATCGTCGATCGC
The DNA here is from genome assembly GCA_039918595.1 of Thermoanaerobaculia bacterium. Lineage (GTDB taxonomy): Bacteria > Acidobacteriota > Thermoanaerobaculia > Multivoradales > UBA5704 > DATARR01. The sequence goes on from JBDSHF010000287.1 coordinate 19,637, forward strand.
GACCACGGCCTGGACGTAGCTGCCGCGCCCGTCGA
>JBDSHF010000288.1:0-27807 GCA_039918595.1 Thermoanaerobaculia bacterium
AAACCGATAAGGGTGAGGCCGAAGCGGTTGGCCAGCTCTACCGCCAGGCTGCTCGGGGCGGAGACGGCACAGATCACCGGCACCCCGGCGACCAGGCATTTCTGGAGGATCTCGTAGCTCGAGCGGCCGCTGACCAGGACCAGGAAGCGGTTGAGGGGGAGGAGGTCTTCGCCGAGCGCCCAGCCGATCAGCTTGTCGAGGGCGTTGTGGCGCCCCACGTCCTCGCGGACGGCGAGGAGCTCGCCGTCCGTATCGAACAGGGCCGCGGCGTGGAGCCCGCCGGTGACGGTGAACAGGCCCTGGGATTCGCGCAGCCGCTCCGGCAGCATGGCGATGAGCGCGGGCGAGATCTCCGGTCCCGGAGGGATCGCCTCCGTCACCCGCAGCGTCAACGCCTCCAGCCCTGCCTTGCCGCAGACGCCGCAGGAGCTGGTGGCGAAGAAGTGGCGCTCGAGGCCGGCGAGCTCCGGCTCGGGGAGCCCGTCGGCCAGCTCGACCTCGATGATGTTGGCGCAGGCCTCGCCCGGCTCGGCGCAGGGCTCGACGCGCAGCACCTCCTCGCGCCGCCGGATCACCCCCTCCGCGAAGAGGAAGCCCACGGCCAGCTCGGCGTCCGCGCCGGGGGTGCGCATGGTGACCGCCACCGTACGGCGGCGCCCTTCCTGGATCAGCCGGATCTCGAGCGGCTCCTCGGTCGCCAACTCGTCGGGGCGCGACTCGGCGACGCCCGACTCCACCCGGTAGACCCGGGCGCCGGTCGTGCTCGGCTTGGCAAGACGGAGGCGCATGCCGTCAGTTTCTCATGCTTTTTGAGCGCGGGAGGTGAGGATCTGCCAGAGCCGCGGCCAGAGGCCGAAGCCCACGATGGACGCCGTCAGATAGAGCAGATAGGCCAGCGCCGGCGAGGTCCGCAGGCCGGGAAAAAGCTTCTCCGGAAGCCAGTAGAGCAGGAACGCGGTGAGCGCCAGGGCGGCGGCGCCGCCCAGCACGATCCCGATCCGGCCGCCGGCCGTCCGCGGCGGCGTGAACGCCGGCTTGGCGGCGACGCAGCCGGCGAGGAGGCCGCAGGCGCCCGGCTCCGCCCCGACGGCGAAGGCCAGGACGAGCGTGACGGCGCCGATCAGGACGTCCCAGGACGGCCGCCACCCCCGCGGTCCCTTCCACCCCGCCGCCGCCCAGGCGAAGATCGCCCCCAGCACGAAGCCGCCGCCCACGTCCTCCGGCAGATGCACGCCCAGGTAGAGCCGCGACATCCCCACGGCGAGCACGATCAGGCCGGCGGCGATCCAGAGCCATTTCCTCTGATAGTGGAACGCCCAGGCCAGCCAGAAGGTGGCGGCGTTCTGCGAGTGCCCGCTCGGGAAGCCGTGCCCGAGAGCCGTCCGCTCGGCCGATGCCGTGCTCAGCAGCGGATCGTCCTGGAACGGCCGGGTGGTGCCGAACAGCTCCTTCAGGATCCGGTTGGCGAGGAACGACGCCGCGAACGCGATCGACAGCCGCCGCGCGAAGAGGGGATCGATCAGCCAGTAGTAGAGCAGGAGCAGGGGCCAGAGCACCGCGCTGGTGCCGAGACCGGTAAAGAACAGGAACAGGGGGTGCAGTTGCTGGCCAAAAAGATGCTGGAGGAATCGGATCGTACCCATGACGGTCGCAAAGGCATGCATCTTGCGTTCCCACATCTTTTCTGGAGACGATCGGCAACGAAGTCTCGGAGGACGAAAATCATGGCGCGAGCGATCTGGAAAGGGAGCATCAGCTTCGGTCTGGTCAACATCCCGGTCGGCCTCTATTCGGCCGAGACGCGGGACGAGATCCACTTCAAGCTGCTGGACAAGAGCACGATGTCGCCCATCCACTACAAGCGGGTCAGCGAGGAGAGCGGCAAGGAGGTGGCGTGGAACGAGACCGTCCGCGGCTACGAGTTCGAGTCCGGAAAGTACGTCGTGCTCTCGGACGAGGATCTGAAGAGCGCCGCTCCCGAGGCCTCGCAGACGATCGACATCGTCGACTTCGTCGACATCGACGAGATCAGCCCGCTCTACTTCGATAAACCTTACTATCTCGGTCCCGACAAGAAAGGGTCCAAGGCCTACGCGCTGCTGCGCGAGACGCTGCGCCGCACCGGCAAGGTCGGCATCGCCAAGGTGGTGATCCGCACCCGCCAGTACCTCGCCGCCGTCGTCGCCCGCGGCGACATGATGACGCTGGAGCTGATGCGCTACGCCCACGAGCTGCGCGACCCCTCCGAGCTCGACGTCCCCGGCGGCAAGGCAGGAGTGACCGACCGCGAGATCGACATGGCCGAGCGCCTGGTCGAGGGGATGGTCGCCGCCTGGGAGCCCGAAAAGTACAAGGACACCTACCGCCAAGACCTGATGAAGATGATCGAGAAGCGGGTGGAGGCGGGTCAGCTCGAATCCTCCCCCGAGCCGGCGCCGAAGCCGAAGGCAGACCGCAGCAATGTGGTGGACCTGATGGCGCTGCTCAAGCAGAGCGTCGAGCAGGGCGGAAAGGCTGCGCCCAAGAAGGCAGCCCCCAAGCCGGCCGCTAAAAAGACGCCCGCCAAAAAGGCCGCTCATAAGGCGGCCAAGCCGGCCAAGAAGACCACCGCCGCGAGCAAGCGGAAGAGCGCCTGAGCCATGGTGACCCGCGGCTCTCACCGCCCGGGATTGAAATCCCGGGCTACCGACAATCGCCCCTTCCCGGGGCTCTGCAGGAACGGGTTTGTGGAAGTCCCGGAGGGACGGCCGTGGGTAGCCCGGGATTTCAATCCCGGGCGGTGAAAGGGACGAAATCATGGGCCTCAAGGAATACAAGAAGAAGCGGAATTTCGGCGCCACCCCGGAGCCCGAGGGGGAGGTCAAGAAGGCGACGGGGAATTCCTTCGTCATCCAGAAGCACGCGGCCAGCCGGCTGCACTACGACTTCCGGCTGGAGATGGAAGGGGTGTTGCGGAGCTGGGCCGTGCCCAAGGGGCCGAGCCTCGATCCCGGCGAGAAGCGGCTGGCGGTCCACGTCGAGGACCATCCGATCGATTACGGCGATTTCGAGGGGATCATCCCCAAGGGGCAGTACGGCGGCGGCACCGTGCTCCTCTGGGACCGCGGCACCTGGACCCCCGAGGGGGACCCGGTGGCGGCCTACAAGAAGGGGAACCTCAAGTTCCAGCTCGACGGCGAGAAGCTCCACGGCCGCTGGGCCCTGATCCGCATGGGCGCCCGCAATCAGGCCCGGAATGAGGACAACGAGCACGAAAACTGGCTCCTCCTCAAGGAGAAGGACGATACCGCCGTGCCCGGCAGCGGCGACGCCGTCGTCCAGGAGTACCCCAACAGCGTCGAGACGGGCCTGGGCCTGGAGGAGATCGCCGCCGACCCCGAGCGCGTCTGGCAGTCGAATCGCGCCGAGAAGGCCGCCAGCTTCAAGGACAAGATCGCCGCCAAGGCCGCCAAGGCCACCGCGAAAAAGGCGCCTGCCAAAAAGACCGCCGCGAAGACGGCTGGGACGAAGAAGAAAGCCGACGAGCCGCCTTCAACCGCCGCCGCGATCCCGGGCGCCCGCAAGGCGGCGATGCTGGCCACGATCGAGCCGCAGCTCGCGACGCTCGTCGACGCGGTCCCCCGGGGCGAGGCGTGGATCCACGAGATCAAGTACGACGGCTACCGGGCGCTCTGCGAGATCCGCGACGGCGAGGCCCGCCTGGTCACCCGCCACGGCAAGGACTGGACCGACCGCTTCTCCCCGGTGGCCCGCGAGGCGGCGAAGCTCCCGGTGCGCCAGGCGATCCTCGACGGCGAGGTGGTGGTCCTCGAAACGGACGGCACCACCAGCTTCCAGACGCTCCAGAACGCCCTGGCGGAGAACCGGCAGGACGACCTCGTCTATTTCGCCTTCGACCTGATCTACCTCGACGGCTACGACCTGCGCGGCGCGCCGCTGATGGCCCGCAAGGAGGCCTTGCTGAATCTGCTGGCAGGGCACGCCGGCGGCGCCATCCGCCCGGGGGAGCACATCGAGGGGGATGGCGAGGACTTCTACCGGCAGGCCTGCAACTTCGCCCTCGAGGGGATCATCTGCAAGCGCGCCGATCTCCCCTACCACTCCGGCCGGAACAAGGACTGGCTGAAGGTGAAGTGCCTGAAGCGGCAGGAGTTCGCGATCGTCGGCTTCACCGACCCGGAAAAGTCCCGCGTCGGCTTCGGCGCGCTCCTGCTCGCGGTCAACGACGAGAGCGGCAAGCTGGTCTACGCCGGCAAGGTGGGCACCGGCTTCAACGACCGCACCCTGCGCGAGCTGCGCGCCCGCATGGACGAGCTGGGGGTCCCGAAACCGGCTTTCAAAAACCCCCCGCGCGGCGCCGAGGCCCGCCGCAGCCACTGGCTGCGGCCGAAGCTGGTCGGCGAGGTGGCCTTCACCGAGTGGACCCGGGAGGGCATCCTGCGCCATCCCACGTTCCAGGGGCTGCGCGAAGACAAGAACCCGGAGGAGATCGTGCGCGAGAATCCCCAGACTCCCCCGCCGGAAGCGCATACGGCCACCGCCAAGGCACCCGCCAAAAAGGCCGCGGCGAAGAAGACGGCCATGAAGAAGGGACCCAAGCCCGCCCTCCATCCCGCTCCCGAGGAGGTCGCCATCGCCCCCCAGGGGGGGAGCAAGAAACAGGAGGTCGAGATCGCCGGGGTCCGCTTCAGCAATCCCGGCAAGGTCCTCTACCCCGAGCAGGGGGTGACCAAGGAGGAGTTGGGGATCTACTACGCCCGGATCTCCGAGTGGATCCTCCCCCACCTCGCCAACCGCCCGCTCACCCTGGTCCGCTGCCCCGAGGGGCGCGCCAAGCAGTGCTTCTACCAGAAGCACGTCAACGAGCGCTTCCCCCCCTCGGTCTACCGGGTGGATGTCGGCGATCCCGAGCCCTACGGCGCCATCGACTCCCTGGAAGGGCTGCTCTCGCTGGCACAGATGGGGGTGCTGGAGATCCATGTCTGGGGCTCGCACCGGGACAGGATCGAGCAGCCGGACTATGTGGTCTTCGATTTCGATCCCGACGAGGGGCTCGGCTGGGACCGGGTGGTCGAGGGCGCGCTCTCCATGCGCGCCTTCCTGGAGGACCTCGGCCTGCAAACCTTTCTCAAGAGCACCGGCGGCAAGGGGCTCCACGTGGTGCTCCCGATCGCCCGCAAGGACAACTGGGACGAGGTCAAGGCGTTCACCAAGGCGGTCGCCGAGAAGATGGTCGCGACCTATCCCGGGAAGTACACCTCGAAGCTCCCCAAGGCCGACCGCAAGGGGAAGATCTTCATCGACTACCTGCGCAACGGCCGCGGGGCGACCTCGATCTCCGCCTACTCCACCCGCTCCCGGGAGAACGCGCCGGTCTCCGTCCCCCTCTTCTGGGAGGAGCTCGAGACGGACGTGCGCGGCAACACCTACACCGTCCGCACCCTCCCCGAAAGGCTGGAGAATCTGCCGTCCGACCCCTGGGCCGACTTCTTCAAGGTCAAGCAGTCGATCACGGCGGCGATGAAGAAGGCGGTGGGGATGAAGTAAACCCTTAAGCCGGTTCCGAGGCCGGGTCGAAGGTGACGAACCCTTCCGCGGCGGCGGCTCCCAGAAGATTGCGGTCAGAGCAAGCGAAGATGACCTCGAGCCCTTCCTCCCGCAGGAGCAGAGCGCTTGCGAGATGGACAGCATCGGCGCCCCGAAGAGGGTGCCGCCCACAAAGCCCGGGCACAAGCCTGAGCACTGCGTCTCCAACCGGCATCTGAGTGAGCTTTTCCCAATCGTCGCCGAAGCCGCGCCGGAGTTGCTCGAGCTCGGCGGGCAGTAGAAGCTCCTCCCGTCTTCGGCGAGCGAAAGTAGCGTGCATTTCGGCGAAGGTCAGGACCGAGGCAGCCTTCTGTTCATCCCGCGAGACAGCCTCGCGCATCCTTTCCGAGCCGGGCTCGGAAATGTAGACCTTGACCAGAGCGCTGGTGTCCAGAAAGAGAATCAACGTCGATCTTCGCTGACCATCTCAGAAGCCAGCTTGCCCCGGTTTGGAAAGACAGAGCCCTTGAGCCCGCGTTCTGTCCGCCGGGGCAAGGTCACCAGACCACGGGACTCGAGCTCGGCCAAGCGCTGCTGCTCGGTCACTTCCGGGAGCTGGGACAAGGGTATCAACGCAGCCACCGGCTGGCCGTCTCGTAATACGACGATCCGCTCACCACGCTCGGCTCGCTGCAGGTAACTCGAGAGCTGGTCTTTCAGGACTCGCGTGCTCACCGTGGACATGAATACCTCCTGTGGCCATTGTAGCCGCACCTCAGGAGCCAGACAAGGCGCGACCCCCGCTTGACGGCTCAATGTTACGCGGGAGCCGCCGCCCGACCGTCCACGAAGCTCTTGGCGACGGTGGCGAGGAGGATCACCGCCGCCCCCGCGATCGACCAGACGCCCGGCCGCTCGCCGTGGACCAGCCAGGTCCAGATCGGGTTCAGCACCGGCTCCAGCAGCAACAGGAGCGAGGCCTCGAAGGCGCTCACCTTCTCCAGCCCCCGGATCAGGAAGAGATAGGCGACGCCGATCTGGAAGATCCCCAGAAAGGCGACCAGAGCCCAGTCCGTGGGTCGGCTGGCGGCGATCGGCAGGGCCAGCGGCAGGCAGAGCAGCGCCGCGAAGATGTTCCCCCAGAACGCCCCGGCCGGTCCCCACGACTCCCCCCCACGCCCGAGCGCCCGCAGCCCCATCACCGTCAGCGCCCAGGTGAGCCCCGAGGCCATGGCCAGGAGGTTGCCGAGCTTCGGGTTCGGGGCGGTCGCGGAGACGGGGTCGAACCCCACGAAGAAGAGCCCGAGGCCGCACGCCAGCGCGATCATGAAGGCCACGTCGCGCGAGCGGATGCGCTCGCGCAGCAGCCAGGGGCTGAGCAGCAGCACGTAGAGCGGCGCTGTCGACTGCAGATAGATCGCGCTGGCGGAGGTGGTCAGCTTGTTCGACAGCACGAAGAGGATCAGGGTCGCCGCGTAGGCCAGGCCGACCCCGAGCACTCGCAGGTTCGGCCGCCGCCGTACCTCGCGCATCAGGATGAAGAGCGCCAGCGCCGCCACGGTCGAGCGGAGGCACGCCACCTGCCACCCCGCGAGATGGACCGCCTTGATGACCGCGCCCCCCGTGGAGAAGAGCGCCGCCGCGGCGAGCACCTCCAGGCGCGAGGCGAGGGGGGTGGAGGGGGGCGGGGTCTTGTCCATGGCGGAGGGATCTTAGTGCGTGTTCAGGGCGGTTGCCTGAATTGGAGCGTCCTGCCCTGCGAATCCTCACCCTCGGTCCCTCTCCCGGGGGGAGAGGGAGGGCCCGCGGTTGCGGAGAAAGAGGAGGTTGAAAGGCTGTCTTTCTCCCCCTCTCCCTCCGGGAGAGGGGGCCGGGGGGTGAGGCTTCGGAGGGCGGATCGCCCCCAGCCACCAAGGGCGCCCTGGATCCTCTCGAGCCCGGACCCCGCCTTGCCCTCGTCACCCGCCTGAGCTAGCCTGTTCCTGATTCACGAAAGGACACCGGCGTTCCATGCCTGAGCCGCAACGCAAGATCTTCGTCCTCGACACCTCGGTCATCCTCCACGACTTCAACGCGCTCCAGAACTTCGAGGAGCACGATGTCGCGATCCCGATCACGGTGCTCGAGGAGCTCGACCAGTTCAAGAAGGGCAACTCGGTCCTCAACCTCCAGGCCCGCGAGTTCATCCGCCAGCTCGACAAGCTGTCGAACCACAACATGCTCCACGAGTGGATCCCGCTCGACGGCCCGGCGCACGGCAAGTTCCGCGTGCTCACCGACGAGAACGGGGGGATCGACGCCAGCGAGATCTTCGGCGCGCGCAAGGCCGACCACCGCATCCTGAACGCGACCTTGAGCCTCGCCCGCTCCGCCCCCGACAAGCGGGTGATCCTGGTCAGCAAGGACATCAACCTCCGCCTCAAGGCGCGCGCCCTCAACCTGCCGGCCGAGGACTACGACACGGTCAAGATCAAGGACCTCTCTCACCTCCCCAAGGGGAAGGCCGAGGTCGAGATCAAAGATGGCGGCGCTATCGACCGCCTCTATCAGGACGAATGGGTGCCGGTCGAGGCCGCCTTCCTAGATCAACCCGAGCGGCCGGCCGCGAACCACTACTACATCCTGCGCAGCGGCTCGAAATCGGCGCTCGCCTTCTACAACCCGGCGACCGACCGCCTCGAGCGCGTGGTCAAGCCGCTCGCCTACGGCATCTCGCCGCGTAACGCCGAGCAGACCTTCGCGCTCCACGCCGTGCTCAACCCGGACGTGCTGCTGGTCACCCTCACCGGCACCGCGGGCACCGGCAAGACCCTGCTCGCCCTCGCCGGAGCCATGGAGCAGCGGCGGCACTTCCGGCAGATCTACCTGGCGCGGCCGATCGTGCCGCTGTCCAACCGCGACATCGGCTTCCTCCCCGGCGACATCCAGTCGAAGATCAACCCCTACATGCAGCCGCTCTGGGACAACCTGGGGATCATCAAGAACCAGTTCGACGAGAAGGAGCGGGAGTACCGCAAGGTCGACGAGATGGTGGAGACCGAGAAGCTCCACATCGTGCCGCTCGCCTACATCCGCGGCCGCAGCCTCTCGAACGTCATCTTCATCGTGGACGAGGCGCAGAACCTGACGCCCCACGAGGTCAAGACGATCATCACCCGCGCCGGCGAGCGGACCAAGATCATCCTGACGGGGGACATCTTCCAGATCGACACCCCCTATCTCGATGCCAGCAGCAACGGCCTCTCCTACCTGATCGACCGCGTGCGGGGGAACCCCCTCTACGCCCACGTCCATCTGGAGAAGGGGGAGCGCTCGGCGCTGGCGAACCTGGCGAGCTCGATGCTGTAGGGGTTCTAACCGGCCTTGCGGACTTTTTCGGGATCCACCTTTTGCAATGGCCCCTCGCCGAGGTACCAGCGCGGCGAGCCCTGCGGGGCCGCCTGCCAGACCAGCCCGAATTCGCGGGTGGCGGCGCTCAGGATGCGCTCCATGGCCTCATCGACCGAATCAGTGAAGATAAGCCGGTCGCAATCCACCGGCAGGATCGTCTTCTCCGAAACCATGCTATGACAGAGAAAATCCTTCAACGGCTGCCAGTACTCGGTGCCCATCAGGATCAGCGGGAAGTTCTTGATCTTCCCGGTCTGGATCAGGGTCGCGCACTCGAAGATCTCGTCCATGGTGCCGAAGCCGCCGGGCAGCACCACGAAGGCGTAGGAGTATTTGACCAGCATCACCTTGCGGACGAAGAAGTAGCGGAACTCGAGCCAGCGGTCGAGGTAGGGGTTGGGCTTCTGCTCGCTCGGCAGGACGATGTTGCAGCCGATCGACGGCGCCTTGACGTCGCGGGCGCCGCGGTTGGCGGCCTCCATGATGCCGGGGCCGCCGCCGGTCAGCACGGTGAAGCCGGCGCGGCCGAGGCGGCGCCCCACCTCGCGGGCGAGGGCGTAATAGCGATGGTCCTCCTCGAACCGGGCCGAGCCGAAGACGGTGACGCACGGCCCCACGAAGTGCAGGCCGCGGAAGCCGCGGATGAAGTCGGCGCAGATGCGCAGCAGCCGCCGGAGCTCGCCCAGGCGGGTGTGCGGCCCCTCGAGGAACTTGCCGTCTTCCGCGAACTCGGTCCCCTTGCCCCACCGCGGCGGCTCGCCGCTCTGCGCCGCCGCCGCCACCTCGGTCGCTGGGATGGTTCCAGGGGATTTCTCGGGTCGGATCTCTTCCATGGCAGTCAGCTTAGCAAAGGATGGGCCGCCGCCACGGTCCTCCTCTTCCTGCTGGCCCTCTTCCTGCTTTCTCTACCCGCCACCGCTGCCCAGCGCTTCCCCAACGTGGTGATCCTGACCGTCGACACCCTGCGGGCCGATCACCTCTCCTCCTATGGATACAGCCGCCCGACGACGCCCAATATCGACCGCCTGCTGGCGAGCGGCGTCCGCTTCACCGAGGCCCGCACCGTCGAGCCGCTGACCAATCCGGCCCTGGCCTCGATGTTCACCTCGCTCTACCCGCACGAGCACGGGGCCACCCGCAACGGCCTGCGGATGCGCCCCGGCCTCCCCTCGGTGGCGCGGACGCTGGCGCGGCGCGGCTACGAGAGCGCCGCCTTCGTCAGCAACTGGCCGCTCAAGGACCGCATCTCCGGCCTGGGCGAGCACTTCGGGCATTACGAAGAGGTCTTCACCCGCAAGCGCTGGCTCGGCCTGTTCAAGGACGAGGCGAACGCCGGCGACCTCACCGACGCCGCGCTCGCCTGGCTGGGCGAGACCCGGCAGATGGGCAGCAGGAAAACGGGCCGGCCGTTCCTGCTCTGGGTCCACTACGTCGAGCCGCACGCTCCCTACCGCCTGCGGGAGGAGTTCGTCCGCCCGCTCGGCATCCCCGGCACCTCCCATGGAGGGGATCTCTCCCGGCCGGACCGCTACGACACCGAGATCGCCTTCGCCGACCAGCAGATCGGGCGTCTGCTCGCGGCCTTCGACCGCAACCCCGAGCTCAAGGCCAGCACCCTGTTCGTCTTCGCCGCCGATCATGGCGAGAGCCTGGGCGAGCATGGCTACTGGGGGCACGGCCGCAATCTCTACGAGCCTACCCTGCGCATCCCCCTCGGGCTCGCCTGGACGGGAAGGATCCGGCCCGGCACGACGATCGACGCTCCGGCCCTGAACCTCGACGTCGCCCCCACGATCCTGGGGCTTGCCGGCTTGGCCGTGCCCGCCGGCTTCCGCGGCTTCGACTGGACCCCCGTCCTCCAGGGCGCTCCCGCGCCGCGCGACCGGGTCCTCTGGTTCGAGGCGCACAAGGGCGCGGTGCTGTCGTCGCGGGAGGCAGCGAACGCCCGCCGCAAGGGGCTGCTCGAAGTGGGCGTAATGGTGGGCGGCCGCAAGCAGATCCTGCATCTGGCGGCAGGAGCGCTGTCGCTCTTCGATCTCGCCAGGGACCCGGGCGAGACGCGCACCCTTGCCGGCGACCCCCAGCTCTCGCAGCGCCTTCACGAATGGATGGACACCGTGCAGAAGGGCCTGACCGCCTCCGACCGCCTCGGCCCCGCAACCGTCGGCGCCGAGGACGCGGCACAGCTCCGGGCGCTGGGGTATATTCAATAAAAGCGTTCAATAAAGCCGTCCCATAGATCCGTCTGCTATCTTCCCCTCGTGCCAACCTCGATCAAACCCATCTTCCTGCTCGCCGACAGCCAGCTCCTGTTCTGGCTCGACGGGGAGGGGCATCGCTTCCTCGACCGTGCCCGGACGCTGATCGACGCCGACGACCCCGGCCGGCCGCTGAAGGGCGCCTATCTCGGAGCCTCCAATGGCGACGCCCCCGAGTTCTTCGATCTGTTCCTGGCCGCCATGGCGGAGATCGACATCCCCGACTGCCGCCATATCCCCGCGCAGCCCGCCGCCGAGGACCTCGCGTTCCTGGCCGAGGCGGACCTCATCCTGCTCGCCGGCGGCGACGTACGTCGCGGGTGGACGGCCTTCGAGGAGAGCGGCCTCAAGGACAAGCTCATGGAGCGCTACTACGCCGGCGCTCTGCTGGTCGGCATCTCCGCGGGCGCCGTCCAGCTCGGCCTGAAGGGGTGGGACGAGGACGGCATCTTCGACACCCTGCGTCTGGTGCCGTTCGTCGTCGACGCCCACGACGAACCCTCCTGGCCGGGCCTTCTCAAAGCCCTCCCCAGGGCGGGCGAGCACGCCCGCGGCTTCGGCATCCCCTCGGGCGGCGGCGCCGTCTATCATCCCGACTACTCCGTCGAGCCGGTCCGCCACCCCCTGACCGAGGTCGAGATCGGCGAGAGCGGACCGCGGCAGGCGCTGCTCTTCCCGGGCGAGACCCAGGATGCGCCGGCAACGGCGGAGAGCCCGCGGGTGCTGAGCCAGGAGGAGGTCCTCGAGCGGGCGCTGCGGGACCTCGGTGATCCTGATCCGGAAGACTCTGTCAATTGATCCTATGAACTGATCCCATGAACTGATCCGATGAAGCTCTATGCGATCGCCGACCTGCACCTCCGCTACGAGGTTACCCGGCAGGCCCTGCGGGCCTTGCGGCCGCACCCCTACGACTGGCTGATCCTGGCGGGCGACGTCGGCGAGACCGAGGAGCATCTCCGCTTCGCCCTGGGCATCCTCGCCGACCGCTTCGCCCGGCTGCTCTGGGTGCCGGGCAACCACGACCTGTGGACGATCCCCACCAAGGCGGGCGAGCTGCGCGGACAGGAGAAGTACGAGCGGCTGGTCGAGATCTGCCGCGAGTTCGGCGTGTTGACGCCCGAGGACCCCTACGTGACCTGGCCCGGCGAAGGGGAGCGCTGTATCCTCGCCCCCACGTTCGTGCTCTATGACTACACCTTCCGGCCGGACGCGATCCCGGTCGCTGAGGCGGTCGAGTGGGCGGCCGAGGAGAACCTCCTCTGCTCGGACGAGGTCCTCCTGCATCCGGACCCGTTTCCGACCCGGCCCGCCTGGTGCCACGAGCGCGTCCGCCTGACCGAGCCGCGGCTGGCCGAGGCCGCGCGGCAGGGGCCGCTGGTGATCGTCAACCACTTCCCGCTGCGCCAGGACCTCGCCGTGCTGCCGCGCATCCCGCGCTTCTCGATCTGGTGCGGCACCCGCCTCACCGAGGACTGGCACGTCCGCTACCGCGCCCAGGCCGTGGTTTACGGCCACCTCCACATCCGCGCCACCCACCATCGCGACGGCGTGCGCTTCGAGGAGGCCTCGCTCGGCTATCCGCAGAACTGGGACGCGGCCCGCGGCGTCGAGCCCTACCTCCGGCAGATCCTCCCCGATCCCCACGCCGCGCCGATGGCGGCGAATCCTCTCGAGGGATCGATCTACCGGCCCCAGGGTTGACAGAGATGGATTGGAAAGCAGGCCCGGCGGCGGACCGCCGGGCTGCGAGAAGCGTTGGGGGGAGGGTTTTTACAGGCTCCAGGAGAGGCCGGCGGCGATCTCGCGGCCGCCGAGGTCGAGCTTGCCGAAGCCCTCGAAGTCGTCCTTGAGATCGGCTTCGACGCGGGTCCAGCGACCCTCGGCGAAGATCGAGACGTTGCGGGTGATCGGCGCCTTGAGGCCGACCAGTCCGAAATAGCCGAAGGCGGTGCCGTTCGACGTCAGCCGCGATGAGAAGATCGGATTTCCCGCGGCGCCGAAGTCGATGAAGTCACCCCTCTCCTGAAGACGCCAGACGTAGGCGCCGCCGCCGCCGCCCACGTAGGGCTGGATCGAGGCCCCCCGGGGGAGCAGGTGGAAGACGACTCCGACGGTGGCCGAACCGATGCCGAGGTCCGTGTCGTGCCGGATCCGGTTGTTGAGGTTGTCCTCGAAACCGCGATAGGAGCTGGTCGTGCTCCCCTGGTAGTAGGAACCCGAGAAGATCAGGCTCGTCCGGTCGTTGAGCGTCAGCAGGTAGTCGAGGCCGAGGTCGGGGCCCTCGAAGTCGCTGACGTCGGAGTTGGTGAAGTCGTTCCGGATCCCCCGCCAGTAGTCGGAGTCCCCGTCGGGCCGGAACGACCCGACGCGCAGGCGGAACTCGCCGTCACTGTCCTGGGCGTAGTGCCGGCTGTAGCGCTGGGCGAAAGCGGGCATGGACAAGACGAGCAGCCCGGTCAGGGCGATCATCACGCGTGTCCTTCTGGAAATCATCGTTTTCTCCTTTGGGTGAAGCACTGCATGCTCTCTCTGCGGAGCAACCGCGATGCCAAGGCGGCCGCGGTCGGGCGAAGGTCCTCTTCCTCAGAGAGTTACGGAAAAACGGGGGCAGATGTTACAAGCTGGGCCGACCTCCGCAGAGGACGGCCTCCCGTATGCATGAGGACGAGAGGCGTGAGGACGATCGGACAGGGTGTCTGATTCCCTGCCCTTCTCTAGCTTACACTTCCAGCGGCGCTCCAGCCGGCGGTTCGTTCACTTCCAAGGAGGCTTCGATGGTCAAGATTTCCGAAAAGCAGTCCGGCACACCCCTGGGCACCCTCGACGATTTGCAGTTCCAGTTCCTGGCCGACCACCTCGAGGAGGAGTCACTCCAGGATGACGACTACTACCTCAACCGGACGACCGTCGACTTTCTCGCGGACGCGGGAGCCAGTCCCGCCCTCCTCGAGATCCTCCGCCAGGCTCTCGGCGACCGCGAAGAGGCGGAGATCCGCTGGGAACGGTCCTGACCCGCAGCTTGACGCTTTGGAGAAGCGGGAAGCCTCGGGCTTTCCGCCTTTCTTTTTTTGGCCCCGCAGGTCTCCGGCCTGTACGGCGAACGGTCGCGGATCCTCGACCGCGCTATTCGTTATCTCGGCGAGGAGCTGGGGGCTCGGGCTCCGGGCGGGGCTCCGGACGGGGAAGGATCACCGGCAGCGCCCGCGGACGGGTCCGGTAGAGCAGCGGCGAGCGCATCCTGCTGACCTCGCCGTCGAAGGCGACCGGGATGGCGTGATGCCCCCGCACCTCGACCGTGAACTCGGACATTCGCCAGTCCTCGACGCTGCGGGTCTGCTTGATGTCGCGTACCAGCCCCACCAGCGCCAGGCCGAAGAGGCTCAGCCGGCTCCGGCTGCGCGCCAGGTAGAGATAGAGGTTGCCGCTCTCCTCCAGGCGATCGGGGGCGCCGTGGCCGAAGGCGCTCAACGTGTACTCGTTGTTGCCGACGAAGAGGAGCTCGGTCTTGCGCTCGACCTGCCAGTCGCCGGAGGAGATCTTCACGTGCAGCGAGGCGAGCTTCGGCAGCAGCCTGAAGGTGGCGATCGCCATCGCCAGCCACTTGCCGCGCTTGAAGCGCTTCATCTCCTGATCGCGCGCCTGGACGATCGGCGGATAGAAGCCGAGCGACGAGTTGTTGAGGAAAATCTCGCCGTTGACCTCGCCGACGTCGATGCGGTGGACCTCCCCCTCGCCGATCAGCCGGACGGCCGCCTCGAGATCGGCCGGAATCTTGAGGTCGCCGGCGAAGTGGTTGAGGGTGCCGAGCGGCAGGACGCCGAGCGGCACCTGGCCGTCCACCAGCACCGAGGCCACGGCCCGGATGGTGCCGTCGCCGCCGCCGGCCACCACCGCGTCCGTCCCCGCCTTCACCGCCGCGCGCGCGGCGTCGCAGATCTCCTCGCCGGGAATGAGCCGGACATCGGCTTCGGTTCCGGCCTTCTGGAACATCTCCCGCAGGCTCCCGGCGGTAATCCCCTTTTTCCGTACGGAGCCTCCGCGACGATTCACCAGCACGGTTACTTTCATCCAGGCATCGCTTTCATCCAGGCATCCTAGCACCCATGATTCAGCCGGCCTTTCTCGTCCTCCTCCTCACCCTGGCCGCCCCACAGGTCGTGGTCGGCCCGCCCTCCCCGGCACTTTCCCCGGCACTCTCCCCGGAAACCGTGCGCCAGCAGCTCCTGGCGATCGTCAACGCCGAGCGGGCGGCGGCGGGGGTCTCCCCCCTGCACCTCCGCGAGCCGCTGAACCGGGTGGCGCAGCAGAACGCCGAGGAGGCCCGCGACAACCAGGGGGCGATCTACGACGAGCAGGCGATCCCCAGGATCCAGTCGCGCCTGCGCAAGGCCGGCTACGAGGCGCACGGCTGGCACCAGGCCTTCGCCTCGGGCAAGGAGGAGCCGGCGGCCCTGGTGGCCTGGATCAAGAAGGAGAGCCCGGACGCCTTCAAGTCGCTGATCGCCCCCGACTACAGGGAGCTGGGGATCGGCATCAGCGAGATCCGCGGGACGCCGCTCTACGACTTCTTCCTCGCCTGGCGCGAGAGCGAGTCCTTCGCCCGCCAGACCGCTCCCCTCGCCGACCTCGCCCAGGCCCGGGCCGCCATGCTTGCCCGCGTCAACGCCGAACGGGCCAAGGACGGCCGCCCGCCGCTCAAGCTCGATCCGCGCCTGAACGAGGCGGCCCAGCGCCACGCCGAGGACATGCTGCTGCACTCCTACTACAACCACTTCTCGCCGGAGGGGACCACCCCCGCCGACCGCGTCCGCAAGAGCGGCTACGTCCCCCACCTCGTGGCGGAGAACATCGCCCGCGGACCGTTCACGGTCGACGAGGCGGTCGACAACTGGATGCTGAACCGCGAGCACCGCGCCAACCTCCTCCACCCCGCTTTCCGGGATTTCGGAGCCGGCATCGCCGTCGGCAGGAACTCCGTCGGCTATACGGTGCTCTGGGTGCAGGACTTCGGGGCGCCTTAGGGCTTCTGCCGTCCCAGATCGTCGAGGATCAGCGACACCAGCGCCGTCCATCCCGTCTGGTGGCTGGCGCCGAGGCCGCGGCCGTCGTCGCCGTGGAAGTACTCGTAGAAGAGGAGGAGATCCTTCCAGTGCGGGTCGGTGGCGAAGCGCGGCTCGCCGCCATGGCAGGGGCGATGCCCCCGGGCGTCAGGGAGGAAGAGAGCGGCCAGCCGCCGGCGCAGCTCCTGCGCGACCTGCTTGAGGGTCATCATCACCCCTGAGCCGGTGGGGCACTCCACCTCGAGCGTGTCATGGTAGAAGTAGTGGTATTTCTCCAGCGCCTCGATCAGCAGGTAGTTCATCGGGAACCAGACCGGCCCCCGCCAGTTCGAGTTGCCGCCGAACATCCAGTCGCGCGACTCCCCCGGCACGTACTCGACGCGATGGATCTGGCCGTCCACCGGCAGCTCGAAGGGGCGCTCGCGGTGGACGCGCGACAGCGAGCGCACGCCGTGGGGAGAGAGGAACTCGCTCTCGTCCAGCACATAGCGCAGCACCCGCACCAGCCGCTCGCGCGAGGGGATGGCGAGCAGGAAGACCGTATCCCCCGGCCGCCGGGGCGATTCCATGAACGAGATATTGCGCGCCAGATCCTGCCGGTTGCGCAGGAACCAGCGCATCCGCTTGGCGAAACCGGGCAGGCGCTGGAAGACGATGTCCTCGTCCAGGGCCGACACCGCGAACAGGGGGATGATC
The DNA here is from genome assembly GCA_039918595.1 of Thermoanaerobaculia bacterium. Lineage (GTDB taxonomy): Bacteria > Acidobacteriota > Thermoanaerobaculia > Multivoradales > UBA5704 > DATARR01. Next base: position 16,934 of record JBDSHF010000288.1, read on the forward strand.
CCCACCATCGAATGGATGCCGAGGGGGGTGCGCCGGCCGTCGAGCAGCATCTGGTCGTAGTAGAACCCTTCCTCCTCGTTCCAGAGGCCGGTGCCGCCCAGGCTGTTGATGGCGTCGCTGATCGCCACGAAGTGCTCGAAGAACTTCGAGGCCACGTCCTCGTAGGCAGCATCCTCGTCGGCCAGCTCCAGGGCCATCGAGAGCATGGTGATGCAGAAGAACGCCATCCAGGCCGTGCCGTCCGCCTGTTCGAGCGTGGCGCCGCCGGGCAGCCCCTGGGAGCGGTCGAAGACGCCGATGTTGTCGAGCCCGAGGAAGCCGCCGGAGAAGAGGTTGTTCCCCTCCTCGTCCTTGCGGTTCACCCACCAGGTGAAGGTGATCAGGAGCTTCTGGAAGGCCCGCTCCAGGAACAGCCGGTCGCGCTGCCCGCGCGGGGCCGCCATCTTGTAGACCCGCCAGCAGGCCCAGGCGTGCACCGGCGGATTGACGTCCGAGAACGACCACTCGTAGGCCGGGAGCTGCCCGTTGGGGTGCATGTACCACTCGCGCAGCAGCAGCAGGAGCTGCTCCTTGGCGAACTCGGGATCGATCCGGGCGAAGTTCAGCATGTGGAACGCGAGGTCCCAGGAGGCCCACCAGGGGTACTCCCAGGAGTCGGGCATGGAGACCACGTCGCGGCTGTGGAGGTTGCGCCAGCCGGCGTTGCGCCCCCGCTTGCGCTCCTCGGACGGCGGGGGTTGCCCGGGGTCGCCGTCGAGCCAGTCGCCGACGATGAAGTGGTAGAACTGCTTCGACCAGAGGAGCCCCGCCGTCGCCTGCCGGCAGATCCGCCTCTCCTCCTCGCCGAGGCCGGGCTCGGCAATCGCGGCGTGGAAGGCGTCGGCCTCGGCGAGGCGCGCCGCGAACGTCCGGCGGAACCCATCGCCGAACGGCGCGCCGCCGCCGTCATGCCCCTCGAGCGTCAGGCGGAGGTTGAGGACGGCCTCGCCGCCGGGCGGCAGCTCGAGCCGGTAGTGGAGGGCGGCCTTGCTCCCCTCCCCCGCCGGGTTGACGGCGTCGCTCCGCCCCGCGATCAGATAGGAATGGAAGGCGTCCTTGACGTACATCCCCGGGTTGGGCCTCGCGAAGAGCCGTTCGACGTTGGTCTCGTTCTCGGTGAACAGCAGGCCCGCGGGGGGCGTCTCCGCCGCCAGGCGGAGATGGCCAAGGCCGGGGTGGTGCGCGAGCAGGGTGCTATCGCTTTCCTGGCAGATCGACCCCTTCGGCCAGCACCCCTCCTCGCCGGTTCGCCCCCAGCTCCAGGTGTTGCGGAACCAGAGGGTCGGCAGGACGTGGACCGTCGCCGCCTCGGGCCCGCGGTTGACGACGGTGACGCGGATCAGGAGATCGTCGGGCGCGCCTTTGGCGTACTCGGCGAAGACGTCGAAGTAGCGGTCGCCGTCGAAGACCCCGGTGTCGAGGAGCTCGAATTCCGGCTGATCCTTGCCCCGGCGCCGGTTCTCCTCGACCAGACGGCCGTAGGGAAACTCGGCCTGCGGGTACTTGTAGAGCGCCTTGGCGTAGGAGGTGGTGGGGGTGGCATCGAGGAAGAAGTACTGCTCCTTGACGTCCTCGCCATGGTTCCCCTCCGGATTGGAGAGCCCGAACAGCCGCTCCTTGAGAATGGGGTCGCGCCCGTTCCAGAGAGCGAGGGCGAAGCAGACTCGCCCCTCGCGGTCACAGATCCCCAGCAGGCCGTCCTCCCCCCAGCGGTAGGCGCGGCTGCGGGCGTGGTCGTGAGGGAAGTAGCCCCAGGCGTCGCCGGCGGCCGAGTAGTCCTCGCGGACAGTCCCCCACTGGCGCTCGGAGAGGTAAGTCCCCCAGCGTTTCCAGTTCTTCTCGCGCCGGGCGTCCTCCTGCAGACGCGCGGTCTCCGGATCGGAGGGGGCCATGATGGAAGAGTAGCCTACATCGCCCGCCGGTACCGGTTGAACGACAGGGTGGCGACCGCGCCGCAGACCAGGGCGAAGGCGGCCAGCAGCCCGAGAGAGAGAACGATCTCGGCCGGAGCCTCCCCCTGGAAGCCGTCGCGGGCGGCGGTGACCGCCCAGTTGACCGGGTTGAACCAGGAGACGGTCCGGATCCAGGGGGGCATCAGGTTGCGCGACATGATCATGCTCGACAGGAAGGTCGTCGGCAGCACGATGAAGTTCATCACCGCGATCACCAGCTCAGCCTTGCGGGCGGCGAGCGCCAGGGCGTTCGAGAAGGCGGCGAAGGCGGCGCCGAGGAGAGCGGCGGCGAGAAAGACGGTCAGGATGCCGGGCAGCCCCCCTTCAGGGCGCGCCCCCAGGAGACAGGCGACGGCGAGGATGATCGCCGCCTGGATCACCACCTGGACCGCCGAGTGGAGGATGCGGCTGGCGATCAGCGCGCCGCGGGAGACCGGGGTCGCCAGCAAGCGGTCGAGCACGCCGCGGTCGATGTCCCCCAGCATGCCCATCCCCGAGTAGGCGGCGCCGAACAGGGCGGTCATGATCGAGATCCCCGGCGCCAGGAACTGCACGTAGGACGAGGCGCCGAACCCCTGGATCGTCGTCACCTTGGCGAACAGTTGCCCGAACAGCAGAACCCAGAGGATCGGCTGCACGATCGAGATGAGGACGAAGACCGGCATCCGCGCCGTCGCCCGCAGCAGGCGCACGAACAGGTACCAGGTATCCCTCAGGAAGTCCGTCACTCACTGTCTCCACGGTAGGGGTGACCGGTCGCCTTGAGATAGACGTCGTCGAGCGTGACGGCATCCCCGGGGATCTCCCGCTTCAGCTCCGCGGGCGTGCCGGCGGCCACGATCCGGCCGCCGTCGACGATCGCGATCCGTTGCGCGAGCTGGTCGGCCTCCTCCAGATAGTGGGTGGTCAGCAGGAGCGTCAGCCCCTCCCGCGCCAGCCGCCGGACCTCCTTCCACATCACGGCGCGGCTCTCCGGGTCGAGGCCGGTGGTCGGCTCGTCGAGGAACAGCACCTCGGGGCGGTGGATCAGGCCCATGGCAACGTCGAGCCGCCGCTTCATGCCGCCCGAGTAGGTCGCCGCCGCGCGGTCGGCCGCCGCTTCGAGCTGAAAGAGATGAAGGAGCTCCTCCGTGCGCGAACGCAGCTCGGCCGGCGGCAGCCGGAAGAGCCGCCCCTGGAGGGTGAGGTTTTCGCGCCCGGTGGCGGTCGGGTCGACCCCGGAGCTCTGGGCCACCGAGCCGATGCGGCGGCGCACCTCGCGCGGCTGGCGGACGACGTCGAAGCCGGCGACGCGGACCCGGCCGGCGGTAGGCGACGAGAGGGTGGTCAGGATGCGGACCGTGGTCGACTTGCCGGCGCCGTTCGGCCCCAGAAGGGCGAACACCTCGCCGGCGCGGACGGCGAACGAGACTCCACGCAGCGCCTCGACGCCTCCGGAATAGGTCTTCCGGAGTTCCTCGACCTCGATAGCGTGCCCGGGGTTCAGTTCGAGTCCGGGAAGAGGGAGCCGCCGATCAGGCTGCCGGGGACGTGGGTGAAGCCGGCGGGACCCTGCCGGTGGGGCGGCCGCGGCCGTGGTCCTTGTCCACCGCCGCCGCTCCACCAGCCCGGAATGGCGACTACCGGAACGCCATAGCTGCCATAGGCCGGATAGGGGTAGACCGGCTGGGGTGGCTGGATGAGCTGGCGGACCGCCGAGATCTCGGCCAGGGCGGCCAGCCGGTCCTCGCGGGCGGCCCGGGCCGCCTCTTGCCGGACGGCGGCGTGCCGGATCTGATCCTCCTCCTGCGCCCGCTGCTTCGCCTGGTACTCCTCGCGGGTGATCCACTGCCCTCCCGCGAGCATGAAACCGCGGCGCCGCATCGAATCGGCGTAGGGGACCCAGCGGTCGAGCTGCGAGTCGAGCACGTAGCCAAACCCGCGCAGAACGGGCGCGAGACCGCCGAGCTTCGGATCGAGCGTCGCGGCGGCCAGCGCCGACTCGCGGGTCGCCTGCTCGAGCTCCTTGCCGTGGGCCCAGCGGGCGAGTTCCAGCCAGTCCGCCGCCCGCGTCGAGGGGCTCTTCTTGAGCTCCTCCTTGCGGCGCAGGTATTCGGCGAGGCTGGTGTCGCCGGTGTCCACCCGCAGCACCTGCTCCCTGGGCAGGCTCAAGGTTCCACCCTGCATCTGGATGCGCACCTGCGAATCGGTCGTCTCCGCGATCACACCCTCGAACTTCCGCCCATTGACCAGGTAGACATCATCCGCGAACGCCGGAACCGCGACTACAGAGAGAAGAAGGAGAAGAGGAAGGGACCGGGTCTGCATGGAAGCTTCCTTTTTGAGATGGCCCCAGGGCCGAGGCGATTTTAACACTCCCCCGGAGATTGAGCTATGCTGTGAACTCATAACATCAAAGGAGAAGGCATGTTCCGCAGGCAAGCCGTCGCACTCTTCATCGCTGGTGTCCTGCTCGCCTCCCTGCCGGCCGTCGCCCAGACGCCGCGCGGCGGCGAGATCCTCGTCAGCGCACCCCTGACCGACTTGAACTGGTCGGCGCAGGTCGCGGTCGCGCCGAGCGGCGACTTCGTCGTGGCCTGGCAGAGCGGATTCGGGCTGCAGCGGGGCAAGGCGTCCCGCGTCTGGATCCGCCTCTTCCGCGCCGACGGCACCCCGAAAGGCGGGCGTCTGCGGGTGAGCAACAGCCGGGCCGACGAGTTGCTGCCGAGGCTCGCCATGGCGGCCGACGGCTCCTTCCTGGTCGTCTGGCAAGGGGGATCGCCGGACGACACCAGCGTCTTCGGCCGCCGGTTCACCGCCGACGGCCGGCCCGCGAGTGGACGGTTCCTCCTGGGCTCGAACACGGAGGGGAGCCAGTCCACACCCGCGGTGGCCTTCACGCCCGGCGGCGGCTTCGTGGCGGCATGGTCGAGCGGCCCACTGACCTACCCCAGCAAGCTGTCGGACCTCTACGCACGGCGCTTCAATGCCGCGAGCCAGCCTCTCGGCCCCGAGTTCCGGGTCAACACCACGCTCTTCAACGAGCAGGGCACTCCCCAGGTGGCGGTCGACAGCCAGGGCAACTTCCTGATCGGCTGGCTGAACTATGGCGGTGAGGGGGCCTTCTACGACGTCTACGCCCGGCGCTTCACCGCCGCGGGCGCGCCGCTGGGCGACGACTTCCAGGTGAACTCAGGACTGACCGAGAACACCAGCCAGTACGAGTTCGCGATGGCGTTGCGGGATAGCGGCGAGTCGGTCTTCGTCTGGACCGATGCCGCGGGGGACTACCCGAGCGAGCCCGACAGTAACGTGACGAACCTCATCGGCCTCCTCGGCCAGCGCCTCGCCGCCGACGGCACCCCGGCCGGCCCGCTCTTCCACGTCAACGCCTTCACCAAGGGTTCGCAGGACAATCCCGCGATCGCCCTGACGGCGGACGGCTTCCTGGTGGTCTGGTCGAGCTCCGCCTCGCCGGGTGGCGGCGGCGCCGAGATCGCCGGCCGCCGTTTCACGCTGGACGCCGTCCCGCGCGGCGGGGACCTCCGGATCGACCTCGCCGGCGCCGGCTTCGGCCTTCCCGCCGTCGCTCTCAACGCGGCCGGCCGGGGGGTCGTCGCCTGGAGCCGCACAGCGCGCAACGTGTCCGAGGCCGACCTCGTGGCCCGCCGGATCGTGCAGCGCCTCCCGTAAGCTCCGCTCCAAAAGAAAAGGGCGGCCTCGCGGCCGCCCTTTTGTTTTCCGATGGGGTGAAAGCTACTCGCCTTCCAGCACTTCCTGCGGGAGGCTGCGGATCTCCTCCTCGCCGAACTCGAAGAACAGCTCCTCCTCGGGCTCGTTGTCGGCCTCGATGAACTCCTCGGTCATGTGGAAGTCGTGGTAGTAGCCCATGCCGGTGCCGGCGGGGATCACCCGGCCGACGATGACGTTCTCCTTGAGACCGCGCAGGCCGTCCACCTTGCCGCTGATCGCGGCCTCGGTGAGCACCCGGGTGGTCTCCTGGAAGCTCGCCGCCGAGATGAAGCTGTCGGTCGACAGCGACGCCTTGGTGATGCCCAGGAGCAGCGGCCGGCCGATGGCGGGGGTACCGCCGGCGGCGACGACGCGCTCGTTCTCCTCGCCGAACTTCCAGCGATCCACCTGCTCGTCGATCAGGAACTCGGTGTCGCCGACCTCCTCGATCTTCACCGACCGCATCATCTGGCGCACGATCACCTCGATGTGCTTGTCGTTGATGGCGACGCTCTGCGACCGGTAGACCTCCTGGATCTTGTCGGTCATGTAGCGCTGCAGTTCCTTCTCGCCGAGCACCTGCAGGACGTCGTGCGGGTTGATCGGGCCGTCGATCAGAGGCTCGCCGGCGCGCACCCGCTCCCCCTCCTGCACGTTGATGTGGATCGAGCGCGGCACCAGGTACTCGCGGGAGTCGCCCATGTCGCTCTCGACGACCACCTTGCGCATCCCCTTGTGCACGTCGCCCAGCCGGACCGTACCGTCGATCTCGGTGATGATCGCCGGCTCCTTGGGGCTGCGGGCCTCGAAGAGCTCGACGACACGGGGCAGACCGCCGGTGATGTCCTTGGTCTTCGTCGTCGCGCGCGGGATCTTCACCAGCGTGTCGCCGGGGTAGATATCCTGGCCGTTCTGGACCAGCAGGTGCGAGCCCGAGGGGAGGAGATACCGCTTGGTGCGGCCGTCGTCACCCTGAACGAAGATCGCCGGCACACGCTTTTCGTTGGCCGACGCCTCGACGATGATCTTCTGCGACAGGCCGGTGACCTTGTCGGTCTCCTCGCGGACGTTCTCCCCTTCGACGATGTCCTGGAACTCCACCTTGCCCCGGATCTCGGAGAGAATGGCGGAGGTGAAGGGGTCCCAGGTGACCAGCTCGGTGCCCGGCTGGACCTCGTCCGCCTCGTGCACCAGCAGCTGCGAGCCGTAGGTCAGGGCATAGCGCTCCCGCTCGCGCCCCTTCTCGTCGGTGATGACGAGCTTGCCGCTGCGGTTGATGACGATCAGCGAGCCGCGGCGGCTCTCGACCGTGTTGACGTTGAGGAACTTCACCGTGCCCGGGTTCTTGGCGATGTGCTTCGACTGCTCGGACACCCGCGAGGCGGTGCCTCCGTAGTGGAAGGTCCGCATCGTGAGCTGCGTGCCGGGCTCGCCGATCGACTGCGCGGCGATGACGCCCACCGCCTCGCCGATCTCGACCATCTTGCCGGTCGCGAGGTTGCGGCCATAGCAACGGATGCAGACGCCGCGCCGGGTCTCGCAGGTGAGCACGGAACGGATCTTCACCCGCTCGATGCCCGCCGCCTGCACCGCGGTGCCCAGCAGCTCGGTGATCTCCTGGCCGACTTCGAGGATCAGCTCGCCGCTGATCGGATCGTAGATGTCCTCCTGGCAGACGCGGCCGACGATACGGTCGCGCAGCGCCTCGAGGATCTCGCCGCCCTCCATGATCGCCGTCACGACGATGCCGTCGATCGTGCAGCAGTCCTCCTCGTTGATGATGACGTCCTGCGCCACGTCGACCAGACGGCGGGTGAGGTACCCCGAGTCCGCCGTCTTCAACGCCGTATCGGCCAGACCCTTGCGGGCGCCGTGCGTCGAGATGAAGTACTGCAGCACGGAGAGCCCCTCGCGGAAGTTCGCCGTGATCGGCGTCTCGATGACCTCGCCCGAGGGCTTGGACATCAGGCCGCGCATACCGGCGAGCTGGCGCACCTGTTCGCGCGAGCCGCGGGCGCCGGAGTCGGCCATCAGGTTGATCGGGTTGAAGACGCCGGTCTCGTGCTCGATCTCCCGCATCTCGCGGAACATCTCCTCCGAGACCTTCTCGGTCACCCGGTGCCAGATGTCGATGATTTTGTTGTGACGCTCACCGGCGGTGATCACGCCGGCCGAACGCTGGTTCTCGATCTCAACCACCTCGGTGCGCGCCTGCTGGAGGATCTCCGGCTTGCGCTTCGGCACCACCATGTCGTCGACGCCGAACGAGATGCCCGCCTTGGTGGCGTAGAGGAAGGTGACCTCCTTGATCTCGTCGAGCATCTCGACCGTCTTGTCGTTGCCCAGCGTGATGAAGCAGTAGCCGACCAGGTCCTGCAGGCCGCGCTTCTTCAACAGGCCGTTGATGAACGGAATCTCCTTCGGCAGGTGCATGTTGAGGATCACCCGGCCGACGGTGGTCTCGATCAACTGGCGGTCGAGCTCCTCGAGCTCGGCGTGCACGATGTCCTGCTTGTCGAGCTGCGTGTCGAGGTTGATGTACGGCCCCGAGTAACGCACCTTGATCGGCGACAGCGTCTCGACCTCGCCGGCGTCGAGCGCCAGCAGCACCGTGTTGAAGTCGGGGAAGATCCGCCCCTCACCCTTGGCGCCCAGCTTGGGCAGCGTCAGGTAGTAGCCGCCGAGCACCAGGTCCTGCGTCGGCACGGCGAGCGGACGCCCGTGCGCCGGCGACAGGATGTTGTTCGACGCCAGCATCAGCACCTTGCACTCGATCTGGGCCTTCGGCGACAGCGGCACGTGCACGGCCATCTGGTCGCCGTCGAAGTCGGCGTTGAACGCGGCGCAGACGAGCGGGTGGATCTTGATCGCCTTGCCCTCGATCAGCGTCGGCTGGAACGCCTGGATGCCCAGGCGGTGCAGCGTCGGCGCGCGGTTGAGCATCACCGGATGATCCTCGATGACCTCCTCGAGCGCGTCCCACACCTCGTCGACCTCGGCCTCCACCATCTCCTTGGCGGCCTTGATGGTGCCGACCAGACCCTTCTCCTCGAGCCGGTTGTAGATGAACGGCTTGAACAGCTCGAGCGCCATCTTCTTCGGCAGGCCGCACTGGTGAAGCTTCAATTCCGGACCGGTGACGATCACCGAACGACCCGAATAGTCGACCCGCTTGCCGAGCAAATTTTGCCTAAAGCGGCCCTGCTTGCCCTTGAGCATGTCGGACAGCGATTTCAGCGGGCGCTTATTGGCACCGGTGATGGTGCGGCCGCGGCGGCCGTTATCGAACAGAGCGTCGACCGCTTCCTGGAGCATGCGCTTTTCGTTGCGGACGATGATGTCCGGCGCGCGCAATTCCATCAGTCGCTTCAAACGGTTGTTGCGGTTGATCACGCGGCGATAGAGATCGTTGAGATCGGACGTCGCGAAGCGGCCGCCGTCGAGTGGCACCAGCGGGCGCAGCTCGGGCGGGATGACCGGGACGACCTCAAGGATCATCCACTCCGGGCGGTTGCCGGATTCGAGGAAGCTCTCGACCACCTTCAAGCGCTTGATGATCTTCTTCGGCTTCAATTCCGACTTGGTCTCGGACAGTTCCTTGAGCAAAGCCTCGCGCTCGCCCGACAAATCGAGGTCGATCAGCATCTGGCGCACCGCTTCGGCGCCAATGCCGGCGGTGAAGGCGTCTTCGCCATACTCATCCTGCGCGGCGAGAAGCTCGTCCTCGGTCAGCAGCTGGAACTTCTCGAGCGGGGTCAGGCCGGGCTCGGTGACGATGTAGCTTTCGAAATAGAGCACGCGCTCGAGCTGCTTCAACTGCATGTCGAGCAGCAGGCCGATGCGGCTCGGCAGCGACTTCAGGAACCAGATGTGAGCGACCGGCGCGGCCAGCTCGATGTGGCCCATGCGCTCGCGGCGGACCTTGGAAACGGTCACCTCGACGCCGCACTTCTCGCACACGATGCCCTTGTATTTCATCCGCTTGTACTTGCCGCACAGGCATTCGTAATCCTTGATCGGACCGAAGATGCGCGCGCAGAACAGGCCGTCACGCTCGGGCTTGAACGTGCGGTAGTTGATGGTCTCGGGCTTCTTGATCTCGCCAAACGACCAGCTGCGGATCTTGTCCGGGGACGCGATTCCGATGCGGATCTGGTCGAACGTCTCCTGGCGGGCGATCGGATTGGCGAAATTGGTCAGTTCGTTCATGTTTTCTCTTCCTCACTCCCCTCCCAGATGCGGGCGGGGCCGGGTTGGAACGTTGTGAGCAGCGGACCTGGCGGGCCCACCCCTCGATCCCCCCCCGCGAGCGGGAGGGGAGGGTAGCTATTCGGCGGCGATGGCGGTTGTCGCCCCGTCGTCATCTTTTTCGATCGAGTCGAGTTCGACGCTGAGGCCAAGGCTACGCATTTCCTTGACCAGAACGTTGAAGCTTTCGGGGATGCCGGCCTCGAACGTGTCGTCACCCTTGACGATCGCCTCGTAGACCTTGGTCCGCCCGATCACGTCGTCGGACTTGACCGTCAGCATCTCCTGCAATGTGTAGGCGGCGCCGTACGCCTGCAAGGCCCACACCTCCATCTCGCCGAAGCGCTGTCCGCCGAACTGCGCCTTTCCGCCCAGCGGCTGCTGGGTAACCAGGCTGTAGGGGCCGATCGAACGGGCGTGGATCTTGTCGTCGACCAGATGGTGCAGCTTGAGCATGTAGATGTAGCCCACGGTCACCTTGCGATCGAACGCGACCCCGGTGCGGCCGTCGAACAGCACCACCTGGCCGGACTCGTCGAGCCCCGCCATGCGCAGCATGTCCGACACATCCGCTTCGCGCGCGCCGTCGAACACCGGGGTGCCCATCGGAATGCCGCCGACCAGGTTGGACGCGAGGTCCATGATCCCGTCGTCGTCCCGGGCGTCGAGCTCCTTGGTGTAATGGTCGCCGTAGATATCCTTGAGCTTGGTCCGGATCGCTTTGACGTCCTTGCCGGCGATCTCCTTGCCGCGCTCGTGAATGCCGTCGAGCATCTCCTGGATCTGCTGGCCAAGGCCGCGCGCGGCCCAGCCCAGGTGGGTCTCGAAGATCTGGCCGACGTTCATCCGTGACGGCACGCCCAGCGGGTTGAGCACGATGTCGACCGGGGTCCCGTCTTCGAGGAATGGCATGTCCTCGTTGGG